>JAESPE010000071.1 GCA_016756835.1 gamma proteobacterium endosymbiont of Lamellibrachia anaximandri | reverse complement strand
CGGGACGGCCGGGGCACAAACAGGCTGTCGAAGGCCGAGTCGATTTTGGGGACTGGGATGTCCCAAAATCTTTCACGAGGTCGAAGACTCACTTGTGTCCTTTTTCATTCTCTTTCCACAAAAAAATCCTGGATATTCTCACTCCATTCTCCTGGACAGTCAAGTGCCAACCTAATCGCAGGAAATATTGATAGGATTCATGGTGTTTCAATAAATACTACAACACGCCCGAATCATTCAAGTGTCATGGAGGGTGCCTGACAAGCCTCAGACTAATCATCACCTTTTGGCGGGATCCATAGCGGCCGCAGTGATTTTCACAAACTGATGTCGTAAGTTCCACCTGAACACAGACTGCCGGCAATTGGAGTTTTCCGGCAAGCTGAGCCAAGGAGGCCTGCTCACTGCCATCAGATTTCACCTACAAAAGTAGAGATTTCAAAATCAGTTTGACTTTTGCAGACAGTGGTTTATTTTCAAGTCCATTGATATGTCTTTATCAGTCGGCAAAATCCCCCCACAGGATTTGCATGGCTGAGATGGCTGCCAGTGGGGCGGTTTCGGTGCGCAGCACCCTGGGTCCCAGCCTGATGCCGGTGAACCCCTTCTCTTTTGCAATCTCTCTCTCTGCATTGGAGAGCCCACCCTCCGGGCCAACCAGTATCTGCACACCCTCATTGGGAGCTGGGAAGTCTGTTAGCGTAAGATCGCTTCGGTGATCAAGCAATAAACGGAGTCCGGCGGAGCTGTTTTCAATCGCGGAGCTATAACCGACTGGCTTATGCAGGATGGGGATATGGCAGCGCCCTGACTGTTCACAAGCGCCGATGATGATCTTCTGCCAATGATCCATGCGCCGTGCAAGCCGTTTGTCGTCCAATTTAACCACGCAATGTTCGGAAAAGATTGGCTGGATTTCTGCAACGCCGAGTTCCACTGATTTCTGTAGTGCAAAATCCATGCGTTCGCCACGGGAGATGCCGATGGTCAGATAGATGTGCAATGGTGGGGGCGGCTCATGCCGAAGACAGTGGGTTAGTTCAGCTTCAACGGCGTTTTTCTGACATGTCAGCAAGCGAGCGGCATATTCATTGCCGTTACCGTTGAAGAGCACGAGATCTCCACCCGGTTTGAGGCGTAGCACCTGGCTGAGGTGGTGTGAGGGTTCCTTCTCCAGAGTGACCGAACCGGTGTCGGCAAGATCCTGGTGGGTAAAGATGCGGGGGATACGCATCTCAGGATGTGCCGGCTTCAGCTCCGGATTCGAGGGCCTCAGGTTTTGTCGCAGTTGTCTGGGCCAGCCGTTTATCGATCAGATTCTTTATTGCAATCATCAGGCCCAGACCGATAAATGCCCCCGGTGGCAGGATCGCAAGCAGCATGCCCTGGAAATCACTGCCCAGTGACAGACTCATGCCCTCAGCTGCGGCACCGAACATCAGATGGGCCTGGTCGAAAAGTGTGCCCTGGCCGATCAATTCGCGCATGCCTCCCAGTGTGACCAATACCAGTGTGAAACCCACACCGACACTCAGACCATCCACCAGCGAACGCAGCAGGTTGTTTTTGGATGCAAAGGCTTCAGCGCGGCCGATGATGGCACAGTTGGTGACGATCAGGGGGATAAAGATACCGAGGATCTTGTGCAGTTCATGGAAGTAGGCGTTCATGCTCAATTCGATGGCGGTCACGAAGGAGGCGATGACCAGTACGAAGACCGGCAGCCGCACCTCTGATCTGACCAGATTGCGGATCAGCGATACCGTGCCATTGGAAGCCACCAGCACTGCGGTGGTGGCAATGCCAAGCCCTAATCCGTTGATTGCGGTGTTGGTCACTGCCAGCAGGGGGCAGAGACCGAGCAGGGCTACCAGTGCCTGGTTGCTGTTCCAGAGGCCGTTTTTGATGATCAGGCCTAATCCGCCGCTATTGCTCATGGCTTCTTATTCTCTTGTGGCTCTGGATCGGAGGCGGCTTTTTTGTCATAGAGCGCATCACGATGGTCTTTGACATAAAGTAGGGTTTTCTTGACCGCATCGACGATAGAGCGAGGCGTGATGGTGGCGCCGGTGAACTGATCGAAGACGCCGCCGTCCCGTTTGACCTTCCAATCCTGGAGATTTGGATCGTTGAGGGATTTGTTATCGAAGCTGTAGATCCAGTCGGAGCGTGACTCTTCGATCTTGTCTCCGAGTCCCGGCGTCTCTTTATGGGAGATGACGCGCACGCCACCCAATGTGCCGTCGTAACGTACGGCTACCAGCAGCTTGATAGGGCCGCTGTAGCCGCCGGGCACCACGGAGGTCAGTACGGTGGCCACCGGTTGTCCCATTAAACGGCCGCGATAGACGGTGGTCTGAGGACTGCCGAGCATCTCTGGATCGTTGACGGCCAGGGTGTCGGTGGTCATGTCATTGTCCACCGTGTTGGAGGGTACCATGGCGCGCAGGCTGCGCAGCAAGGTCTCCCGCTCGTTGGCGGCGATACGATCCTTGGTGAATTCATGAGTGAAGGCGACCAGTGTGCTGCCGGCAACGGCAAACATGGCTAGAATCGAGCCCGCAATCACGACCGGATGCTTAACCATGGTTATCCCCATGGCCGAACACCTGTGGCCGGGTGTAGTAGTCAATGGTGGGGGCCGCCATGTTCAGCAGCAGTACAGCGAAGGCCACGGCATCGGGGTAGCCGCCCCAGGTACGGATGACATAGACCAGCATGCCGATGGCGACACCGTAGATCAGTTGTCCCTTTCTGGTTGTACAGGCAGTCACCGGGTCAGTGGCGATAAAAAAGGCCCCGAGAATTGCGCCACCGCTAAAGACATGGAACAGGGCGAAGGGGTAGCTTTCCGGGTCGAACAGGAAGGTGATCATTGCCAGCCCAGTCAGGCCTGCAAAGAAGGCCAGTGGGATATGCCAGGTGATGGTGCGCTTGTAGATGAGCCAGAGGCCGCCCATCAGAAACCAGTTGCCGACCCACTCCCAACCGAGACCACCAAAATCGCCCCACACCGGACTTTGGAAAATCTCGCTGATCATCTGACCCTGGTCGAGATTGGTGCGCATTCCGTCCAGCGGTGTCGCCATGGTAATGGCATCCCACTCGAGTCCTGTGGGTGGTGAGCCGGTAAAGATGGCACTGACTATCTGCATGAAATCCAGCGGGTTGGTGCTGAGTACCACTGGCGGCAGCCAGCTGGTCATGGGTATTGGCCATGAGATAAGCAGCAGCACATAGGCGGCCATGGCAGGGTTGAATGGGTTGTAACCCAGGCCACCGTACAGCTGTTTCACCATGATAATGGCGAAGGCCATGCCGATGACTGTCAGCCACCAGGGCAGCAGTGGTGGCACGGCGATGGCGAACAGAATGGCGGTGACTACGGCACTGAGGTCGTAGAGGGTGGGCATCACCGGCCGCTTGCGCAGTTTCAACACCAGCGCCTCGAAGGCCACTGCCGAGAGCGTGGCGATGACGATGTTGATCAATACGCCTGGGCCGAAATACCAGGTCATGGCTAGCACGCCCGGCAGCAGCGCAAGAATCACCTGCAGCATCACCTTGTCGACGCTGTTGGGGCGATCGGTGTGGGGGGAACTGAAGGTCTGAAACTGCATTCCGTAAATCACTCCTGGTCGGCTGTTGTTTCAGCTCGGTGTTTATCGACCGCGTCGACCTGCTTCTGCTGCGCCGGTGTCAGATTATCTGTGTTCTTGGGTGGACTCTGCTGGGCTGCCTTTTTTGTTGCAGCCCGTTTCATCGCGGCTTCGATGGCCGCTTTTTTTGCATCCTCCCCCTTGGCGGCCGGTTTTACCGGTTTTTTCTTACCGAGGTCTTCCTTCTTCTTGCGCAGGCGGGCCTTTCGTTCCGCGTCGAGCCGCTCCAACCTCGCGATACGGAAGTCGTGCCGTTTCTTGGCGTGATCTGCTGCCTGCAGTTCCTTTTCCTTAGCCCAGCTTTCGGTTTTGGCAAAGCGGAAATAGTGCACCAGAGGGATATGGGAGGGGCAGACGTGAGAGCAGCAACCGCACTCGATACAGTCGAAAAGATTGTAGTCCTGAACCTTCTCCAGCTCTTTGGCTCGACTGAACCAGTACATCTGTTGGGGTAACAGATTCACTGGGCAGACCTCGGCGCAGCGGCCACAGCGGATGCAGGCAAGCGCGGAGCCTGTGGTAGGTACTTCCTCTTCGCTGGGGGCGAGCAGGCAGTTACTGCCCTTGGTGATCGGAACCTGATCGGTGGAGAGATTGAAGCCCATCATCGGGCCGCCCACGATCAACTGCGATGATTTACCGGTATAGCCGCCAGCCTGTTCGATCAGATCGGCGGCTGTGATACCTAGAGGCACTTCCATGTTGCAAGGGTTTGCGATGCCCTCTCCGGTAAGGGTCACCAGGCGTGAGATCAGCGGCCGTCCTTCGAGTACCGCGTCGGCGATGGCTGCGGTGGTGGCCACATTGTGGCAGATCACGCCGAGTTGTGCGGGAAAGCCGCCGCTGGGCACCTCTTGCCCGGTCAGGATGCGGATCAGTTGCTTCTCGCCGCCGCTGGGGTAGAGGGTGGGGATGCGCACTACCTCAATGGGTTCGTCGTCTGTGAGGTGGCTGCGCAGGGTGCTGATGGCGTCAGGCTTGTTGTCCTCGATACCGATCAGACACTCTTCCGCGCCGAGAATGTGCTGCAGGATGCGTACACCGTTCAGTATCCGGTCCGGAGCGCCTTGCATCAGCAGGTCGTCACAGGTGATGAAGGGTTCGCACTCCGCACCGTTGATGATCAGGGTCCTGATCGCTTTGCCTGGATTGAGCTTGATCGCTGCCGGGAATGTGGCGCCGCCCAAACCGACGATACCCGCCTCACGAATCCGTTGCAGCAACAAGCTTTTATCAACATTTTGGAAGTCGTTGATTGGCGCCGGCAGATCGGCCCACTCGTCTTTGCCGTCAACTTCGAGCACTATCGCCGGGCCGTTCAGACCAGAGGGGTGGGGAATTGAATGCGCTTCGATGCCTTTGATTATTCCCGATGTGGGGGCATGGATGGGTGCGCAGACCGGAGCAGTATTGTCGGCGATCTTTTCCCCTTTCAGCACCCGGTCGCCAGGTTTTACCAGAGGGATCGCAGGTTCGCCGATGTGCTGGCGCAGCGGCAGGATCAGCCGAGCAGGCATCGTGGCGGATGTGAGGTCAGTCTGTAGAGACTGCCGTTTGTTATCCGGCAGGTGCAGGCCGCCATGAAAATCCCATAGCCGCCGTATCTTTCCTTTGCTTGATTCAACGTACATGCTGCTGGTCTACTGCGGTGGTGCCGAGACGATCTCGGGATGTTCGCTGTCCGGGAAAGGCCAGCGCCAACCACCGCTCTCCTGTGAAATCGGTTCCATCACGATGCAGTCCACCGGACAGGGCGGCAGGCAGCGTTCGCAGCCGGTGCATTCGGAAGCGATGACCACATGCATCTGCTTGGCGGCACCGATGATGGCATCCACTGGGCAGGCCTGCAGGCAGAGGGTGCAGCCGATGCACTCCTGCTCTTTGATCAGCGCAATCGCCTTGGGTTTCTCTTCGGCGGTTTCTTCGGAGAGCGGTACCGGATCGCGTCCCAGCAAGTCGGAGAGGGCAATCATGGTGGCTTCACCACCGGGAGGGCATAGATTGATCTCAGATTCCCCGCCGGCGATGGCCTCTGCGTAGGGGCGACAGCCCGCAAATCCACACTGACCGCATTGGGTCTGGGGCAGCAGTGCCTCGATCTGATCGGTAACCGGATCGCCCTCGACATGGAAACGGATATTGGCATAACCCAGCAGCAGGCCGAAGGCGGTGGCGAGTCCGGTGATGGTGAGAATGGCGATCAGCATGGTTTCACCACTCTCAGTTGGCCACCAGGCCGGCAAAACCCATAAAGGCCATGGACATCAGGCCTGCGGTGATCAATGCAATGGCGTTGCCCTGAAAGGGTTCAGGAACGTCGGCGACGGCGACCCGTTCGCGTATTGCGGCAAAGAGGACCAGTACCAGGGAGAAGCCGGCGGCAGCACCAAATCCATAGAGGGCGGATTCGATGAAGTTGTGCTGCTCCTGAGTATTCAACAGTGCGACGCCGAGCACGGCGCAGTTGGTGGTGATCAGGGGCAGGAAGATGCCAAGCACCTGGTAGAGCATCGGGCTGGTCTTGTGCATCACCATCTCAGTGAACTGCACCACTACCGCGATCACCAGAATGAAGGCAATGGTGCGCAGGAACTCCAGCCCGAGGGGCAGTAAGAGATATTCGTTGATCAGATAGGCGCAGACGGATGAAAGTGTGAGCACGAAGGTGGTGGCCAGCCCCATGCCGGTGGCGGTTTCCAGCTTGCGTGAGACACCCATGAAGGGGCAGAGTCCCAGAAACTTCACCAATACGAAGTTGTTCACCAGGACGGTGCTGATTAGGATGAGGGCGTACTCTTTCATCTATGGGTGTCAGGACCTGTTAGCACTAAATTCAAACATCCGTCTAAGAATAGGCAACCGGGCCAATGGAAACAACTATTTAGTTATAGGTTAATTGTACACGCGCTTCTGCTGGTTTCGATTGCGGCCGGATCCAGATGTCATTATGGGCTGGAGGAGTCTTCAATTCCTTGATGATCCGCAACTTAGCTGGGTCCGTAGGCCGGTTCAAGCGTAGCGGAACCGGCAACTGCCCCTAATCAAATCTGTAGGATGCGGTTCGCAAGCTCACTGCATCCTACATCAGGATTATTTTACCTTCATCCCAGGCAGCGCGCCTTCATCCGGATTGAGAATAAAGAGCTCCTTACCGCCGGGACCTGCTGCCAACACCATGCCTTCGGAGAGGCCAAAGCGCATCTTGCGCGGCGCCAGATTGGCCACCATAACCGTCAGCCTGCCCTGCAGGTCTTCGGGCTGGTAGGCCGACTTGATACCGGCAAAGACGTTGCGGGTTTCGCCGCCGATATCGAGTGTCAGTTGCAGCAGTTTGTCAGCGCCCTCCACAGGATTGGCCTCGACGATCTTTGCGATACGCAGGTCGAGCTTGGCGAAGTCGTCGAAATCAATGGTGTCGGCGATGGGATTCTCGGCCAGGGGGCCAGCGGCCTCTGGCGTCTGTTTTGCGTCTTCTTCCTTCAAGTCTTCCTTGGAGTGTTCCAGCATGGCATCGATCTGTTTTTCATCGACCCGGGTCATCAGCGGTTTGAACTTTGTGATCTGGTGTCCGGTAAGTGGTGTGGCGAGTCTGTCCCAGGTTAGCGGTTCCACCTGCAGGAAAGCCTCGGACTTTTCAGCAGTGCCCGGCAGGATGGGAGAGAGATAGCCGATCAGCACACGGAACAGGTTGATGCCCATGGAGCAGATGTCGTGCAGCTCCTGGTCCTTGCCTTCCTCCTTGGCGATCACCCAAGGCTGTTTCTCGTCGATGTACTGGTTGGCCTTGTCGGCAAGTCCCATGATGGCGCGCACGGCATGGCCAAATTCCCGTTTCTCATAGTGTTCTGCGATGGTGTGACCTGCAGCGATGAATTCGTCGAACAGGGCCTGCTCGGAGAGGCTGTCGGAAAGCTTGCCGTCGAAACGCTTCTTGATGAAACCGGCACAGCGGCTGGCGATGTTGACCACCTTGCCCACCAGGTCAGAGTTTACCCGCTGGGCGAAGTCCTTAAGGTTGAGGTCGATGTCGTCGACGCCTGAGCTGAGTTTGGCGGCAAAGTAGTAGCGCAGATACTCCGGATTCAGATGATCCAGATAGGTGCTGGCTTTGATGAAAGTGCCGCGGGACTTTGACATCTTCTTGCCGTCCACGGTGAGAAAGCCGTGGGCAAAGATGGCGCTGGGGGTGCGGAAACCGGCGCCGTGCAGCATTGCCGGCCAGAACAGCGCGTGGAAATAGATGATGTCCTTGCCGATGAAGTGGTAGAGCTCGGTGGTAGAGTCCGGCTGCCAGAAGGCATCGAAGTCCAGGCCATCGGTCTTGTCGCAGAGATTGCGGAAACTTGCCATGTAACCGATG
The DNA here is from genome assembly GCA_016756835.1 of gamma proteobacterium endosymbiont of Lamellibrachia anaximandri. Taxonomy (GTDB): domain Bacteria; phylum Pseudomonadota; class Gammaproteobacteria; order Chromatiales; family Chromatiaceae; genus QGON01. Next base: position 12,899 of record JAESPE010000071.1, on the reverse strand, counting down.
GGGGCGTCGAGCCAGACGTAGAAATATTTACCGGGATGATCGGGAATCTCGAAACCGAAATAGGGCGCGTCACGGGAGATATCCCACTCCTGCAGACCGGTCTCGAACCACTCGTCGAGTTTGTTGGAGACCTCCGCCTGCAGGTGACCGCCTTTGGTCCAGCTCTGCAGCATCTCCTCAAAATCGGCCAGTTTGAAGAAGTAGTGATCGGATTTGCGCTCTTCGGGTTTGGCGCCGGAGACGGCGGAGACCGGGTTTATTAATTCGGCAGGGGAGTAGCTGGCGCCACAGACCTCGCAGTTGTCGCCATATTGATCCTCGGCTCCGCACTTGGGGCAGGTGCCTTTGATGAAACGATCCGGCAGGAACATCTTCTCCACCGGGTCGTAGGCTTGGGTGATCTCGCGTCGCGCGATGTGTCCACTATCCCGGTTGTGTTCGTAGATGGTGGTGGCGCAGACTTTGTTCTCCTCCGAGTGGGTCGAGTGGTAGTTGTCGAACCCGACGCGAAAGGCGCTGAAATCAGCCTGGTGTTCTTCGGCAACCCTGGCGATGAGTTGTTCCGGCTCGATCCCTTCCAGCCGGGCACGCAGCATGATCGGCGTGCCGTGGGCATCGTCGGCGCAGCAGTAGATGCACTGGTTTCCATGCATCTTCTGGAATCGTACCCAGATGTCGGTCTGAATGTACTCCACCAGGTGGCCGATGTGGATCGGTCCGTTGGCATAGGGTAGGGCGCTGGTGACGAGGATTTTGCGCGGTGTGTCGTTCATCGTATAGCTGTTCCGGTGGCTCGGGTTTCAAGTTCACCCCGGCGCAGGGTGAAAGCGCGACATTGTCGCATATTTAGGTTGGAGAAAGGAGCATGCGGGGTGTTCTCTCCAGCAGTCGGGCGACTTTATCACCGGATGTCAGATTGCCCATCCGAAGTTGCGACAGCAGATTAGCCAGAGTGACAAGGCTGTCAGTACTTGTGCAGGTCAGGACTTGATCAGAGGCTCTTCAGATATCAGTGATCCGGATTCATGCTTCAGCCCTGTTGCAGGAGGTTCCGCAAGTCGATCACTGCTGCATTGGCACGTGAGACATAGGAACTCATCACCAGGGAATAGTTGGTGACAAAACCAAAGCCGCGACCATTCAACACCACGGGGCTGAATATCGGCTGCTGGGCTGCCTCCAGTTCACGGATGATCTGGCGCAGACTGACCAGGGCATTTTTCTTTTTCAGGATCGCCTGAAAATCGAGTTCGATGGCGTGCAGAATCTGCACCAGCGCCCAGGTCGAGCCACGGGCCTCATAGAAAACATCGTCGACCTCCAGCCAAGGGGTCTTGATCGACAACCTGTCAGGGGTGTTGGTCGACTGGGTGGCGTCCGGCTCACCGGCGAGGTCGGTATTTACCCGCTCCTGCCCCACGCTGGCACTGAGGCGCTGCGAAAGACTGCCAAGCCGCTTTTCGACGATGGAGAGCCAGTCTCTCAGGTTGTCGGCCCTGGCGTAGAATTGAGTGCCCTGATTTGCTTTGCTTGAAAGGTCATTCAGATACTGATGCAAGGTCTTAATGCCCTTGCGGTATTCATTTTCGGTCGCAGGGAGAATCCAGGAGTCGTTGTTGAAGTTGAACTGAGGCTCGGCGATAGCCAGGTACTTGTTCTCAACCGATTGGGATTGGGATCGACTCATATCGTTCCGCAGGGAGCGCGCCAGATCCCGAACCTGGACCAGTGCACCAAATTCCCAGTTTGGCATATTGTCCATCCAGACTGACGGAAGCATGACATCGTTACTCAGATAGCCCCCCGGCTTATCCAGCAGGATCTCTATCACGCCGATCAGTGTGGCCGTTGTATAGCTCCCGGTGACCGGTTCCAGTTTTGGGGACAGCTGGGCACGGGTGACCTTTTGAATATCCAGTGGCCCGGGTTCCTGACTCCAATAGACGCTAAGGCCGGCCATGATGGCCAGTAGTGTCATCAAGCCGACTGTACCAGCCCAACCCCAACCTTTTTCCCGCAAGGTTCCGGGGTGATACAACATCACCAGGTTTCGGAACCAAGATGCCAATTGCCGAACGACTCGCTGAAATATGTCCAATCTCTCAATCCGCGCCATGCGTGGCAGGCGGTACGATCACATTTGAGTTTGCATCATCCGACCAGGCGCTGAAGGGAAAGGGGCGGTAGTCACTGTTGTAGGTCAGAAACATTAGGATGCGGTAGATATAATCAGCCACCTTTTTTCCCATTGCTCTCATTGGTTCATTGGTCTTTCCACTGACCAGCCGGAACAGTACCTGAGCGACTACCAGGGCGATCAGCACGGTTTCCGCCACGCCATAGGCAAAACCCAATACCAGCATACTGATGATGCGCTTCCAGGTTGATTCATCTTTCAGAGCTTCATTGATAGATTGAGGCATTTGATCCATCCATCCATTTGTTGCTTGTGAACTTTGGATATGGGGCCTGGCACTTAGCTTATCAATATGTACGTGAAGAAATATGCTGTTTCTCTGCTGAGATTATATGCAGGGGGTTTCCCGGTAGAGATATTCGTGGCAGCCGGGCTAATTTCAGGCCGATTACTTTGAGTGCATCTCGCTCTGTGGTGACAGGTGGGGTTGGAATACACGAATAGATCTAGAGCCGTCGCAAATGGAAATGCTCAGATCAGTAGGCGAGAAGGACAAATCAATCAGAAAATAGCGCTCGGATCTCCAGCAGTTCTGGCAGCGCATCAAAAAAAGTATCAACGATATCGGGATCAAACTTGCTGCCTCGATGCTCTCGAAAATAGCTATAAATCCTTTCATCATTCCAGGCTGGGCGATAGATACGATCACTGCTCAGCGCATCGAAAACGTCTGAAACTGCGACGATACGGGCAAATATATCTATCTCATCGGCTTTCAATCCCTGCGGATAGCCGCTGCCATCAAAATGCTCATGATGCTGATGCGCTATGACTGATGCAGTCTTGAGCATTTCCCGTTTTGATTTCCCAAGAATCTTATGGCCGAGCATGGCGTGTTCCTTCATTACATCGAACTCTGTTTCTGTCAGAGCGCCAGGTTTATTCAATATCGCATCGGGAATGCCCACCTTACCCACATCATGCAGAGCAGCGGCCACCTTCAACAGGTTAGCCTGCTTTATATCCAGTCCGTAGCGCCGGGCCATGATTCGTGAAAATTCACCCACACGCTTTACATGAAAACCTGTTTCGTAGGATCTGGCCTCAGTCACCTCGCCAAGCGTATAGATAATCTCATGCTGGGTGTGTTCAATCTCCTGAGTGAGATGCAGATTTTCGAAGGCAACAGAAATATTAGTGTTGAATACCTCAATCAATTCACGGTCGACTCCCTTTGTCGATAAATTGTTTCCATGAACATAGAGCACATGGGTCTGGCCAATGCTGTTTTGAACCTGACAGACAAAATAATCAGAACCATACTGATTGGCCTGTTGGCTCACCGCATCCCTGATCCGGTTCAGGTCTTCTTCTTTGAGAATTTCATCCACCGGTTCTTCAAGATGGTCTGTATAGTAGCCAGTACCCGCGAGAATTTTGAAATCGCTACGCTCTTGTATCGCTGAAAAACCATCAACCTTGGTATAGATGGAGTGGACATCCACCCCAGACAGGCTTTCAAACTGTAACAGAACACCCTGAGCAAAATTACGCAGAGACTGAAGTTCAAAGATCGAGTTCGAAGCCTGGATGATCTTTTCCAGTCCCATCTTGTTAAGTTCTATCTTTTTTCGATTCTCTTCAATCGTGACGAGATGATCGTATTCCCGCAATGATGCGACCAAGGTGGCGTAAAGTTTCTGATCGGTAAGTTCTGATTTCTCCTTATAGTCATTGATGTCATAGTCCACAATGACCTTCTTGAGGGGGACTAAACCCGGCTGGCCGGTACGCAGAATAATGCGTACAAAACGATTTCTCAGCACATTACGAATATGCTCAACCAGTTTCAGACCCGAGTCATCCTGTTCCATGACAACGTCAAGCAGAATGAGAGAGAGATCAGGATGCTGTTCCAGCATCTGCCTCGCTTCAACATCCGAATAGGCGTGGTGGAACTCCAGGCTACGTCCCATAAAACTAAAGTCCCCCAATACCATGCAGGTCACCCGGTGGATATCGGATTCGTCGTCAACAATCAGTAACTTCCAGGGATCCAGTGCCTTATCGATGGAAGAGGGTTTGGCGACATCTTCGTCAACAAACATGAGTTCATCTGATTGATTGTTGGTTTCTATGTGCATGTTAATCTCACCACTCACTCAGGAGATTTGGGGATATTCAGAACAAACTGGACACCCTCATTCAGTTTACTTGAGACGCTGATCGTACCCTTGAGAACCGTGTAGATCAGATTGTGACTGATATGCAGTCCGAGACCACTACTTCCTTTACCCCGACGAGTCGTGAAAAATGGTGCGAAAACATCCTCCAGATGCTCTTGGGCTATACCCTTCCCATCATCCCTGTAGATAATCCGCACAATCTTATCTTCATCCATCACTTCAAAGCGTAAATTACCTGCACCATTTTGGGAAAAACCGTGTACCAATGAATTCATGATCAAATTGGTGATAACCTGAGAAAGTGCCCCCGGATAGCTCTCCAGTTCGAGACCTTCAGGGCATACAATCTCTATGTGCAATTGGGTTTTTTTCAGTTCAGGCCTGAGTGTGCGAATTACATCGTCTATATAGGCCTTCAGATTAAAGCGACTCTTCTGTTCACTGGCCTGATCGGCAGCAATCTGCTTGAAGCTCTTGATCATCTGCTCTGCACGTTGCAAATTCGAAAGGATGATGGCAGTCGACTCTTTGCAGAGATCAAGATAGTTATCCAGAGCTGAACGCGAAAGTTTATTATCCGCCACAATTTGCATGAGGCCTTTTGTCTGGCTTTCCAGATAGGAAGCTGAGGTAACAGAGACACCGATCGGCGTATTAACCTCGTGTGCAACACCTGCAACCATGCCACCCAGTGCTGACATGGTTTCTGATCTCACCAGTGTTTTCTCCATCTCCTTGCGCAGGGTAATATCCTGAAAAAGAGTAACCGTTCCGGAGAACTCAGATCCTTCGAAAATGGGTGAAGATACATAGGAGACAGGTATCGAATGGCCCTCCTGATGTTTAAACACAGCCTCATTCACGCGCACTACTTCGCCACTCTCCGCCTCCGCTGTAAGAGCAGATTGGGTGATAGATTCTATCGATGCCTTGAAACCAAGCACTTCCGGTGCTTCTTCTGACTCATTATCACTCAACTTCCAGTCACGCCAACCCATGATGCGTAGCGCCTCAGGGTTGGCAAAAGTCACCGTACCCTGTCGATCCATGCTGACAACACCTTCTCCCACTGCATTGGTAACACTTCTCAGGAAATGCTCACGTCCAGCCAGTACCTCCTTGGTATCATTCACCAACTGCCATTGTTGGCGCAGTTTGGAAAGCAGGAACAGCGTGGTCCAGGTCAATAGAATGAATGCCGCAAGGTGGATTTGAATAACCTGAGATCTTGCCGTTGACTGGGCCGAGAGGATGGGATCTGCAGGCAGGGTCACACTGATACCTCCACGCACATCACCCACCTCGTACCCCTGTTTCTCGTGGCACTTCATGCAGGCCTTCTTGGTAAACAGTGGTCCCATGTAACGGTAGACCCGGCTGCTATCTTGCCTGATATATTCCAGAATCTCCGGAACATCCTTTTCAAACAGGTTAAGTGCTTGTGACTCCCACACGTCCGGAACATTATTTGGATTGATTGGTTTGAGTGATGTGATGTGAAGAAGAATCCCGCTATTTTCTCTGGCCACATCGGCTATCTGACGTGTCATGTAGGCTGGATTCAGTTTGGTCAGCTTGATGCCACCCAGTGTCTCCACGTCCCGGTCCGGTACTTCCAAATAGGGATTTGAAGGTGTTGATTCACTGACTGGCACATAAACACCTCCGTGTTTTGCATTCCAGAGCCGTGTCATCTGCACCAGTCTGAACATGCTTTGTGCTCTCTCATAAGCGAGTCTTTCGGCCATGCCATCAAGTCCGGAGAGATTCCACAGAGCAGACAATATGGAAAGACTTCCCCAGAGCAGTAGCGGGAACAACCAGTAGAACCGCCTGTATGCGACAATATTCATGAATCAGCATCCTTGCAGGATTCATCGGCGGTATCTCCATCCATTTCAGGGAGAAAAAAGCTGGAGGTGTTTCTTCCTTTCTGTTTGGCATGATACATAGCCAGGTCTGCCGTATGCAGGAGATATTCAATATCCTGGGCATCATCCGGATATCGGCTTATCCCGATGCTGCATGCGATGCGTACCTCCTTCCCGTCCAGGTAAAAAGGTTTGGCTACTGCTATATTGATTTTTTTCGCAATGATTTCGATGTGGGTACAGCTACTGGTGTTTGTGGCAATAGCTGTGAATTCGTCACCACCCACTCTGGCTAGAGTATCTGCTCGGCGAAGACATTGACTCATTCGGCCTGCCACTTCAATCAGCAGTTGATCACCATACTTGTGCCCCAACTTGTCATTCACACTCTTGAAATAATCCAGATCGATAAAAAGCAGCGCAAAACTCTGACCACCCCGCTCAGAGAGTGATATAGCATTCTCAAGACGGTCCAGAAAAAGATTTCTGTTGGGCAATGACGTCAATGGATCACGGGTTGCCCGCTCCAAAAGCTGCCTTTCCTGTTCCTTGATATCGGTGATATCTGAAAACTGCATCGCAATTTCGCGATGATGGTGATTTGTTACCTTCAATACGGAAGCGGAGAGCCGAATGTTGATGTCGTTGAGAAATTTCGTTGCGCACCACAACTCACCTTCCCACGAACCACTGTCGAGCAGATTCTCCCAGGCTGCATTCAGAATGGTCTTGTCGTTATGGTTCGACTTGAGGAAGTCAGCTCGCCTGCCAATTGCATACTCCGCAGAAAAACCGGTCACTTTTTCAAATGCAGGATTTACCGTCTTAATTCTGTACTGATCATCAAGGACCAGTGTTGCCAACGATGTTTCCTGGAATAAACTCGCCAATGCTTTGAGTTGATCGATATTATGTTGCAGATTTTTTTGCTGTTGCCGCATCTCCTGCAGGCCGGAATATTCACGCAGTAGCGTCGTGATAGAGGCAAACAGCTTTTCAATCGTCAGGTTCGCTTTGTCTTTAAAATCATTGATATTGTACTGAGCGGCGATCTGATACTGATTGAACATCCCCGGTTGTCCAGTCCTGATGAAGATTCGCACATCGCTGTTCCCCAACTTGTTTCGAACCACCTCTACCAGTTCCAGTCCTGCAGTATCCGATTCCATGATGACATCAAGAAGAATCAAGGCGACATCAGGGTGCTCCCGCATCACCTCAATGGCCTGCTCCGAAGAGTAGGCGTCAATGATGAAGGCTGGGCGTCCCAGGTAGTGATAATCACCAAGCACCATACGTGTGACCTGGTGGATATCCTCCTCGTCATCAACCACCAATATTTTCCACGGATGAGTGTCATCAGAACCCAGGTGTTTCGAATCCCCGGTTTCTTCCGCAAAGGAAAACCCGCCATCGGCGTTCGCCATGTAATCTATCGCCATCATTTCTTACGCTGACCAGTATCTTTTCCAGGAAGCCCCAGAGAGATTACCAATCCGGACTGCAAAAGCATCCTGCTCCAACACAGGAACAGGTAGTAACCATAAAAGGCGGCTGCTTTTATAGATTCTTTAAAATATGGTGAACAATCGCTTCTGTACCTGCGCCTTCCTCGCCCTTCTGTCCCAGGGTCTCTTCAAACAGGATGGTGCCGGAGATGTAGTCGCCCAATCCTGGAGTGGCCAGCAGCAGGGAGCGCCAGACACGTCGATTCTTCTCTGTGGATTCCACATCGATGGCCTTGAAACGCTTGGCGATGGTGGGGTGGCTCTCATCAACGGCAAGTATGCCCCGATGGTCGTCCACCATGTCCTCGATGATCTGTTGGAGTTCCGATTGCGTACTCACCGTCGCACTCCTGCCCTGCCGGGAAAATGAAAACTATCACTCTTAAATATAGTCCCTACTTGAGGGCAGAGTGGTAGAGAAACGATAGATGATGCGGTTTCTGTATCACTCATCGCGATGGAACACGCGTATTCGAATTTTGATTCCAGTCTGGCCAGACAGCCTTTTCACAGGGGTTGAGAGGGGGTACGGTCAAAAACCCAGCAAAATACTTGGTATATTCTCGTGATTTTGGTGTAGAATTGCCCGCCATAATTTTATGTGAATAGTTCAGGCGCCGTTGGTGGCCTGGCGGCAGGAGAAATCAGCGATGTCTGAAGTAACACAAGATCAGATCAACGAGGCGATTAAAGGCTACGTCGAGCCTCATCTGGAGAAGGACCTGGTAAGCGCGAATGCCATCAAAGGCATTGATATCGATGGCGACAAGGTCAAGGTGACGGTCGAGGTTGGCTTTCCCGCCAAGGGTTGCGTGGATGATATCGCTGCTGCCGTGAAGACTCAGGTAGAAGGCGTGGACGGTGTGGCTGCCGTTGAGGTGGATGCCGGCTGGAAGATCTCTGCCCACTCTGTGCAGAAGGCCCTCAAGCCGATCGATAATATCAAAAATATCATTGCCGTCGCCTCCGGCAAGGGCGGCGTGGGCAAGTCCACCACCTCTGTCAATCTGGCGCTGGCGTTGGCCGAAGAGGGTGCCACCGTCGGTATACTTGACGCCGATATCTACGGTCCGTCACAGCCGCGTATGCTGGGTATCACTGGTAAGCCGGAGTCCAAGGACGGCAAGTCCCTGGAGCCCATGGAGGGATATGGTCTTCAGGCGATGTCTATCGGTTTTCTGATCGACGAAGAGACTCCCATGATCTGGCGTGGCCCTATGGTCACCCAGGCATTGGAGCAGCTGCTCAATGACACCAACTGGTCAGAGCTTGATTATCTGGTGGTTGATCTGCCTCCGGGTACGGGTGACACCCAGCTGACTCTGGCACAGAAAGTGCCGGTCTCCGGTGCGGTAATTGTTACCACACCCCAGGATATCGCCCTGCTCGATGCCCGCAAGGGTCTGAAGATGTTCGAGAAGGTAGAGGTACCTGTGTTGGGTATCGTGGAGAACATGAGCACCCACATCTGTTCGAACTGTGGCCATGAAGAGCATATATTCGGCGAAGGTGGCGGTTCCTCCATGGCGAAACAGTACAATGTCGACCTGCTGGGTTCACTGCCTCTCGATATTCGTATTCGTGAAGAGACCGATGGCGGCAAGCCGACCGTGGTTGCCGAGCCCGATGCACGTATCTCCATGATTTATCGTGAGATTGCCCGTAAGACGGCAGCCAAACTCTCGCTGCAGGCTAAGGATTACGCAGCCAAGTTCCCGAATATAGTGATTCAGAATAACTGATCAATATCAGTAGATACTCAGGTATCACCTAAGCCCGCGTTATGCGGGCTTTTTTGTGTCCTTTGTGTTGCTCCCAGTCTGCGTGATAACCCCTGGACACGCGCCACAGTTAGATGTTCGAAACCCGTCATGGCGGGAAAGGGTCTCAGCAGCACATCCGCCTCTGCGTCGCGCTGTTACGTTAGCGCGATATCACGGACCAAAGAACATGGCGATGATGGACATATCCTGGGAAATCGTGATGTCACAGTAGTCGTTGCCACTACCGTCGACACCCGTCGAATCGCACGAATCGTTTCCACCCCAGCCTTCGAAGAAATTCAGCTCGGCGGGTAATGCCGTCAATCTCACGACGGTACCCTTGGCAAATCCATAGAGGCAGGTGTCTGGCGTGTTGCAGTCGATGCCGGCGGGGTCACTCGTCACGCTGCCGGAAGCGCCGCTTATACCGGTGGCTTGGACCGACAGCTCGAAGGTAACGCCAGTTGCTGGTACCGCCGAAACCTCGCTTGATGGCGTGCTCTCTCCGATCGGGCCGATTGCGGTGACGATATAATGATAGGGTATCCCGTTGGTAAGACCGGTGTGGTCATAGGACGAGCTGACGCCGCCGATCAGATTGTCCGCAGTGTTCACGTTGCCGGTCGTGTTCCAGTAGAGATTGTACAAGGTCGCGCCGCTGACAGAGTCCCAGCTCACGGTGACCTGCCCGTCTCCTGCGCTGGTCTGAACATTCTGCGGCACCATAAGCGCTGCGGCGGCGACAGTCACGAACCTGGTGGCCTCGATGGTTTGTGTCCCGTCGTAGGTGATCCGCAGGAGCACGTCATAGTCCCCGGCATTCGCATAGATGTGAGCTGCCGTAGCATCGTCCGTGGCTTCTGGCGGGCTGCCATCTCCGAAATCCCAGAGGTAGCCGATGACGGTTGCATTGCGGAGCTCACCTGCTTCGAAGATCACTTCCTGACCGGCCTGTGGCGACGCGGGTTCAAAAGTGAAACTCGCTACCGGCCGGTAGTCAGCGAAGCAATTCTTGCTCTCGTTCATGATGAGCTGAATGGCTTCAGCCTCTCCCGCACAATCGCCCCGCCATCCCGTGAACTCAAATCCATCGGCCGATGAGGCGGTGAGGCTCACCGCAGCGTCGACTACGAACCCGGCGGCGCACAGGCCCTCGCAGCCTGGAGGCTCGAAACCCGATGGCGCCGACATGACCTGTCCGCCCGTGGTCTGATACACCCGCAGCACGACCTCGCAACCGGCGCCGATGCCCGCCTCGCCAAGGCCGTAGACCTGCAGCGGCGTCTCCTGGGTTTGGAGCGCCGTGCCATGACCGAGTTGTCCGAAGTAGTTGCGTCCCCATGACCAGACGTTGCCGCAGGCGTTGTGACTTGCCAGCGAGTGGAAGCCGCCGACCGCGACGCTGCTCACTGAGTCCAGGCCGGGTACGTGGACAGGGTAGCTTTGTGGGAGCTGGAGCGCCGCGCCCGCCATCTGCCCGAAGGCATTGTCACCCCAAGTCCAGACCTGGCCGTCGACCAGGGACGCCAGGGTATGTCCGTAGCCGGCGGCGAGCCCGGCGATGCTCAGATGAGCGGCGGTCTGCACCGGCTGGTATCTTGTGTCGATGGTCCCGTCCCCGAGCTGGCCAAAGCTGTTGGCGCCCCAGCCGCGAAACCCCGGCTCGCCGCTGACAAGCGCAACTGTGTAGTCATCGCCCGCGTGGATCTGCTGCACGCTGCTGATGAATGGAATTTGTACGGGAATCAAGTGGTCGACCGGCGTGTTGGCGCCCAGCTGTCTGACGTTGTTTCGCCCCCAGCCCCACACGGTCCCATCGTTCAGCAGGGCCAGCGAGAACTCTGTGCCGGCGCTCACGGCAATCGGTGTATCCGGCAGGTTCTCAACCGGATCGACAGACTGCCTGTCAAACTGAAGTGAATCGCGCCCCAGCTGCCCGTAGGCGTTGCCACCCCAGGAGATCACCGGGCCGCCCGACTGTAGCGCCAGGGAATGGGCATCGCCGGCAGCGATCGCGACCACGTCCTCGAGCGGATTAGGGACAGTGTCGCACAATTCGATTTCCCCCGCCGTCCAGTGAGAAAATACTGGCCGCGCGATCGAAAAGGTGAACTCGCGGTCGTCTATATCGAATCGGCCCTCTGGACAGCCCGGAGCCGTGATGAAGTCCCAAGACACGCTCAGCTGGAGCCGGTCGCTGGCCCCCCAGGTATAGACACGACCGTCCTCGCTGAGCGCCAGGGAGTGGTTGTCGCCCGCCGCGATGTCTCTCATTGGACCCTCGAGTCCCTGCACCGGAACGGGCAGGTTGCGGTCGATGAGGGTGTCGTCACCAAGCTGGCCGTGCTGATTGTCGCCCCAGGCCCAGACGGCACCGTCCTCCAGCAGAGCAAGCGAATGCCCGAGCCCGGCGGCGACCCGGGTGACCTTCGAGGTCTTGACGGCGCCGCCGGTGGGTACCACTACGAGGCCGAGGCGCGCCACCGTATTCTGCTCGAAGTTGGCAGCGAATCTGTCCACATCCTTGATGGAGATGTCGTGCAGATAGATTCCCGGCCGTGTCGTCTCCTGCGTCTCGATGGTCAGCAGGGCCGCGCGTGGGGAGTCTTGTGTGCGAACGCCGTAGTCGAAGCTGTAGCCAGCGTTCAGATTCTGAGCCAGCGTGCCGCCGTCGTATCGGTCGACCGGCTCGATGACGTACTTGATGCCAGTTGGCAGGGTGCGGCCCTGGGGGTTGTTCGTCGTCGTGTCAACTCTGACGGACACAGTGTCGCCTTCCATGAGGAAGACCCAGTTTTCATCGACAACGACGTTCAGGGGTAGCTTCTCGAAGGCTGGCTCGTCGGAGGAAGCTATGATTGTCAGCACACCAAAGGTGACAACAGTTAAGGCAGCGAGGTATCGCGCGAGGGATAGGAATTTACTTTTCGCGGATGCAGCACCTTGCGACATTAACCCGCCCATCGCTTGTCGGACATAACCCCGATTATCCGTGTTGGCCATCTCATCCCCCCCCTACTTATGTGAGAATATGAATCCTTTCTGTTATGCGCTCATCATTTCAAGGATTACTGACTTTTTACTAACCGGATTTAGGTCTATCTCCTCTCCTGACCAGGGCCTGAGCAGTGGCTTGAGGATTTCAGGCTCGTGAGTATCAGGATCTAGCCAGGCTTCATGATTTCCCGTATGCAGGATGATGGGCATCCGGTCATGAACGGGATTTACTGCCTCGTTAGCCTTATCTATCAGTATAGTGCAGGTATCGATGCTCTTCCCTGCCTTGTAATGAAAATAGGGGACGCACCACGTTTTCTCAGACTGAGTGAGTAACTTTTAATTTCCATGCATAAGGTTTAAACCTTCGCCTTTCAGGCGAACAGATTTCATCTATGATACTTGTGGGTTATCAATGGCATAGGGGTATCGGCGAT
>JAESPE010000070.1 GCA_016756835.1 gamma proteobacterium endosymbiont of Lamellibrachia anaximandri | reverse complement strand
ACCGGGACGGCCGGGGCACAAACAGGCTGTCGAAGGCCGAGTCGATTTTGGGGACTGGGATGTCCCAAAATCTTTCACGAGGTCGAAGACTCACTTGCGTGTTCTTCGTGAGCTTCGTGGTGATGCCTAGTACCAAAGAACAGGAAACACAATGAAAGGAATTATACTCGCCGGTGGTTCTGGAACACGCCTTCACCCGGTAACAATAGGTGTTTCAAAACAACTCCTTCCTATCTATGACAAACCGATGATCTACTACCCGCTAAGCACGCTCATGCTGGCTGGAATCAGGGATATCCTTGTCATCACTGCACCTACCTTCAAAGCGCGTTTTGAAGATCTCCTTGGTGACGGTGCTCAGTGGGGGCTAAATATTCAGTATAAAATTCAGCCCAGGCCTGAAGGGTTGGCACAGGCCTTTATTCTGGGTGAAGCGTTTATTGGCGATGATAACTGTGCTCTGGTCCTGGGGGACAATGTCTTCTACGGACACTATCTTAAAGAAATCCTGATTGATGCCGCAAACCATAAGGATGGTGCCACAGTATTTGCCTATCATGTAACAGACCCGGAGCGATATGGTGTTATTGAGTTTGATGGCAGCGGTCGTGCAGTCAGTCTTGAGGAAAAGCCGGATAATCCACGCTCGAATTTTGCGGTAACCGGCCTCTATTTTTATGACAACCAGGTCGTGGAAATTGCTAAATCATTAAAACCATCACCACGTGGTGAGTTGGAGATAACTGATGTCAACCGCATCTACCTGGAAAAAGAACAACTCAATGTTCATCTTTTGGGCAGGGGCTCCGCATGGCTGGATACAGGTACCTATGATTCATTGCTCGTAGCCAGCCAGTTTGTACAGACTCTGGAGCTTCGTCAGGGGCTAAAAATATCCTGCCCGGAAGAGATCGCCTGGAGAAATCGGTGGATTGATGATGAGGCCTTGGTAAAACAGGCAGCTGCATTATCAAAAAACAGCTATGGAGTGTATCTGGAAAGATTGCTCAAAGAGGGTCTATAACAAGAATGAAAGTAATCGAAACAGAGTTGCCGGGCGTATTGATTATCGAGCCGAAAATTTTTGGTGATGAGCGTGGCTTCTTCACGGAAACCTGGAATAAGCAACTTTATACCGATGCAGGAATTGCGGCTGAATTTGTGCAGGATAACCTCTCCATGTCACGTCGAGGGGTGCTGCGCGGACTGCATTTTCAGAATCCCAATGCCCAGGGGAAACTCGTCACAGTTCTTCAGGGTGAAGTTTACGATGTGGCTGTTGATATTCGTCGTGGTTCACCTGCATTTGGACAGTGGGCATCGGTAAGTCTTTCATCTGAAAACCGACGGCTGGTCTACATTCCCGAGGGTTTTGCCCACGGCTTCTGTGTCACCAGCGAGACGGCTCTGTTCAGCTACAAATGCACCGATCGATACAATCCAGGGGCTGAAGGCAGCATGCTTTGGAATGATCCAGATCTGGCTATCGATTGGCCCATTGATAAACCGGAACTTTCTGCCAAGGATCGTGATGGTATTCGGCTAAAGGATTTTCCTGTTGAACGACTGCCTGCGTACCCTACTGGGTAATTAGTGCCCATCCGGAAATCAAGTGAATATTTGTAGCCTGGATGAAGCGTAGCGGAATCCAGGAAGATTAAGTGGCTGATTCATAGACTGCTCCCGGATCACGCAAGCTCCATCCGGGCTACAGCAATTGGTTTCCGGATGAATACTAATTAATCAAGTACGCAAAGGAAGTGTGAAAACAATGATTTCTTGGCTCACTTGGCGTCTTGGCGGGAACAAGAATCTTTTCAGGTTGTCCAGAAATAGTTATGGAAGACATGAAAAAAACACGATTTCTAATCATCGGTGATCAAGGTCAGGTCGGCTGGGAGCTTCAACGCACCATGGCCACACTGGGCGATGTCATTGCCATTGGTCGCCGAACAAAGCCTTCGACTATTGACCTTGCGGTTCCCGACACCATTCGCAAGGCAGTGCGGGAAATCAAGCCCGACTGGATCATCAATGCCGCCGCCTATACAGCTGTCGATAAGGCTGAAGAAGAACCCGATTTGGCCATGGCGGTAAATGGCACAGCCCCCGGCATTCTGGCAGAGGAAGCAAAAGCCATTAGCGCCTCACTTATCCACTACTCAACAGATTACGTGTTTGATGGCAAAGCATCCGAACCCTACAAGGAAGAGAGTCCAACAAACCCACTAAGTGTCTACGGAAAGACAAAGCTGGCCGGTGAGAAGGCGGTTGAGGCAGTTGATGGGCGATATCTTATCTTTCGAACCAGCTGGGTTTATGGCTTTCGAGGCCATAACTTTCTCATGACAATGCGGCGCTTGGCGCATGAGCGCGAGGAACTTAAGATTGTCGATGATCAGTATGGCGCACCGACCTGGTGCAGGCATATCGCAGAAGCAACCAGCCAAGCTGTTTCGCAATGCGTAGCAAATCCGGATTTGGTTGATGAGAAGCGGGGACTCTACCATCTGAGTTCAGGTGGAATGACAACATGGTATGGCTTTTCGAGATCAATATTTGAATTGATGCGGGAAGCGGACGAAAAAATATTACTCCAAGATCTAAAGC
Source organism: gamma proteobacterium endosymbiont of Lamellibrachia anaximandri (assembly GCA_016756835.1). Classification (GTDB taxonomy): domain Bacteria; phylum Pseudomonadota; class Gammaproteobacteria; order Chromatiales; family Chromatiaceae; genus QGON01. The sequence goes on along the minus strand of JAESPE010000070.1, from coordinate 19,378 downwards.
CTATAACGACAGAGGAGTATCCACTTCCTGCGCCGAGACCTGGTTATTCAATCTTGGATAATGCCAAACTGCGACATCATTTTGGAGTGGCGCTTCCGGACTGGAAATTGGCGCTGGATCAGGTGATGAAATGAACTTTATATCTTAAACAATTGTATTATCAATGGGTTATGTGAACCAGGTTTCTCTCCGCGCTCGATATGGCAATTGATCAGGGATTCCTTAATCTGTAGACTACATCGTTTGGGTCTATTGCCACTTTTTAGTGCTTTACTATCTCCCTGGTATGGAAACTGTCAGAAAACTCCCTCTGCTCATATTGACTGCTTGCCTGGCATCAGTCACAGGATGTGCTACCACTATGAGTGCCCCTTCGGCTGAAACAGAGATCGTGCAGAAGGATATTGCTGTCTATTCCGTCAGCAATCCCCTTGAATCAGCCATTCTCTCTGAAATTCCAACCATGAATCCAGGGGAACGAGGTCAAGTGGGGTCGGTCATGTTTGTTGCAGGCAAGCTATACACCGCAGCAAGTGGCATGCGCTGTCGGCCTGTTAAGATAACCGGGAACCCGTCCCCTGATATCACCAGAGGACGAGTGGCTTGTAACAATGGACGCAATTGGTTTTTCTCTGGAGATGTCTTTTTTGACAGGTTCAAAAAGTGACTGATTTTCAACAATATTTTGGAGTCTGGATGAGAATGGATAGGGTGAAAAGGCATTTCATCACTCTGCTTTTTCTCGTTATGCTTTACAGTTTGGCATCGCCACTCCACGCCGCAGAGGTCGCTTTACCCACTCAACCGGCTGTCGTGCAGCAAGTGGATGTAATCGAACCGTTCGGCGCCAAGCTGTTTAACGGAAACTTCCTCAAGGCGCGGGGTGACGGGCTAAACCCCAACTATATCCTGGCTCCGGGAGACAAGGTGGCCGTTGCTGTGTGGGGGGCAGTGACCATAAAAGATATTTATACCATCGATAGCCAGGGTAATATCTTCATGCCTGAGGTAGGGCCGCTGAGGCTCGAAGGGGTGAAAAATGCCGACCTGACCAATACGGTCAGAGCGCATATCAAGAAGGTCTACACAAGCAATTTTGATGTCTACACCAATCTTGCCACTGCACAGCCGGTAGCTGTCTTTGTGACAGGCATGGTCAACAATCCAGGGCGTTACGCAGGCCTTCCCTCTGACAGCATCCTCTATTTTCTTGACCTGGCGGACGGCATCGATCCCAAACTGGGCAGTTACCGGAAAATTGAGATTATCCGCGCCGGAAAACCCATCAATACGACCGATCTCTACGATTTTATCCTTAAGGGGAAGATCGCCTCGCCTCAGCTGCAGGAGAACGACACCATCCTGGTTACACAGCGGGGGGCAGTTGTTCAGCTTGAAGGCAATGTGGCCCGCAGTGCACTGATTGAGATGGAATCAGCGAGTTCATCGGGTGGCGAGATCCTCAAGGTGATCCCCAAAGCAGCGCAGGCCACTGAGGTCACCATCATCGGCATGCGCAATGGTCTACCAATCAAGCAGACTATGCCACTCATGACCTTTCTTGATTACCCTCTACGTGATGGTGATACGGTAACACTCAGGGACGACGGGCGTGCCAATACCATACTGATCAATATCCAGGGTGAATTTAACGGACCGGCCACGTTGTCTGTAAAACGTGGCTCCCGTCTGGTGGATGTACTTAACCATATCCCGGTCGATCCCGGACTGGCGAATACTGATGCGATTCACTTGCGCCGGGTTTCGGTGGCCGTGGCACAGAAGGATGCTATCAGCGACGCTCTGTTCCGCTTGGAGCGTAGCTCAATGCTGGCATTGTCTGGCTCCCAGGGTGAAGTGGGGATCCGTACCCAGGAGGCTGAGTTGATGGCCAAGTTTGCCGAGCGGGCCCGCCTGATCGATCCTTTGGGAAGAGTGGTGACCTCGCAGGACGGGGTTCAACAGAACATTCTGCTGGAGCCAGAAGATACCCTCGTTATCCCCACCAATACGCAGATTGTTCGTACGGTCGGCGAGGTGATGATGATGCATGCTGTCACTCATCGTGAAGGCTGGACAGCAGAACAGTATATCCAGAAAGCCGGTGGTTACTCAGACCGGGCAGATACAGAAAAAGTCATCATTCACCACCCCAATGCCGAGGTTGAGGTCACTGATCCGCAGGCCATCATTAAGCCGGGTGATGAGATTATTGTGCCGCCGAGGGTCGATTCCAAGACAAGGCAGTTTGCCTTGGACTTGATGGATGTCATCTACAAGATAGCCATTTCGGCGAAAGTGGCTTTCACGTTATGAGAAAGAAGAGAATTTGTGCCCCGTTCTCCCTTTGAAATTCAGAAAGCCGTTGTCTTCGCGCTCTTTGTTCGCGAGCTGAAAACGCGCTTTGGCAAGTATCGGCTAGGTTATGCCTGGGCTTTATTGGAGCCCATGGCACATGTCATTGTCCTCTCTGCCATCTGGAGCGCAATGGGTCGTAGCGAATTTTCCGGAATTCCAGTGCCTCTGTTCCTTGCAACGGGTATCGTCCCTTATCTCTTTTTCCAAAAAACAATCGCCAAGTGCATGCATGCGATTGAGTCAAACCGGGGGCTGTTTAACTATCGGCAGGTACGCCCGATTGATCCGGTTATCTCACGGATTATTCTGGAATCGATAGTCTATTTTGTAAGTTATCTCATGCTACTCTTTATTGCCGGATGGTTCCTCGATTATGAGGTAGGGGTTCATGATCTCCTCGGCCTGATTGCTATCAACGCTTTGCTTTATCTACTGACATTCGGTGTTGGGTTGACCTTTTCGGTCTATGGAACGCTCTATCCCGAGATGATGAAGCTGGTGCCCATATTAATCTTCCGGCCTATGTATTTTATGTCGGGAATTCTTTTCCCGCTTTTTGTTGTGCCGACCGAATATCACCACTGGCTGCTGTGGAATCCGCTGCTCCATATAGTTGAACTGAATCACCTGTTCTTTTTCCGCGGTTTTGAGTCGGGGGATGTGAGCCTGTTATTCGTTTTTCTCTTTGCCTTGGCGAGTACCACCTTTGGTCTGCTCAGCTACCGGGCCAACTGGTTGAAGATGGTGGCCACATGATACGTCTGGAAAATGTCACCAAATTCTATCCTACACCGAAGGGGCGAAAATACATCCTGTGTGATGTAAACATCGAATTCCCGCCGAAGTGCAATATCGCTATTTTAGGCCGTAACGGTATGGGCAAGTCCACGTTGCTTCGGCTTCTGGGGGGGATCGATTACCCCAACCGTGGTCATGTTCGGAGTAAGGGAAGAATCTCCTGGCCCATGGGGCTGTCAGGCGGGGTACAGGGCAGCATGTCAGGTCGTGATAATGCCCGTTTCGTCTGCCGTATCTACGGCGACAGTGAAGATGAGGTCGAACGAAAGATCGAATATATCCATGAATTCACGGAACTGGGTGACTACTTTGATATGCCCGTAAAAACCTATTCAAGCGGCATGCGGGCAAGGCTCTCCTTTGCCACCAGTATGGCGTTCGATTTTGATATCTACCTGATGGACGAAATAACAGCCGTGGGTGACCAACGGTTTAAACAGAAGAGCCGCGCGGCATTACAGGAGAAAAAGGACAAGGCCAACATCATCAAGGTCTCCCATAACATGCAGGAGTTGATACGTGACTGTGATGTCGGGATCTATCTCGAAAAGGGGCAGATGCATCTCTATGAAGATATTGAAGAGGCGGTGGCCATCTATCAAAGGGAACAAGTAGCGTAGTCATGGCCAAGAGCATGTTAATCGAACTGGATCGTAGCGCCAGTCTGCTGACTTTGGTAATCATCCCCTTTGCATTGCTTGTGCTCTACTACAGCCTTGTTGCCTCTGATCGGTATACCAGTGAGGCTATCTTTACCATCAAGGAGAATGGCAGCAGCTCAAGCAGTCTTGATATCGGTCTGCTGGGGATCGGTAATCCCTCCGGTCTTGAAGATGAGCGTATCATGGAGGAGTACCTGATTTCCGATGATATGTTGGCCTTTCTCGATAAAGAACTCGATCACAGGGCGCACTATCAGAAACTCAGCGCTGATTGGTTCTCCGCTCTGCAAGCCGATGCAACTCGGGAAGAGTATCTGGAGTATTACCGTGACCATATCGATGTCTACTTTGACGAGTTATCGGGGCTGTTGTTCGTCGAGGTGCAGGCGTTTGAGCGCGACTATGCCAAACGGCTGCTCGAAATCATTCTGCAGCAAGCAGAGAGCGTAGTGAACGAGATCAGTCACCGTCTTGCCATGGCTCAGTACGAGTTTGTAGAGCAGCAGTTGGTGAAGACGCAAGACTCTCTCAAGCTTTCCAAGCAGCGTCTGTTGGAGTTTCAGAATCGATACCAGATCTTCAGCCCGGAGCAGCAGGGTCAGTCCCTCACTGCCATCATGGACATTCTGGAGGGTGAACTCAGTCAGGAGAAGGCCAAACTAAAACAGCTTCTTGGATTTCAAAAGAGTAGCTCCCCACAAGTGATTGCCAGCAAAGAGCGCATTCGGGCGCTCACAGAGCAGATAATCGATGAAAAACGTCGATTGATCGGTGAAGGGGACGAAGAGTTGAATGATCTGATGGTGAAGTTTACCAACTTGCAGCTCGATCTCGAATTTACCAAAGACGCCTACGCCTCCACTCTGGCAGCCCTTGAACAATCAAGGGCAGAGGCATCAAAGAAGATGAAGCACCTGGTTGTCATCAGTAAACCCTCTCTGGCCGATGAGGCAAAGTATCCCGAGAGAGTCTATATCCTGGTTACTGCACTCATCGTATTGCTGATGCTGTTTGGCATAGTCAGAATGACGATTACCACAATCAGGGAACATCAGGACTAAGGATGAATTCCTGCATCGAGACAATGCTTGAACTTAACGGACAGACGCAATCTGAAGGACATGGATTGCTTGCTCCGATTGCAATGCCCTTCCATCTTCCTACACCGATTTACGGCGCCATGTTGGCAATTTGGCACTTGCGCCCGATTTTGCAGCGGCGCTTTCCGTTGCATGAAGGAAGGCCAAAAGATTTCGTCCGGTTTCTTGCCTGGTGCGCCATCGAAGGGCGACGGCAGTATGCTGTTTTGCGGTCAATACCAGAGTGGGATGCTGCCTTGGTACGCCCACTATCGCTGCCTTCTCTTAATAATGACCGTTGGTCCGACGGCTTTTCAGTTGCAATGTTCTTCTACGGCGTCGTGCGCTATCGTTATTTTGTCGCACCCATGCTGCGGGATGCTAAAGCCCGGCACCGTATAGCACGAGCCTTTTGGCGGGGCGAACGTCATAAGTTCATGCTTCCTAAAGCAAGTTTATGGCAAGTTGAATTTTTTAGTCGGCAGTTTGGTAGTACTGATTCGCTGATTGCCACGCTTCGGCTTAAAAGGAAAGATGTTGGAAAAAGTACATTGCAGTTGGTCGAAGAGTTTGGTTTGGCCGCAGTTCTGCAAACCCTGGATGCACATATTGAGGTTAAACAACTACCTATTGGAAATCGGTGTACATCCCTAACGGAATCTGACAAGGCCCTGTTGCCTGCAGGGCAGAGCCGATTTTATCTTCGACTACCCAAGCTGGTGTTACGAAAACTTGCCTGGCTTGGTGTGCGTTTCAAGCGCCGTCCCACCCAGTTTCAGTTGGCCAGCATTACAAGCCGCATACCGACAGGCCAACGTCCATTATCACAATCCACCTATCCCTTTGGTGTGAACCTGTTCGGCTACGCACAGGGCGAGATCGGCATTGGCGAGGATGTACGGCTGCTTGCGCTGGCACTGAAGTCTCAGGCCATTCCCTTTTGCATCGTCAACGTCAAACCTGGCGATAATGTTTCGCAAAAGGACAAAAGTGTCGATCAATGGATCGTCGATAAGCCTCGCTACGCCATAAACATCTTCTGTACCACCGGCATCGAGCAGGTCCGCTACGCATGCGAGCGGGGCCTCGATCTGTTTGAAGGTCGCTACAATATCGGTTATTGGCCGTGGGAGTTGCCCGACTGGCCCGCAAGCTGTACCCATGCCTTCAGCATGGTGGATGAGCTATGGGGAATCAGCCACTACACTGCCAATGCCTATCGAAGGGCACAATGCCCCGTCTACGCGATGCCGCTCTCTGTCACAATCGACAGTGTGGCCCCGATGGGACGTAAAGATTTCGGCTTGCCTGAAGAGGATTATCTTTTCGTCTTCTCATTCGATTTTAATTCCACACTCGTTCGCAAGAATCCGGTAGCAGTTATCCAGGCATTTCAGCGCGCCTTTCCCAGCTCCGATGAAGACAGGAAGATTGGTTTGGTCGTCAAGGCGAGTCATGTCAAGGCGGGAAATAAAACGTGGAAGCGGATAGAACGTCTTATCGATGCAGATCCCCGTATCCATCTTATAGATACTACATTGCGCAGGCCTGAGGTACTGGCACTCTACCAATGCTGTGACTGCTACGTGTCGTTGCACCGGGCAGAGGGATTTGGACGAGGGCTCGCAGAGGCACTGATGCTGGATCTTCAGCTTATTGCCACCGGTTTTTCCGGAAACCTCGATTTTTGCACGGAGGATCGGGTCGGGCTGGTGCAGTATCGGCGACAGGATGTACGCCGCCGGGCGTACTTCCATGCCGATGGCCAAAGCTGGGCAGATCCTGATGTCAGTCATGCCGCAGTGCTGATGCGGAGTATCCGTACCAATCCAAGGCCCGTTGAGCCTAAAGCATTTGACTTCAGCCCTGCCACTGCAGGCATCCGCTATGCGCAACGATTGAATGAAATAAAACACCAACTCAATCTGACGAGGGCAAGACCATGTTGATCCCTGTGGTACTCTCAGGTGGAGCGGGTACCCGCTTGTGGCCGGTTTCCCGAGAAGGACATCCAAAGCCCTTTATGCATTTGGCTGATGGCGATACGCTGCTGGAAAAAACCTATTCGCGCGCTATTGGCTGTGATGAAGTCAGTGAAGTGCTTACCATTACCAATCGCGACTACTATTTCCAGAGCAAGGATTGCTGGAGCAGAAGCATACATGATGAAGTGATCCCCCGGTTCCTGTTAGAACCCAGTGGGCGAAATACTGCTCCAGCACTACTCCTGGGTGCGTTGAAAATTCGCGACCGGTATGGTGAAGAAGCGATAATGCTGGTCCTGCCAGCCGACCACCTGATCAAAGATATGGTGGAATTTCGCTCGGATGTTGAACGCGCCAGTGAACTGGCGAAACAGGGTTATCTGGTTACGTTTGGTGTGCATCCTGCTCAGCCAGAGACCGGCTTCGGTTATATCCGTGCAGGCGATACTATTGCGGATATGCAGGGGGGATTCAAGGTTGCCAGCTTCATCGAGAAACCGCCACTTGAAGATGCTGAACGAATGATTGCTGAGGGTGGGCACTACTGGAATGCAGGTATGTTTTGCTTCCGTGTGAACGATCTGCTTTCTGCTTTTGCACATCATGCGCCCGATATGTTGGCGGCGGGAGAATACTGTTGGGATGTGTCGCAGTGTAATCAGCAGGATGCTTACTGTGAACTCGAAGCTGACAGCTTTGCAGCATTGGAAAATATCTCCATCGATTATGCCATCATGGAAAAAGCCGACAATGTCGCCGTTGTGGCAGCCGGCTTCGATTGGAGCGATATCGGTTCCTGGCAGGCATTGGCGGACTTGGCTGAACCCGATGAACAGGGTAACCGGGCATTGGGTGAAGTCGTCAATGTCAACAGCCGTAACTGCTTTGTCCAGAGTGAGGACCGGTTGGTAGCCACGCTTGGGCTGGAAAATATCATGATTGTCGACACCCCGGATGCGCTGCTTGTGAGTCATCGGGATCATGCCCAGAATGTGCGTGAGGTGGTAAAAAAACTCAAGGCAGAAGGACACGAATGCTATAAGCTCCACCGTACCGTCTCCCGCCCCTGGGGCGCTTACACGGTGTTGGAAGAGGGCAGGCGCTACAAAATCAAACGCATTGAAGTCAAACCCGGCGCATCGCTGTCACTGCAGATGCACCACCACCGCAGCGAGCACTGGATCGTGGTGCGTGGCGCTGCCCGTATCATCAATGGTGACGAAAAGATGTTGATCAAAGCCAACGAGTCCACCTATATACCTGCTGGTCACAAACACCGGCTGGAAAATCCAGGTGTGATCGATCTGATTATGATCGAGGTGCAGAGCGGCGAATACGTGGGCGAAGATGATATCGTCCGCATCGAGGATAACTACGGCCGCCGCATCGAGGACCACTACGACAGCTAGCAGGAACGAGACAACCCGCGAAAACCATGAAATCGCAATCGGCAATCAAACAAGATGACGCATACATGAACATAGTGGTAACTACCGGCTGCCCGCACAGCGGTTGGAAAACCGCATTTCCAGCCTTGCGGCAGCTAGGATTTGAAGAGGGTGGAGACTCCTTCGCTAAATGGAACGACAAGCTGTTCCAGGAGGCTGGTGTAACGGATCTGCTTCAACTCAATCAGCCTGTCCAACCCAGCCTTGATCTGGTAGAAAAGGCGGCTGCGCTGTTCTCTGAGGGAGCTGATACTCCGATGTTGTGGGCGGATAGTCGAAGCCTGTGGCTGCTTGATTTCTGGGCCACGACTTTTCCGCAAGCGAGGTTTCTGCTTTTCTACGTCCGCGCAGAGAGTGCTTTGGCTTACGCACTTCGGCAAGGCGTGGATCCTGAGCAGTTCATGGAGGCTTGGTCTGCGTCGAACCAGGTGTTGATACACTTTCAGCGCCGCAATCGCCGCCGTAGCCTATTGCTAAATGCAGAGACGGCTGCTCAGCAGCCGGAAGCATTGGCAGAGGCCTGTCAACGCATCGGGCTAGTGCTACGACAAGAGAACCCGTCGCCTACCCTTACAACCACAGCGCCTGCGTTGGAGCGTCTGCTGGCCAGCCAGTTCCTGCGTGAACAGTCAGCTCTTCAGACCCTGCAAATGGAGCTGGAGGCGAGTGCCCAACCGTTGGGTGAGGCAGCGGCCCATGAATTCCCTCAGCCGCTGGAGGTGTACCACAGCTATCAGCAAGGGCAAGTGCGAGTTGAACAGCTGACACAGGCAAGGGGTGAACAGGCGAAACTGGCCATGGAGCGCCAAGACCAAATACAGCAGCTGACCAAGGTGCGGGACGAACAGGCAAAGTTGGCTAGTGAACGTCAGGCACAGCTCACCCAGTCCAAGCAGGCACAAGAGAAGCTGGAGTCTGCCAATGAAGAGACCGGGCAGGAAAACGAACTGCTCTTGTTACAGCTGCACCAAGTACAGGAAGAACTCGAAGCGGTTTTCCTGCAAAAGCAGCAGATCGACCAAGCCCAGAAGGAACAAAACACTAAGCTCAAGCAGGAACTGCAAACGCAGATTGAGCAACTGACCAATGCAAGAGACGAGCAGGCAAAGCTTGCTACTGAATATCAGGCACAGCTCACCCAGTCCAAGCTGGCGCAAGAGAAGCTAGAGTCGGCCAACAAGGAGACCGGGCAGGAAAACGAGCTGCTCCTGTTACAGCTACACCAAGTACAGGAAGAACTCGAAGCGGTTTTCCTGCATAAGCAGCAGATCGAGCAATCCCAAAAGGAACAAGACACCAAGTTAAAGCAGCTCCAGCGGGAATTGGATCAAACCAGGAAGGATTTTCAGGTAGAGGAGAAGATACGGAAAGGGTTGGCCGGTGAACAGCAGAAGCTTCAAACTCAGATTGAGCCGCTGACCAATGCAAGAGACGAACAGGCAAAGCTGGCTACTGAGCGTCAGATACAGCTCACCCAGGCCAAGCAGTCACAAGAGAAGCTGGAGTCGGCCAAAAAGGAGACCGAACAGGAAAATGAACTGCTGCTGCTGCAACTGCACCAGGTACAGGAAGAGCTGGAACACTACTTCATTAAATACCAGGAAATGGTGCGGGAGTTAGAAGAACAAAATAAAGCAGAATCCAGCGGTTCCGACGAACAGCGGGAGTCAGAGAAGTCCAAACCGGCTAAGACCTCGAAGATTACTACACCCATCCGCGCCCTTGCTAAGCCATTCAGGCTCACGAATAAGGCGAGAAAAAGAGAGAAGGTGCTTGTCAATCTGCTGAAAGATTCAGGCCTTTTCGATGAGTCTTGGTACCTTGCCGAGTATCCAGATGTGGCCGAAGCGGGCGTCGACCCTATTCAACACTATCTGCGTTACGGGGCATCAGAAGGACGCAATCCATCACCTAAATTTGATACCACGTTCTATTTGACTACCAACCCCGACATCGCCCAAGCAGAAATCAACCCACTGATACATTATCTCCGGTATGGAAAAGAGGAGGGCCGGTTGCCATCACTCCAGGGTATCAGCGCATGGACGCCATAAAGTGTGGTTATTTTTGTGAGCAACACAATTGAATAAAGCCAATACTGATCAGACGCAGGCAAGTCAGCAGACAAGCGTATCTGTAGTCATGCCATCGCTCAATCAAGCCACCTTTATAGAGCGATCAATCCGCAGTGTATTGTCGCAATCAAAAAGACCACTGGAGCTGATAGTCATGGACGGTGGTTCCACCGACGGCACACAGGCTATCCTGTCTCGCCTGGCGCAAGAAGCCAATGGTCGGCTGCGCTGGAAATCGGAAGCGGACCAGGGTCCTGCCCATGCCGTAAACAAGGCCATGGCGATGGCCCAGGGCGACGTAATTGGATGGCTGAATGCTGATGATATCTACATGCCGGGTGCGGTGGAACGGGTAGTCCAAGCGTTGGATGTACACCCTGAATGGTTGATGGTCTATGGTCATGCCCAACACATTGATGAGTGCGATAAGGTTATCGGCGATTATCCGACTCGCCTGCCAGATACCCCGCTTGAGGCGTTTGCTGATGGTTGTTTTATTTGCCAGCCTACCGTATTTCTACATAAGGATGCACTGAACAGGTATGGGCGATTGACCGAAAATCTGGAGACAGCCTTCGATTTTGAGTGGTGGCTGCGAATCTTCAGCCAGCAGCATGAAGCCATAGGATTCATCAATGCTCTACAAGCGGGCTCACGTCTGCATAGCGCCTGCATAACCCTAAATCAGCGGGAAACAGTCATCCGCGAAGGCATGCAAGTGTTGGCGCAATACCTGGGTACCAGTCCCTTGCATTGGTTCAAGACCTATACCGATGAAATACTGGCGGACTACCCGCACGGGCGGCAGATCAAAAACATCAAGGCGTACTTAAAAAGATTTGCACATAGTATTTCAGGTTATCTCTCTGAGGCCGACAAGCAGGAATTGCGCAACTACCAACAGACAGATGCGCGCATCAATTTGGCTATTCCAGATGCCTGCCTGGAGGTATATCCTGATGGTTGGTTGCCCTCGCGCTCCACGCTACGTGTGCGGAGTCGAAAACGCCGCTGGCGGCGGGTAGAATTGCGGGGACGGCATGTTTCGAAGGCCGATGGTTCGTTACAGTTGAAGATCTACTCACCCGATGGAAAGGAAAGTCTTCACAAGATTGAAAAAAAAGGACCATTTTCGCTACAGATCGAATTTCCGTCCCCAGCGGAGCGCCCCGCCTTCTGGACCTTTACCATAGAAGCAGATGGCTGTTTTATTCCACGGGAACATGATCCTGACTTCGATGACTCCCGCGAACTTGCCTGCCAGATCGACGCAATCCGGTTGCATGCAAAGTAGGAGTGGGAAATTTTTTGTACATGAGAGGTCTGAGTCAAATGGCACTGACTAACCACTTGAGTAGGTTGGGTTAGGCCATCTTTTTGGCCGTAACCCAACAAAATGCGTTTTCAAAATCCACCCAAGGTGAGGGTGTGACGAGAAATACCCCACAACACAACACAACACGACAAACGAGCTAGAAGCACAAATGCACAAAGAACAGCATAATTCTCAGATTTGGCCCACTACCGATATGGGCACCATCGTCCACTTGGGAGCCGGTCGCTGCAGTGAGCTGGATGACTACCTGGCAGCGAAGCCTGCCCGCCTACTGCTGGTGGAGGCCGACCCGCAGCTTGCCAAGATGCTTCAAGTGCGTTCCATCGACCACCCGCAGGTTGAGGTCATCAACCGAGCCGTGGCTGCCCAGCCGGGTCCCGCCACGTTTTGTCGCTATAACATCCCTGATGTAGGCAGCCTGCACCGGGCTACCCCTGGCCTCCTTGAACTCTTCCCCGGCCTTAAGATGGTGCAAGAACTTCAAATCGAAGCGTTGGACCCAACCCCACTACTACAACCCCTGCAGTTGCAAGTGGAGCAACGTAATCGGTTGATTATCGACCTGCCCGGTGAAGAACTCACCGTACTCAAGGCGCTACAGCAAGCCGACCAGCTACATTATTTTGAGCAGTTGCAACTTCACTGTGGACGCGAATCCTTGTATGAAGACAGCGAACCCGCAGCCATTGTCATCCAATGGCTTCAGGATCAAGGTTTTGATCTATTGATGGAGGACGACAGCCAGGATCCTGATCGTCCCCGCTGGGACCTCAAGCGCAACAAATTGCGACTTGACCACCGCGATCTGAAAAAACAGTTGGTTCAGAAAACCAAAATTCATGATGAGCAAAAAGCGCTACTCAATGAACGTCAAGTCCAGGTAGGGAAGTTAACCAAAGCCTTGGATGAGCAGGCGCAGCTATTGGCTGAATATAAAGTGCAGTTTGAGAAGGTGAATCAAGCGAAAGCCGCAAATGAGAAGTTAGCGAACGAGCTACAGACGCAAGTGGAACAGCTCACCATAGCAATGGAAGAGCAGACAAAGCTTGCGACAGAGTATAAGACACAGTTAGAAAAGGCTAACCAGGCCAAGGCCGAGCAGGTCAAGCTGTCAAATGAGCGCCAGATCCAGATAGAACAGCTCACCAAGGCGAGGGATGAGCAGGCTAAACTTGCGACTGAAAACAAAGAGCAGCTGGAACTGGCCAACCAAGCCAAGGCTGGACAGGTGAAGCTGGCAAATGAGCGCCAGGCCCAGATAGAACAGTTCACCAAAGCGAGGGATGAGCAGGCGAAGCTTACGGCTGAACGCAAAACTCAGTTGGAACAGGCTAATCAAGCCAAGGCCGCTCAGGTCAAGCTGGCAAACGAGCGCCATATTCAGATAGAGCAGCTCACTAAAGCGAGGGATGAGCAGGCGAAGTTTGCGACAGAGTATAAGACGCAGTTAGAAAAGGCCAACCAAGCCAAGGCTGAACTTGGGGAGTTGGCAAACAAACGTCAGGCCCGGGTTGAACAGCTCACCAAAGCGAGAGATAAACAGGAAAAGCTGGCGGCTGAACAAAAAGCGCAGCTGGAGAAAGCGAGCCAAGACAAGGCGGAGCATGAGAAGATGGCATGCGAGCGCCAAGATGAGATAGATCAGCTTTGGCAAGTGTGGGATGAGCAAGCGAAACTTGCGTCTGAATACAAAGTGCAGATAGGAAAGATGGGTCAGGCTATGGCCCAAAAGGAGAAACTATATATAGAAGACCTTAACACAGCTCACGAGGAATTGACCAAGAAGACATCTGAGCATGAGCAGCGGGTAGTGGAACTTATCAAAGAACGTGATTCGCAGAGCAAGCTTGTTTTGGAACGACAGGAATTGCTCAATCAGCATCTGAATGAAGAATCAGGTCAAGCAAGTAAGATGCTTGATCTGCTTAAGCAACAAAAAGATCACCTTGATCGGATGGAACAAGGGATAACAAGACATCTTACCAAAGGAATGGAGAATGCCACCCGGCAGATAGAGTCTTTCATCGGTATTGATACGTATCTTAGTCGTGGTGAAATGTTACCTTCATTGCATGGATGGCCCGTCAGCGCGGATTTTGCACTTTATGTAATTAGTTTGATTGAAAAAAACAACTATGATTTGATTCTCGAATTTGGTTCCGGCGCTTCCACGATGCTAATGGCTACCGCCCTTCTAAAGCAAATGCAACGCCGACATATTCGAAATAACCAAACGAGTGAAAACGGGCAGCCCAATCAACAGCTTACCGATGAAACAGATTTTGATGGCAGTTTTCATCCGAGCGCCAAGGATGCTCGGGAACATGTGCTATCGGTGCCGATGGATTTACCGCCGCGTATAGTTTCATTTGAACATCATCGTGATTATTTTGAAGAAACTGGAGAAAAGCTCCGCAGAGCGGACCTAGACAAACTTGTTGATCTCATCCATGCGCCACTTCGTGACTATGTGACACCAAACGGCGAACGATTTCTTTACTATGCCTGTGAAGAGACTATCTCAAGTTTGGGAAAGATGCTGAACGGACGCAGAGCCAATATTCTACTTCTTGTCGATGGACCACCCGCTTCAACCGGAAAGCATGCGAGGTATCCGGCATTACCCATCGTGCTGCAGAGTTTGCTAAACCACCGCATTGATGTATTTCTCGACGATTATAATCGACAAGAAGAAAAGGAAATAGTGGAGCGTTGGTCTGGAATTTTAATTGAACGTTCCATTGTGTATGAACAGCATGTGCTTCCATTCGAAAAAGGTGCATGTCTCCTGTCGATAAAATGAATCAATGGACTGATGAGTAACGTGCATCTGCATAGTAATCTATCTTTTGTCGGCAAAGGGATCGTAAAATACCGTGAAGGATGGTCACAGTATTCTGTTCTGAATTAATATACACATATGATGTTATGAAAATCACTATTAAAAATGAGCCTGCTGAATTGGTCTTTCAATTCGCCTATGACGAAATGGATGCAAAGCCCTCTACTGATCTGGTTTGGTTTGAATTCGATCAAGAGATATCAATTGAACCATTGCGCATCGGGTTAGTTGCGTACGCACTGAGTTCAGAGGTAATTGGAAATACTTTTACTATTGAGAACGTAAAAATACCGGCACATTTTGCGGCGGCGAGTTCTGCATTCTTTATTGGCCACGAATTATTTGTTGAAGGGGTCAGTAATATTGCAGAGAAAATCACAAAACCCAAGAATTACAAATTGATTATCAATGACTTTGGCGATAGCTACTCAGTGATCGCTGATGGCAAGTTAGAAAATCTAATTCTACAAAGGACAGACTTAGGTTATTCTTTTTTCAACAGTAGAGGTCAGTCAGTATTATCTTGTTCTACTAATTTAGACATATATATTAGTCTTTATGCAAGTAATCCACTGCTGGTTAGTTTGCTTATTTTGTTCCTTGTTGCCTACGATGCTCTAGGTGTTACGGAGTTATTGATAAAAAAAGATTTAATGACAACTATGGCAGATTACAACCTTGTTAACTTTATTAGGGAGGTAGGCGGGGATGTTAGACTTGTCTAAAGGTAATCAGGAGAAGACCCCGGTCCTTTCCATTGTTATCTGCTTTAGAGATTGGGGGCTCGACCGGTTGGCCGCGGCAATTCGCTCACATTTTGATTGTGCCAAGGACATTGATATTGAGGTGATTGTTTCCGACTATGGATCGGAGGATTTTCAAGGGATACTAGATGTTGTTCAGCCGCTTGGTGGGAAGGTCGCAAGAACTGATACCTCGGCACCTTGGAACCGCTCTGCATCCTTAAATGCCGGCATCGCAGTTTCTCGCGGCAAATATATTGTTACTACTGACGCCGATATTATCTTTTCTCCTCCGTCATACACTGAAGTCGTAAAGTTTCTCGACAGCAATCCTAATGCGTTATACCTCATTCAATGTAGAGATCTCCCAGAGGAATATGACGCACGAGCTATCGAAGATATTCTTAGGAGTAAAGCGAAGACGAATGATTGGTGGTTGACGCTTGATCGTGCCTCTATTATTCGGCCGCGGTGGGGCATGGGGGGCTTTGCGGCATTTGCCAGAGATAAGTTTGTTGAGATAAATGGTTATGACGAAAGAATGATGATATGGGGTGGTGAAGATAATGATTTCGCTAAGCGTTTCCGGCGTTCGGGCTATCCGATTCGGTGGCTGTCATCAAATAAAACACGCATCTATCATATCTGGCATGAATCGAGTCAGAAAAAAGCTCTTGAGGCTGATGAGGGAAAAACGGCTGTTGAAAATAACCGTGAAATTCTGCAATCAGACAGTTCAATAGTGAGAAACCTTTCTAAGACAATTTTATCATGCGATTGCGCTCCCATTGTTTCAGTTGTTATACCGACGTTTAAAAGAAGTGATCTACTTAAAGACTGCCTTGTTTCATGTCAGTCACAGACCTTTTCTGGTTTCGAGGTGATCGTAGTTGAGAACGGTGATTCAAATGAAGCCAGAGACATCGTTGGGTCACTTAAAGATTCAAGATTTAAGTACATCAAAACGTGCGAGAAAGGTGCCTCCATTGCCCGGAATATAGGGTTAGATGCAGCAAAAGGCAGATATATAGTTATTCATGATGACGACGATATCATGATTTCGACGCGGATCGAAGACCATCTAAAGGCACTTACTGAAGGCGTCAGCGGAACTTATAGTGGCTGGATTGATTTCGAGCACGATACTTATGAGGTTATTGCTTGTCACCCGTGTAAGGAATTTACCTTTGAATCATTACTATGTAATGGGAAAGTTATAACACATGGTAGCTTAATGCTTGATAGTCGTATTTTCAGAATGTTTCGCTATGAAAACAGTCTTTCTGCTGGGATTGACTACGGATTCATTCTCAAGTTGGCTAGAAATGGGCTGAAATTAAACCATACTAAACGATATGGCATTCTTCGTCGTATGCATTCAAATAATTTAACTCGGTGCGATGCTGCCGCACAGAAAAGTTCAGGCAGACAAATGGCTGAGGTGTTCAAGTCTATATATAGTAACGCCGAGTATAAAAAAATAAGGCAAATAGGATTAAATGCGCGGTCTATGGTTTGTGAAAATCATGAAGCGGCTACTAAAGAACTAGAGAAGTATAGTGCTCGCTGTGAAATAGGAGTTTCCAAAGTGTCGATGGGGACTAGTCGGTTTGCTAACCTTGGCGAACTTGATCGCTTTATTGAGTTGGAGGTTAAAGGAACTGAAAATCTTCATTCAGATCTCAAGGGGGTGTCAAGTGGGTTGAGGTATTTGATTTATTCGCGGATACGTTTGCGTGAATTACGTAAAAAAGCAAATATATAGCCGATGCTATAAGTTTGATAACGTTTATTATGTGGAGTATTAATGATTATGAGTCTGAAACTTGTTTTGCCTGTCCAAAGCAGGTCAGGTAGTAGCTTTTTTGTGGCGCTATGCATGAAGTTTTTTGGTGGGCTTTGGCCGCAGTCAAGAATTAGTGGAAGTCGTCTTGATAATTCGAGAGATGAGTCTGAGAGAAAACTGATACAAGATTATTTTACACGTAATAACATTGTTGACTATTTTGATAGATACAGTGTGAAGTTCGTAAAGCTAGAAGATCCTATGAAAGATGATTATGCCAACAAGATCTATGAGTCATTTCCAAACACGCGATATGCGTTTTCACATAGAAATTTAACTGATGTCATTAATTCGCATCAGCAAGTGCGTTGGGGTCTTAAGCCTGAATTATTGATTGAATTGGCAAAAAAAAATATTGATTTTTACGAAAAAATAAACAAGAACGGAGGAAAGGTTCTTGGGGTATATATTTCAAATCGAGATTTTAATAGGTTTGATGCAATTCACAATTATTTTCAGACAAATCCAACGGACGAGACCAGACGGTTTTTCGATGAATGGATGCCTACAAATACAATTCAAGACCAAGTTAATAAAGGACTGGGTTTAGAAAAACCAAAGTGGGCGTTTGATATCCGCCGCCATCAAAAAGTAATACAACACATAGATAATAGACTAATGAATTTAATAGAGGAAACACAAGAGAAGTATACGAATTGACTCGATAAAAATGTAACCCTAATGAGAAGTAAAACTGCATCGTTGACACATATTACAGGTAACCAAAATTAGAGGGCTGTGATATTGGAAAAACGAGCGCTAGGCTTATCGTAAAGCCATTCGAACCTGTTATCGGCGAGAAGGAAAAAAGGCCAATGTCACGATCCTCGGCGAATTCTGTGCCATATGTGGCTATCACCGCAAATACGCCATCCGGCTCGGCAATGATGTGGATATACCGCGCAATCTAGCCAAGAGCGTGACAGTGGAGTAGTCGTTGTTGTCTGATAAACAAAGCCATTCCTGGAAAAGATCTGGCAGTCTATTGGCTTTTCCACAAGGTTGGCAGCGTCCGGCTAAAACCGAAGAGTGGGTCTATGAGCAATGCCTGGGTCAATTGCCGGAATCCGTCTTTTCCCAGCTGGTTTGTTTTCCTTGGGCTACGCTGATCGATCTACTTAGGTCCAATAGGCAGCCGAAGGCAATCCCTTATCTTAATGCGTTGGCTTTGGCCCCACCTAGAAATACTTTAATTCGCGCCACTGTCTGCCAGCATATCTATGCCATGGATATGCTGGAGTGGTTTCAAAGGTTAAATATTACTGATCTTTACTGGTCTCATGCTGTCAGGGATGTGCGTGAGATTGAGGGAATCCGCATACATCCCTTTCCCCTCTATCCTGTTCGCTGTTTTGATAACCTTGGCACTGATTTTAATGGAAGCAAGTTGCCGTCAGAGAGAAGGTATCTTTATAGTTTCATTGGTGCCTATGATGCCAATCTTTATCTTTCACCCGTAAGGAAGTGGATTCTTGTACTGCCCGTTCACACTGATGCTTTTGTGAGTGAACGTAATGAATGGCACTATGAAAAGCAGGTATATCACCAACAGATTGGTGGATTTGAGATTGCAGATGGGGACAAAAAATTGCATCTTCAGCAAAGCGAGGAATATTCCCGTGTAATGGCCGATTCAGTTTTTTGTCTTTGTCCCTCTGGGTCCGGACCTAACAGCATACGTCTATGGGAAGCATTGGGTTTTGGTTGCATTCCCGTGATTTTGTCTGATGATCTGCTTCTTCCTGGAAGTCAAAGTGATTGGAACGAGGCGGTAATCCAAGTCAAGGAAACAGAAACTGCTGTTAGTCAGCTACCAGTGTTATTGGAGGATCTGGCTAGCCAGCCAGAGCTGTTGCAGAGAATACAAGAGGCAGGGCGTGAACTGTGGAGATCGTATGGTGAACAAGGGCCGGTAACGATATTGAGCGAGTTGGCACAATTGGGTGTCGTCAGGGACAGGGTGTTGTCATAGCAGGGCTACAAACCGGAACTCCGTCGGGGGGCGCTACAAATCCAACACTATCCAATCCCAGACCTATATCTTAACATCTCAAGTTTCGGAGTTCAAAATTAGCAATATATATCAGGGCCACCGCATTAAAACCTGTTTAAATGCAATGAACTAGGCGATCATTACGAGAAACAACATCAGGAGTTTCTCATGACCGCCAGCATAGTAGAGCATTTTTCCTCCCTAACTGACCCA
>JAESPE010000007.1 GCA_016756835.1 gamma proteobacterium endosymbiont of Lamellibrachia anaximandri | reverse complement strand
AGTCTGATAATGTGATTTTCGCTGCTACTCTCATAAAGTAATAATCCCGCCATTTAGGTACAGCAGCATTATATCAAAGAAAGGCTCTTAATATAGGATTAAATTAGGACACTACACTAGGTGCCGCACTTGGGATCACCGTTTACTGGCCAGTTGTATGCTTAGCCGCAGTCGTTGCGGCACGTGATGCAGAACATTGGAACCTTACAAACGAGACTTCTTTCTGGATTGTGTTACCTCTTATCACGGTTTGGGGCATATGGGGGCTGTGGCGCATCACGCGCTGAACAAAGGGGTCGGTGACAATCGATTCTAATTCGCATCTACATCGTTGTCTTGGAGTTGTGATTGACTGAAAGGCTTCCCCGTTTCGATTGTCCAATGCGTCTACCCAACGCCTTTTCTATTTGCTCTTTAAATAGGTTGTCACCGAGAGGCATAGAGAAACGAACCGCAGTACGGATGGAGTGAATCTCTTCCTTATCCAACGAAACTGAAAACAAATTTCGGTAGCTCTTCTGCTGTTCTTCCCGTGTCCTTCCCATTCCTCTTCATTTTTAACTGCCGCGATTATCGATGCGACTTCATATCGCGCCCTACATGTTTCTAAACTAGGTGGTTTGCGTGGATAATTTTCAAATGCACAGATATAACTCGTTGAAAACTCATAGCAACAATAGGGTAACCCATTGATTCATAAGACTAGAAAAAGGTTTGGACAAGACTGCCCCCTGCTTTGATTTACCATATAATTCAATGAGTTAAATGACTGCGCAACCCGAGCACTGCCACTTTCGAGGACAGTTGCTAGACAGCAATGCTACAGTACTGCGCATATAACCCACTTTAACTACCTCTGAGAACCATAGTAGAAGTAACAATTAATCTTGCCAGACATGATTTCTAGCGACCATTTACTTTGTGAATAATCATCGGAAAGCTGCTTGCGAAATAACTACATGCACAATATGAAGGAGATAGGTATTCGCTGTCCCGTCCATACTTAGGCGCCAGCAAATGAAAGAAGCATCAAATACCAGTGCTGGCGGCAATGATGAGCTGTTTTCTCTTCTCAACCATACACTATCTACTAAGGCATAAAGTACATCATTTTTGTACATGTAAATCTATATGAGAAAAAATAATACGGCAAAATATCTAGTACTCATCAGTATTCACGGATTAATCCGAGGTCATAATCTTGAACTCGGTCGTGATTCCGACACCGGTGGTCAAACTAAATATGTAGTTGATCTCGCAAAGGCCCTTGCAGAACAGGATGATGTCGAACGGGTTGACCTAATTACCCGCCGGATTGTTGATGCGACCATCAGTAATGACTATGCCGTTTCTGCTGAATCAGTCTCAGACAAGACCAGGATCGTCAGAATTGACGCTGGTCCTGAAGAATATATTCCCAAGGAACAACTGTGGGATTACCTCGATAGTTTCATGGACAACCTTACCAGTTGGCTCAGTGAGCAGCCGCGTATGCCTGATATAGTACATAGTCATTATGCCGATGCCGGTTATGTTGGCGTACGCCTTGCTAACTTACTTAGCGTACCTCTTATCCATACTGGTCATTCGCTCGGACGGGATAAACGCAAACGCTTATTGGCCAGCGGTTTGTCGCGCGATGAAATTGAGCACACTTACAACATGGAAAGACGCATTGATGCTGAAGAGGAGCTACTTGCCAATGCTGATCTGGTAATTACAAGTACTCGTAATGAAATTGAAGCGCAGTATGGGCTCTACAATTACTATGACCCTGAGCGTATGTCGGTCATCCCTCCTGGAACTGACTTGACATTGTTCCACCCCCCACAAGGAGATGAGGATACATCCTTTGCATCTCAATTGAAACGGTTTTTAAGTGACCACGATAAACCGTTTATACTAGCCCTGTCACGACCTGACGAACGTAAAAACATTCTTACTTTAATCGAGGTTTTTGGAGAGTCACAAGCCTTGCAACAAGCTGCCAACCTACTAATTGTCGCAGGTAATCGAGACGACATTCGGGATATGGACAGCGGTGCACAGTCTGTTTTAACTAATATCCTTCTATTCATTGATAGTTATGACTTGTATGGAAAAGTTGCCATTCCTAAGGCTCATAGTGCCAATGAGGTACCTGCAATATATCGGCTGGTTGCATCGTCAAATGGAGTGTTCATTAATCCAGCCTTGACAGAACCTTTTGGCCTGACACTTCTGGAAGCTGCTGCCAGCGGCCTGCCAATTGTTGCAACAGAGAATGGTGGACCAGTCGACATTATCGGGAATTGCAACAATGGTGAACTGGTTGACCCATTGGATAAGTCCGCGATAACCGATGCCCTGCTTAAATTACTACAAAAGAAGAATGCCTGGTCACTGGCGGCCAGGAATGGCATTGAAGGCGTTAGAAAACATTATTCATGGCAAGCTCATGCGGAAACATATTTAAAAAAAATTGATGAACTACCAGATAAATTCAAACCCATACCCACCAAACGTCCCACCCGGACAGTACGTTACCGTGACCGGGCCATTTTCACCGACCTGGATCAAAATCTTATAGGCAATTCAAAGGCTTTGAAGCATTTCGCTGATAGCATAATAAAGAATCGAAAATGCGTAACTTTCGGCATAGCGACAGGCCGTCGCATCGATCCGGCATTGGCATTAATAAAAAAACACCACATACCAACACCGGACATCCTCATCAGCAGCCTGGGAACACGCATACATTATGGACAGCGTCTGACAGAGGATGATCATTGGGCTGATCATATCGATCACGACTGGAGTGCTCCGCGTGTACGGCGGATACTTGGCAAATTGCCTGGACTGATGCCTCAACCGAAAGTAGAACAGACACCGTTTAAGATTTCTTATTATTATGACCCGAAAATAGCACCGACAATTGAAGAGATTGTCAAACAACTTCGACAGAAAGATATCACTGCTAATGTCATGTTGTCCTTTGGCCAGTTTCTTGACATCGTTCCTTCACGTGCCTCCAAGGGGCAGGCACTGCGCTATGTATCAAAACGGCTTGATATTCCACTAGAGCAAATTCTTGTTGCTGGTGGTTCCGGAGCAGACGAAGATATGATGCGGGGCAATACCTTGGCTGTAGTCGTTAGTAACAGGCATCATGAAGAGCTTTCTCAATTGGTAGATCAGGAAAGAATTTATTTTGCGGAACACGATCATGCTCTTGGTATTATAGAGGCAATAAAACATTATGATTTCTTTCATGCCTGCACAGTAACGGAAACGTGATAAGTAAAAAACAAGTAATCGAGCTGGAGATATAATGACCGAAATTATGCCAATAAAAACAGATTTGCCAAAAGGTGTAATGCTTAACGCTTACCCTGACAGTATTGGCCAAAACATGACTGATATTGTCGATATGCTCAAGAGACCAGAATTCAAAGATGTTTTTTCTTTGTTCTATATCTTGCCTACCGTTTTTAATAGTGATTTGGATCGCGGCTTTTCTATCATTGATTACGACCTCAATGATGATCTTGTTGCTCGGGAAGATTTGGAAGAACTCCATAAACTCAATATATTGTTCAAGTTTGATCTCGTTCTGAATCATCTCTCCGTAGGCTCTCCACAATTCCAGGATCTATTGAAGCATGGGGACAAATCAAAATATAAGGATTTTTTTATTGACTGGAATGAATTCTGGCGTTCTGACGGAGAAATGGGTCCTGACGGTTACGTGATACCGCATGCAGAACATCTCAAGAAGCTTTTTATGAGAAAACCCGGCTTTCCGATATTGAAAGTACGCTTTCCGGATGGCTCGGACCGGCCTTATTGGAATACCTTTTATCAGCAAGTTAATTATCCCGAGATCACCACCCAGGATCTACTCCGTGAATTAGGTAAAGAAAGACTAAAGCATGAAGACGCAGAGAAGATTACAGCGCTTGTCAATGATGCATTGATTGCGAAGCGAGATATCAATAAAATAGATTTAGGCAATCTTTCCCATCTCAAGGATGATGTTGTTTCCGTTATTGAACAAAACCGTCAATACCTAGGGCAAATGGATTTAAACGCTCAGTCGCAGGAGGTCTGGGATTTTTACGATGAGACCTTTAAGAAGTTGCGCGGCCACGGCGGGAAGCTTGTCAGGCTTGATGCTTTCGCATATTTGCACAAGCAACCAGGGGAAATAAATTTTTTTAATAAACCCGGTACTTGGGAGTACCTGGCAAGAGTGAAACGATTAGCCGAAAAGCATGACTTGATTCTACTGCCTGAAATACATTCCGAGTATGGCCATGGGCTCCATGAAGAAGTGGCCGCCAAAGGATTTCCCATCTACGATTTTTTCTTTCCCGGTTTGGTTATCCATGCTCTTGAACAGGGGACAAACAGGCACCTTCTGCGCTGGATTGACGAGATAATAGAGAAAAACATTAAAACGATAAACATGCTTGGATGTCATGATGGCATCCCTGTCCTTGACTTGAAGGGTAACAATCATGCCGGCGTTTCAACAGAGGGATTATTAAGCAATGAAGAGATCGACGCCGTAATCGAAAGCATAATGGACAGGGGTGGACGGGTAAAAAATCTATATGGTCCGGATGGTAAAAAAATATCCTATTACCAGGTAAATGCGACATTCTTCAGTGCATTAGGGGAAGACGAGCGAAAGCTGCGTCTTGCCCGGGCAATTCAAATGTTTATGCCGGGTATACCACAAGTGTGGTACCTGGATCTATTTGCCGGAAAGAACGATTACGCAGCCGCAGACAAAGGCGGTACGGCGGGGCATAAAGAGATCAATCGTACGACCCTCACTAACAATGATATCGAGCAGGGACTCAAACAAACTGTCGTTCGAGATCAACTTGATCTCATCAGACTGCGCAATACATCACCTGCTTTTGATGGTGAGTTGACGGTCAATAGTACAGATGAGCACTGCCTGCACTTAACCTGGAAATACCAAGAGTGTACAGCTAGCTTAAATGCTGACTTGCACGACTATAGCTTTAGCATCACACATAAGACAAATGCCCGTGACAAAAATGTGGTGTCATTTAGTTAAAGCAAGAGTACATGAGCGGAATCGACTTTTCGTAGAGGATCAATATGAAAATATTAGCGACTGATTTAGACAGGACACTGCTCCCAAATGGTAATTGGGAAGGTGATAGCGAAGCTATCAGCATGTTTAATGACCTCACACAAAAGCACGACGTGCTCGTCGTTTATGTGACAGGACGAAATCTTGCTCTAACAGAGAGCGCGATAAGCAAATTTGGGGTCAGGTATCCGGATATTCTGTGCGGTGATGTCGGCACTTCAATCAGAAAATATGAGAATGGTGAGTGGACGTTTGATAATGGATGGATTGAGCATGTCAAAAGAGAGAGTCCCAGATGGGATGCTATAGCAATAAAAGACGCAGTTGCTGTGATTGAGGGAATACGGGAGCAGGAAAGTGAACATCAGAACCAGTTCAAGCAGAGTTATTATGTTGACCATGAAAGAAAAAATCAGGTGTTAAAAAATGTTGATGAATTGGTGAAGGGAAAGTTTGATGAAGTAATCGTATACAGTTTTGATTCACAGGATGGGAAAGGACTTCTCGATTTTTTACCTGCAAGCGCGACAAAACAGACTGCCCTGGAGTATGTGGCTGAGGAGCTAGGTTCTACGAAAAAGGATGTTGTTTTTTGCGGTGACAGCGGGAATGATATCTTCCCGCTGACAGCAGGATTTTGCGGTGTTCTTGTAAGGAATGCTGACAATCAATTGGTAGAAAATGTAATAAAGGCGATGGACGAGAACCCTAACTTGAAAGTGTATTTTGCAAAAGGGGATTTCATGGGTTTAAAAGGATATTACACAAGCGGCGTGATTGAAGGTGCTTATCATTATGGAGTTTTTGATGATGCCATGGATGGATGACAGGTTTAACTTATACCTTGAACCGCCCAACCAATCCCGCAGTTCTGAGGCCATGCGTGCCAGGTGTTGCATGTTCAACAAAGCGATTTCGAAGAGGGGGATACCCAAATATCCTAGCTCCGACAATGATCCGTTATTCCGATACCACCGATGCAAACAAAGGGGTCGGTGACAATCGATTCTAATTCGCATCTACATGCGTTGTCTTGAAGTTATGATTGACTGAAAGGCCTTCCCCGTTTTGATTGTCCAATGCGTCTACCCAATTACTTTTTGTATTTCTACCTCTTCATTTGCAAATTCCTTTAACGCTATAGCTGCCAGGCAGACATGCCAACTATGCTCTGCTGAATTCTCGTAACACTCTAGCCCAACAGGCCTGGTTTTGCGATGTACACCCTTGAGTTTTTCAATTTCAATAATGGAATTCAATGCTTTTCTCACGGATTCCATCTGATCTTCCTTTTTCGCATTTAACAGTATATTCGACTGCTTACGCAGTATTGGTAATAGTACTTAAACGGCCTATTGTGCGGTTGACTGATTTCGTCCGTACTTTAGCCACACATGTCCTTCTAAATTCAAGAGTAACAGCTCTTTACCGTAGAAACTCATATTACCTTTGTGTTATATAGCTGCTGTAGGCATCTGACGTTATTGAACAATGTCTTCTCAAGAAATCTTTTGATTGAAGACCTACCAATCAGATCAATCTATTGCGCTCAAGTGATATCATTGAACCCATCATCTTTTTCACCGATGCGGAAATCGATGCGACTCTAAATCGCACCCCATTAGAACCTAACTGCTTGGTTTCCATGGGTATTTCCCATTTTGGGATTTATAACTGATTGTAATTTAACGACAAACACAGGATAACCCATTGACTCATAAGGCTAGGAAAAGGTTCGGCCAAAACTTCCTTCACGACACCTCTGTCATCCACCGAATCGTGCGCGCTGTAGATCCCAGGAAAGGGGACAATCTGGTGGAGATCGGACCCGGACAGGGTGCAATCACGCTTGAACTTCTGCCAATCATCGGAGAGATGCAGGTGGTCGAATTGGACCGGGATCTGATCGAACCGCTGGCACGCCGCTGCGGTCCGGTTGGTGAAATCAGGATCCACAATGCAGATGCCCTGAAGTTTGACTTTGGGTCGCTGGCCTTACCGGATCGCCCACTACGGATAGTCGGCAACCTGCCCTACAACATCTCAACGCCCATCCTTTTCCACCTGTTGCAATATTCCGACGACATCAAGGACCTGCACTTCATGCTGCAGAAAGAGGTGGTGGATCGCATGGCCGCTGGACCCGGCTCAAAAACCTACGGCAGACTGTCGATCATGCTGCAGGCGAAATGCGAAATCACCCGGCTGTTTCACATCGGCCCCGGCGCCTTCAATCCGCCGCCAAAGGTCGACTCTGCTTTTGTACGCCTGATTCCTCATGTTAAACCACCAGTACAGATCAATGATGAAACTCTGTTTGCACAGCTCGTGACCCAGGCCTTCTCTCAGCGGCGCAAGACCCTGCGCAACAGCCTCTCAAAAATCGTCACGCCGGAGATCATTCAAGACGCCGGCATCGATCCCTCCATTCGCCCTGAACAGTTGCCACTGGCGGCCTTTGCAGAACTGGCAAACCTGGCTTGCAAAGCCCTGGACTAATCCCTATATATTGATACTCCAGGAACGTAAAATTGCAGAAAAAATAAATTAAGGCGAGCGGACATGAGTGAGGAAGGAAAACATCCTGATAAGGACGAACCTACAAGTGAAAACCCTCTGACCCGCTCAAACGAGGTCATGCCCAGTGTCATTCACCTGCTGCCTGTCACCGCCCGTCCTTTCTTTCCAGGCCAGGTCGTTCCCCTGCTGATGGAGTCGCAGAACTGGGTCAGCACCATGGAAGCGGTGGGTGATACCGAACAGAAGATGCTTGGCGTGGTGCTCACCCACTCCAAGACAGCCGAATCCGCACAACCCAACGAATTCATGAAGATCGGCACTGTCTGCCGGGTACACCGGGTCCAGCAGTCCGATGACCGCCTGCAAGTACTTGTGGAGTGTCTGCAACGGTTCCGCATCGTGCGGATGATTGGTGACACACCGCCATTCACCGCCCAAATCGAATATCTGCCCGAACCCAGCCGCAAGCAGGCCGATGAGATCAAGGCCTATGCCATTGCGGTGATCAACACCATCAAAGAGCTATTGCCACTCAATCCGCTCTATGCGGAAGAGCTGCGCATGTTTCTCGACCGATTTGGACCAGAGGATCCCTCGCACCTGACCGATTTTGCCGCCAGCCTGACCACCTCCGACAAAGTTCAGTTACAGGCCGTGCTTGAAACCCTCAACCTTCTGCCACGCATGGAGAAGGTGCTGGAACTGCTGCACAAGGAGTTGGAACTGGCCAAGGCACAGGCATCGATCCGAAAAAGTGTCGAAGAGAAGATGGATGGCCAACAGCGTGAGTTTTTTCTGCGTGAACAGCTGAAGGCGATACAGCAGGAACTCGGCATCGAAAAAGATGACCGTACCGCCGAACTGGAGAGATTCCACGAGCGCCTCAACGGACTGACCCTGACCGAACAGGCACAGAACCGCATCGACGAGGAGATGGAAAAACTCGCCATGCTGGAAACCGGCTCTCCGGAGTATTCCGTCACCCGCAACTATCTCGATTGGATCACCCTGCTCCCTTGGGGCGTCGATTCAGAGGACAAGCTCGACCTGGAATTTGCCCGCAAGGCTCTGGACAAAGACCACTATGGGCTGGATGACGTCAAAGAGCGCATCCTCGAATTCCTCGCCATCGGCATCATGAAGGGACAGATTGCAGGTTCCATCATTCTGCTTGTGGGTCCGCCAGGCGTAGGCAAGACCTCCATCGGGCACTCCATCGCGGAGGCGCTGGGGCGCGAGTTTTTCCGTTTCTCCGTCGGCGGCATCCGTGACGAGGCGGAGATCAAGGGACACCGCCGCACCTATATCGGCGCCATGCCGGGTAAATTCATCCAGACAATGAAAGAGGTGGGCACTGAGAACCCGGTGATCATGCTCGATGAGATCGACAAGATCGGCGCCTCTTACCACGGCGATCCGGCATCCGCACTGCTGGAGGTACTCGACCCGGAGCAGAACAGAGACTTTCTCGACCACTATCTCGACCTGCGATTCGACCTCTCCAAGGTGCTTTTCATCTGCACCGCCAATCAGTTGGATACGATTCCCGCGCCACTGCTCGACCGTATGGAGATGATCCATCTCTCCGGATACATCGCCAGTGAGAAACTACAGATTGCACGTAAGTACTTACTTCCTCGCCAGCTCAATAAAGCCGGACTTAAACGCCGCGACATCAAACTCAACAGCCCCAGCATTCGTGCCATTATCGAAGGATATGCACGAGATCCAGGCGTGCGCCGACTGGAGAAACAGATCGGCAAGATCGTGCGCAAATCTGTGGTCAAAATCCTTGGCGGAGAAGAAACCCCCATCGATGTGCCACCCGAGGTTTTGAAGGAATATCTCGGTGGTCCGGTTTTCCGTGATGAACGCAATATGAGCGGACCTGGTTTGGTGACCGGACTGGCTTGGACCGCCATGGGTGGCGCCACCCTAAATATTGAAGCTGTGCGTACCCACACCTTCAATCGAGGCTTTAAGCTGACCGGCCAGTTAGGCGATGTCATGCAGGAGTCAGCAGAGATCGCCTACGGTTATATCCTCAGCCACGCAGAGGCCTTCGGCGCTGATCTCGGTTTTTTTAAAAGAGCCTTCATCCACCTGCATGTGCCGGCTGGCGCTACGCCCAAAGACGGCCCCTCCGCCGGCATCACCATGGCATCCGCCCTGCTCTCTCTGGCCCTCGACAAACCAGTGCGGCATCTCGCCATGACCGGGGAACTCACCCTTACCGGCCAGGTCTTCCCCATTGGCGGCATCCGCGAGAAGTTGATCGCCGCCCGACGGGCCGGCATCCGCGAGCTAATTCTGCCGGATGATAACCGCAGCGATTATGAAGAGGTGCCCGACCATATCCGCAAGGGGCTGAAAGTCCATTTTGTCTGCAGCTTCGAGGATGTGTTGCCGCTGCTGTTTGGTGGCAAACGCTGAACACAGGGCGCTATCAATTATGGTAGCCTGAATGTAGCGCAGCGGAATCCAGGAAGACAAGTGGCTGATTCATAGTCTGTTCCCGGATTCCGCAAGCTCCATCCGAGCTACGGCTTCACACATAACAGCTAAACATCCACACAAATCAGAAAACCCATTAATGGTCGCTTGATAATCGTCAATGCCAGCCTATAGTGCGCCATTTATCCTTCAGCTTTTGAAAATCGATTGGCATCATGGCAGTTATTCAACTCGGCGAACGTCCGCCAACACCAGACAATAGCAACAGCTTCGCCCCATTTGCACTCGGATTCCGACCATTTTTTATCCTCGCCGGCCTTGGCGCCGTTCTCATCCTTGGCACTTGGCTCGGAATCTGGACAGGCCACATTCCGGCCCCCGACTACTATGGGATGATCGGCTGGCACAGCCATGAAATGCTGTTCGGCTATACCAGTGCAGTCATTGCAGGTTTCCTGCTGACCGCTGTACGCAACTGGACCGGCATCGACACGCTAATCGGCAAACCCCTTGCCATGCTTGCTCTTGTCTGGCTTGCCGGACGGCTGGCGCCTTTCATCCTCATTCTGCCCGATCCCGTGATTGCGATTAGTGATCTCATGTTTCTGCCGCTCTTTGCCTTGGCGCTCTACGGCCCCTTGATGCGGGCACAAAACAAGATCAACCGTGTCTTTCTGCCAATGATCAGCGTCATGGCTCTGGCTAATCTGTTGGTACACGCCCAGTCACTTCATCTCTTTGACACAGCAATCCAGGGCAATGACCTGATGCTGAACACGATACTGCTGTTGTTGATTCTGGTCAGCGGACGGGTGCTCCCCTTCTTCACAGAGAAGGCCGTAACCGGCTCTCAACCCCGATTTAATCGCAACCGGGAGCGCCTGGCATTCGGTGCCATCATCCTCTGGGCACTTGCCGAGCTGCTTTTCCCCAATCCCTGGCTGCTCGGCGTCCTGGCACTCACCATCGCCTTTTCACAGCTCTGGCGTCTTATCGATTGGTACCACCCCGGCATCTGGCAGGTACCGATTCTCTGGGTGCTGTTTACCGGCCTTGCCTGGTTTGCCCTGGGCTTCCTGTTGAATTCGCTGGCCAGCCTGGAACTGTTCCCGGTGAACCTTGCCACTCACGCACTCACCACCGGCGCCGTCGGGATATTGACCCTTGGCATGATGGCCAGGGTGGCGTTGGGACACACGGGTCGTTCGCTACAGCCACCCAGACTGGTGGAACTCAGTTTCATTGCAATCAACCTTGCGGTTGCGCTGCGTGTTTTCGCTCCCTATGTTGCCCCGAACCAATACGGCCTCTGGATACAGCTCTCAGGAGGGCTGTGGGTGCTCTGCTTCCTGCTCTTCATCCTCTTCTATCTGCCGGTACTTTTGAAGCCTCGGATAGATGGTCGACCGGGTTAGCCGACAAGCATTATAGCCAACTACTATCCAGTCACGTTCTCGATAGAAACATTTACTGTTGACTATTTAATAAATTACTAATATTCTTTTGTACCAGAAAGCAGCAGCACCGCTTTCAAAAGGTTTTCAAACAAACATCCATGAGGATTACAAAAATGTCTAAGATTGTTAAAGCCGCAGCAGCTGCTGCTCTGATCGTTGCTTCCGCTTCTGCTTCTGCCTGGTGGGGCGGTCCTTGGGGTAACCGTGGTTGGGACAACAATGGTTTCGGTGACGGCTGGGGCGACGGTTCCGGTGACTTCAGCTTCGGCATGAGCGGAAGTGCTCGTGGTTCTGGCTATGGCCGCGGCTACAACCGTTACAATAACAACTACGGTTACGGTCCTTACGGTTACGGCGCTCCTTACGGCTACGCTCCTTACGGCGCTCCCGTTGCACCTGCTGCTCCTGTAGCACCTGCCGCTCCTGCCAAGTAATCACCCTTTGGTGATCGCTGACAGTTAGCGAAGGCACATAATTTGTGCCGATCCACTCAGGCGGACATTTTGTCCGCCTGAGTGCGTTTTGGGCCTCTATTTTCCACCACCCTGCAATAGACCCAAACCAACATCTTCCTCAGGTCGCGCCCCAGGAATCCATAGTGAATGCTGGCCGGCTGACTGCCATACGCCTGCAATCCTTCCCCATAATCACTCATCGAATCTTCAAACAGCCGTAATAGACCCTCCCTTTTCACCCAGTACGTTATTTTTCAGCGTCAGCTGGAAATTGCACACCCAAGCCCCCACTTACACGATCCAGCTAATTCCCGGAAGGATCTTCTGGCCAACGAACTTTTTAGTCACTGGATAAGATGCCCATTCAGGTACATCAAAGCGAAGGAGGGTTTGATCAAGATGCCGAACAGGGGTACGTTGTTACTGTATGAGATTGCCGCCAAGGCTCTTGAATAGATCCCACCTTTTTTGGCGGAAGTTAATAATAACGGCAACACTGCGCAGCAAACTGCGGGGCAATGTAAGCGAGTCTTGAGGCAATAATCTCCGATATAATGTCCGAGTCAGACTTTGGTTTTAAGCAATCCAATTCAGGGTTGTTAAAAACCACACCTGCAACGAACTGTGGCATTCACGATAATTGATGATTATTTAAATTGGGGTACTAGCATGTACGGAACCACCGGCTTAATTTCAAGTCTTTTAGGCGCCTATCAGATGTCAGAGGTGTCGATGCGCTATAGCCGATTCATTCCTCGCTTTTACAATTTGGCAAAATCACTGGGGTTCGAGCGCGGAAAGATCATGCCGTCCCGGGCCTTCTGCTCCGATGAGAGCCAGGGGTATCCGATAATACTGATTGCAAAACATTTCGGTTCCTTCCCATTTAATCACGGCCTGGTAGGTGGCGTTGTTGCCACTGACAGACATGCCCCCCATGCACATCACGGCAAAGACCTGGTTATCATTCAAGCCAGCCATGTGGGTTATGACCCTGAAAATGGAAGATTTGGGGTTTATCGCAGACTACAGACAGAAAAGACAAGCGAGACGTCCAACTGCGGAAAAATCTGTGGCGCATTGGATTGGTATCTACACGAGTATGAGTTCGCGAGTAACAATATTTTCCTCTACCAGGAAAACGGTAAACACAAAGTTGTTGTAGACAACCTGATGTTGCATGCAGATCGCAACGAGGGCCTGTTGCTCAAGTTGGATAAAATCGTGAAAGTTGACTCTCAAGGCCATCCAATACCGGAAATGTCAAAAAGCACCGCAAAGGTATTTTCCGCATCGCCGACTTTAGTGGAATATCTGGAAGATTATGAATGGAAACAGGGCCGTGGTGAATCGATCGGCGACCGTCTGCATCCCGACCTTTTCTTTTATAAACGCGAAATCAGCCAGCATAGTGAGGGACGGGATCATCTGGAGAAAAACCTTATCGACGTCATGCCCTATATTGTTACATCGGAATGGCCGGCGCTCACGGCTGCTCAGGCAAACACTCAGGTAGAGTTTGACCGGGCCTTTCGAACCATCCTTCAGGAACCCACATACAAAAATAAAAAGATATTGTTCATATCGGGGCTGAATGTAGACATCTCACCACAGGAAGGACAGGTATTCCCCCTTACAAAGTTCATTCCATGGGCGGCTTACGTCCAGGACGAACATGGAAATCATCAGACCTGGGAACAGGCTGAACTCTATGAACAACTGCAGGCGCAGGCACCTGAGAACCCGGATCAGGTTGACCTGGAGACAGCTATCGAAATCATGGAGAGTGCAAAAGAGATACAGTTACCGTTCTAAAGCTCTGCGATTCCAGCTCCTCATGAAAGATTCGAGACTGACAAAAAAACAGCCCGCTATTTGCGGGCTGTTGTAAGTCTGTTGCCAGTTTAGATCGTTGGCACCCTAGAACGGAATATCGTCATCAAAATCATTATCGGGCATTGGCGCAGGTGCAGGCGCTGATGCTTGCGGCTGCGACGGAGCCGACCGCTGTGGCGCAGGTGCGCTATCGAAAGAGGCACTGCCACCACCTCGACTGTCGAGCATCTGCATCTCGCTGGCCACTATCTCTGTGGTATAGCGATCCTGACCATCCTGCCCCTGCCACTTACGGGTACGCAGACTGCCTTCGATATAGACCTTGGAGCCCTTTTTCAGATACTCGCCCATGATCTCGCCAAGGCGGTTGAAGCCTACGACGCGATGCCACTCGGTTCTCTCCTGCTGCTGGCCTGTGTTCTTGTCTTTCCAGCTTTCGGACGTTGCCACTGTGACATTGGTAACCGCTCCACCACTCGGCATGTAACGGGTCTCAGGATCTTTACCCAGATTGCCGATCAGGATTACTTTGTTGATTCCTCTTGCCATTTTTCCTCCTTAGACTCCAAAATTTGCAGCTTCCCTGCCTGTGGAGCGCTGTATAAATTTGATTGGTTCAACTCCCCTGCTCCAAAAAGACAGGGGGGAGTCTAGAATAACTGATTTATGCCTCAGAGACACAATAGGGATCCAGCGCAGATTCATCAAATAAGGCCAAATCCACTTTCAGATAGGCGATACCATCCTCGACGATGACAACTGCCTGAGACACTCCATCAACCTCGGTCAGCTTTCCTTCGAGCAGGCTGGCCTGTTGTAGATCCATACTGCCGACCGGCAGGAGGAAGTTGCTGAGCTGCTTCGGATCGCTCATGCCCCGCGCGACCAATAGCCAGAGCAGGGCAACCCCACCACAGAAGAGGAAGACCCCTTCAATGCCGAACCGGGTATGCACCAAACCACCCAGCAAGCCACCACCAAAAGCACCGATGAACTGCGAACTGGAGTAGACACCCATCGCCGTGCCTTTGCGCTCACCCGGCGCCATCTTGGCGATAAGAGATGGCAGCGTCGCCTCCAGCAGATTGAACGCGGTAAAGAAGACCAGTAGCCCCACTGCCATGCCGATCAGACTGCTCTTGAACAAATAGAGTCCGAACAAGGACAGCATCAGTGCCGCTACGGCACCGATGAATACAGATTTCATCCGTTGCTTGCTCTCTGCGGCAATGATAAAGGGGACCATCGCCCCCATGGCCAGCAACATCACCGGCAGATAGATTATCCAGTGACTCTCACTGACCAACCCAAGATCACGCAGGACCAGCGGATAGGCCAGGAACAGCGCGGTAAGAATCATATGGAGGGCAAAGATACCAAAATCGAGCCGTAACAGTTCCGGCTCCGCCAGCACCTTGCCAAACTGCCCCGGCACGGCCTCTGCATCGCGATGAAACACGCTCTTCGCCGGAGTCGGCACCACAAACAAAACCACCAAAATCCCGCTCAGAGCCAGTCCGGCAGTCAGCCAGAAGATACCGGGGACGCCGATCCAGCTATTGAGCACGGGTCCCAACACCAGGGATACCGCAAAGGCGAAACCGATGCTCATGCCGATGATCGCCATGATACGCAGGCGCCGCTGCTCACGACTCAGATCAGCTGCCAGCGCCATGATAACCGCAGCTATCGCCCCACCACCCTGCAGGGCGCGTCCAAGAATGATGCCCCAAATATCATCGGCAGATGCAGCCACTACGCTGCCAAACGCGAATATCAGCAGGCCGACGATGATCACAGGTTTACGCCCGACGCGATCGGAAAGCATGCCGAAGGGAATCTGCAATACAGCCTGGGTCAAACCATAAACACCAATGGCCACACCAATCAGCAAGGGCGTCACATCTGCCAAACCTTCGGCGTAGAGGGCAAAAACCGGCAGAATCAAAAACAAACCCAGCATGCGCAGGGAAAATATTCCTGCCAGTGAAAAGGCTGCACGCCGTTCAACCGGGTTCAGGCCCGATGCACCATCCCCTGCTTTTGTCATAACTGATCCACTTTGCCACTCACTAAAAAGAGCGCGTATAGTAGCAGGTTCGCCCAAATAGATGCACACCGCTGAAAATGCGGTTTTACGGGCCACAGAGCCGCAAAACAAAAGA
This sequence comes from gamma proteobacterium endosymbiont of Lamellibrachia anaximandri, assembly GCA_016756835.1. Classification (GTDB taxonomy): domain Bacteria; phylum Pseudomonadota; class Gammaproteobacteria; order Chromatiales; family Chromatiaceae; genus QGON01. The sequence continues at coordinate 56,381 of JAESPE010000007.1, read as the reverse complement.
TGGAAACAATCCGAATTCGTGGGGCCCGTACCCACAATCTGCAGAATATCGACCTCGATCTGCCACGTGACAAGCTGATCGTCATTACCGGTTTATCTGGTTCCGGTAAATCATCCCTGGCCTTCGATACCATCTACGCCGAGGGACAACGCCGTTATGTGGAATCACTCTCGGCCTACGCACGGCAATTTCTGTCGCTGATGGAAAAGCCCGATGTGGATCATATTGAAGGGCTCTCACCGGCCATCTCCATCGAGCAGAAGACCACCTCCCACAATCCGCGCTCCACAGTCGGAACCATTACCGAGATCTACGACTACCTGCGCCTGCTGTTCGCCCGCGCCGGCACCCCACGCTGCCCGCAACACGATAGCGTGCTCGAAGCACAGACCGTCAGCCAGATGGTGGATCAGGCGCTTTCTCTGCCCGAAGGCAGCCGTCTGCTGTTGTTGGCTCCGGTAATATCCGAGCGCAAGGGGGAACACCACAAGCTGTTGCAGGAGATGCATGCCCAGGGTTTTATCCGCGCCCGTATCGATGGCGAGATCTTTGAGCTTGATGAACCACCGGTGCTGGAGCTCAACAAGAAACACAGCATCGAGATCGTAGTGGATCGCTTCAAAGTGCGCCCCGATCTGGCAAACCGGCTTGCAGAGTCCTTTGAGACCGCACTCCATCTCTCCGACGGCCTTGCCCGGATCTCCTGGATGGATGAGAGCGGCGAAGAACTGGTCTTCTCCTCCCGCTTCGCCTGCCCGCAGTGCGGCTATAGCCTGCCGGAACTGGAGCCCCGCCTCTTCTCCTTCAACAACCCGGTGGGGGCATGTCCCACCTGCGACGGCCTGGGAGTAGAGCAGTTTTTTGACCCGGAGAAGGCGGTCGCCCACCCCGAACTCCCTCTGGCTGGCGGCGCCGTACGAGGCTGGGATCGCCGCAATGCCTACTACTACCAGATGATCACCTCTCTGGGCCACCACTACGATTTTGATCCCGAAACACCTTGGGAGGAGCTGCCGGAAAAGACGCGCAAAGTTATTCTCTACGGCAGCAAGCGGGAGTCCATCAAGTTCAGCTACTTCAACGAACGGGGCCGCTCCACTACCAAGACCCACCCCTTCGAAGGAATTATCCGCAATATGGAACGCCGCTATCGGGAGACCGAATCCAACGCGGTGCGCGAGGAGCTTGCACGCTATATATCAAGCCAATCCTGCCCTGAGTGTGACGGTACGCGTCTCAATGAAGCAGCCCGTCACATCTTTATCCTGGATCATAATCTGCCGAGATTGACAGCATTGCCCATCGGCAAGGCCCTCGGTTTCTTCTCTTCGCTGGAACTTCCCGGCAAGCGAGGCGAAATCGCCTCCAAGATTGTGAGTGAAATTGAGCAACGACTCAGTTTTCTGGCCAATGTGGGCCTCGACTATCTGACCCTCGACCGCAGCGCGGAAACGCTCTCCGGCGGAGAAGCACAACGCATCCGGCTCGCCAGCCAGATCGGAGCAGGCCTCGTGGGTGTCATGTATGTTTTGGATGAACCCTCTATCGGCTTGCATCAGCGGGACAACGAACGTCTGCTAAAAACGCTCATCTACCTGCGGGATCTGGGCAACACCGTCATCGTCGTTGAACATGACGAAGAGGCGATCCACATGGCCGATCATGTGGTAGACATCGGACCCGGCGCAGGGGTGCATGGAGGCCGAATCATTGCCGAAGGCACGGCAGCGCAGATCACAGAAAACACCGAGTCACTTACCGGCCAGTATCTTGCCGGTGTCATGTCGATAGCAATCCCTGAAACACGCACACCCAGCGATCCCAAACGGCAACTTCGTGTTACAGGTGCGCGCAGCAACAACCTGAAGTCGATTGATCTCTCCATTCCGGTCGGCACATTTTGTTGCGTCACAGGGGTTTCCGGCTCCGGCAAGTCGACCCTGATCAACGACACCCTATACCCTGTCTGCGCTGCCGTTCTTAACGGGGCCAACACATCCCCGGCACCACACGACGAGGTGCTGGGTCTCGACCTCTTTGACAAAGTGGTGGATATCGACCAGAGCCCTATCGGACGCACTCCCCGCTCTAATCCTGCCACCTACACCGGCCTCTTCACACCGATCCGTGAACTCTTTGCCGGCACTCCTGAATCCCGCGCGCGCGGCTATTCACCAGGGCGTTTCAGTTTCAACGTCAAAGGAGGGCGCTGTGAAGCCTGCAGGGGCGACGGCGTCACTAAGGTGGAGATGCACTTTCTGCCCGATATCTATGTGCAGTGCGATATCTGCAAAGGCAAGCGGTACAACCGCGAGACCCTTGAAGTCAAATACAAGGGAAAGACTGTCGACCAAGTGTTGAACATGACTGTGGAGATGGCGCTTGAGTTCTTCGACGCAGTCCCGTCCCTCAAGAGAAAATTGCAGACCCTGATGGATGTCGGCCTCTCTTATATCTCATTGGGACAAAACGCCACCACCCTCTCCGGCGGTGAGGCGCAACGGGTCAAGCTCTCCCGTGAGCTATCGAAACGCGATACCGGCAATACGCTCTACATCCTTGATGAGCCGACAACCGGACTCCATTTTCATGACGTTAAACACCTGCTGGAAGTGCTCCACCGTCTGCGTGACCACGGCAACACCGTAATTGTCATCGAACACAATCTCGACGTCATCAAGACTGCCGACTGGGTTATCGACATGGGACCGGAAGGGGGGGATAAAGGTGGCGAGATCATTGCGACCGGAACCCCGGAAGCCGTAGCGAGTATAGCCGCATCCCATACCGGTCGCTATCTGAAACCACTGCTTGAGCGAAAACGGTAGGCCGGTTCAAGCGTAGCGGAACCGGCAAACACTGCTGGTTTTACCGAATCCATTGCCCGATCCGCTGCGCTTGATCAGGCCTACAAATCGCCTGTAATTTTGATCGGATCCCCAAGTCTTGCATCGAAGTGGTCCCGCGCGCTGCCCTGGTTGACGGCAATCTCGATCAATCCCATTGAATTTACATGCCAGAACGGCTCTCCCGGCGGGCATTCACTAAAGATAAATCCAGCGTTGATTCTCTGATTTTCCAGCGCAATAACTGAAGCCTCGTCGACAGCAGCAGCACGCATGCCGGTAACCAAGTTACCAAAGTCATCAATATAGATAATTTTTGGCAGGTCGTCCGGAAGCCCGCAACCCATTATCTGTGTATTCGTCAGAGAGTCTCCCTGAACTGATTCACCATCGACAATTTTCGCAGCCACTGGCGCAAAGAGGTCTCTGCCATGGAAACTGTTGGATAGCACTTTCGGTCGCCAGGTTATCGACCTGATTCTGCATTGGGATGCCCTGCGCACGACCAGCGCAAGCAGGCCATTATCCGGCCCCACATACCATTTTCCATCTGCCTCAACCATGAGCGGCAGACGACTGCTCCCTACTCCTGGATCGACTACACAAACAAACACCGTTGCAACGGGAAAGTGATCCGCTAATCTTGGGATGAGATAAGCGGAAAGCTCAGGAGTGAACCGTGGCAGATCGGAGATCAGATCGACAACGCGGGATTGCTCTGAATACTGCAGGATTGCGGCATGCATCTGTCCGGTATAGGGACCGGTCACACCAAAGTCGGTAAGTGTGGCAATCAGTTTAGGCACTGTAAGACGGCAGGCAATAAAAAAGCCGGGTTTAACCCGGCTTTTTTATTAATCTTCGCTTTCGCTCGATTCTTCTTCAACAGGCCTGTCGACAAGCTCGACAAATGCCATCGGCGCTTTGTCACCATCGCGGTAGCCACATTTAAGGATACGCAAATAACCACCTGGACGATCCTTGTAACGCGGACCAAGGTCAGTGAACAGCTTGCCGACCGCGGCATCGTCACGCAGACGCGCGAATGCCAGACGGCGTTTGGCAACGCTATCACTCTTGGACATGGTGATAAGAGGCTCGGCTACACGGCGCAATTCTTTTGCCTTGGGCAGAGTGGTTTTGATCAATTCTTGGTTGATCAATGAAACAGTCATGTTGCGAAACATCGCCTGGCGATGACTGCTGTTACGGTTCAATTGCCGTCCGGATTTGCGATGACGCATGGATCGACTTCCCTAAAATCTAATAGTTAATGAATTCGGTGTTAGCTGATCAGTGTATAAACTGATCGTCGATGCCTTCCGGAGGCCAACGCTCGAGGCGCATGCCAAGAGAGAGTCCGCGGCGGGCAAGGACATCCTTAATCTCTGTAAGAGACTTTTTGCCAAGATTAGGCGTCTTGAGAAGCTCAACTTCCGTGCGCTGAATCAGATCGCCGATCAGGAAGATATTCTCAGCCTTCAGACAGTTTGCCGAACGAACGGTGAGTTCGAGATCATCCACCGGACGCAGCAGAATCGGATCGATTGCCGGCTCTTCAGGTTCGGCAGTCGCCTCGGCAGCTTCGGCCTGCAGGTCAACAAACACAGAAAGCTGGTCGCGCAAGATGTTGGCCGAACGACGAATCGCCTCTTCCGGATCGATTGTACCGTTGGTTTCCAGCTCGATAACAAGTCGATCCAGATTGGTACGCTGCTCTACACGTGCTGCTTCAACTGAATAAGCCACACTGCGCACAGGACTGAATGAGGCATCTACCTGCAACATGCCGATAGGGCGATCATCTCCAGCGGCACCCTGACGGGTGGCAGCGGGTTGATAGCCACGACCACGCTTAACCTGCAGTGTCATGTTGATCTCGCCCGACTTGGTCAGATTTGCAATCACATGATCCGGATTTGAAATCTCAACATCATGGTCAAGCGTAATGTCGCTTGCCAACACTGGTCCGGGACCTTTTTTCTGAAGTTTCAGGGTAGCCTCTTCATGCGTGTGCATCACTAGGGCAACCTGCTTAAGATTCAGAAGGATATCCAGCACATCTTCTTGCACACCCTCAATCGTGGTGTACTCGTGCAGGACCTCCTGGATCTCAACGTCTGTAATCGCAGAGCCCGGCATAGAGGAGAGCAGGATCCGGCGCAGCGCATTACCCAAAGTATGACCGAACCCTCTTTCCAAGGGCTCCAAAGTCACTTTTGCATGGGTCTCGCTGATCGGCTGCACATTCACAATGCGCGGCTTGAGAAACTCCGTAACACTTTCAGTCATGAATCTTCCTCTCGACAGACCTTACTTGGAGTACAATTCAACGACGAGTTGCTCGTTGATTTCTGCAGACAGATCCGCGCGGTCAGGCACTCGCTTGAAGGTTCCCTTCATCCCTTTCGGGTCGACCTCAACCCAGTCAGCAAAACCATACTGCTCCGCTAATGCGAGTGCACCCTGGATGCGTACCTGTTTTTTCGCCTTTTCACGAATCGTGATCTCATCGTCGGCAGCTACCTGGTAGGACGCAACATTAACGATCCTGCCATTAACCTCAATCGCCTTATGGCTGACGAGCTGACGCGCTTCGGAACGAGTTGAGCCGAAACCCATGCGATAGATGACGTTATCGAGACGACACTCCAGAAGTTGCAGCAGGTTCTCACCGGTTGCACCCTTCTGCTGCGCAGCAGCCTTATAATAGTTGCGAAACTGACGCTCCATCACACCGTAGATGCGACGTACTTTCTGTTTTTCGCGCAATTGCAGACCGTAGTCAGAGACGCGACGACGACGGTCGCCACTCTGGCCCGGAACCTTCTCCATGTTACACTTGGAGTCTAAGGAACGGACGCGGCTCTTCAGGAACAGATCTGTTCCTTCGCGGCGACTCAATTTACATTTGGGACCAATGTACCTTGCCATGATACGACTCCAGAATCAGACCCGGCGCTTCTTAGGAGGCCGGCAACCGTTATGCGGTATAGGGGTTACGTCGGAGATGCTGGTAATCTTGAATCCAGCATTGTTCAAAGCACGCACGGCAGACTCGCGACCAGGACCAGGACCCTTGACGTTGACGTCAAGATTTTTTAACCCAAATTCCTTGACCATCTGACCTGCACGATCTGCTGCAACCTGCGCAGCAAATGGAGTGCTCTTGCGTGAACCACGGAAACCGGAACCGCCGGCAGTGGCCCAACCCAGGGCATTGCCCTGACGATCGGTAATGGTAATGATGGTGTTGTTAAACGACGCATGTACATGCGCGATGCCATCAGTAACGGTCTTTTTGACCTTCTTCTTGGAACGGCCAGTTGGTTTTGCCATTATCTGTTCCTGCGAACTCGTTTATGCGTAAATCTTAACGCTTGATCGGACGACGCGGACCTTTGCGGGTCCGCGCATTGGTCTTGGTACGCTGACCACGCAGCGGCAGACCACGACGATGACGGATACCCCGATTACAACCGAGATCCATCAGACGCTTGATATTCATCGAAACCTCACGACGCAGATCACCTTCGACTGTGATCTTGCCGATGATGGCACGAATTGCATCAACCTGATCCTCGCTCAGCTCCTGGATCTTGGCAGAAGGTTCAATACCAACCTCTTTACAGATCTCTGAGGCGCGAGTGCGACCAATGCCATAGATCGATGTCAGCGCAATAACTGCGTGTTTGCGATCTGGAATGTTGACTCCTGCGATTCGAGCCATTCTCTATTCTCCTGAACTTCTCAAGCGACTTTCGTTGAGCGTAAGCGGTTAATAGTACCCACCCCCGCCAAATAAATCAAGCGGGAAACACTAATTCACCTTGCGATTTTAGCCTTGGCGCTGCTTGTGACGGCCTTCTTTACAGATGACCCGCACGACGCCTTTGCGACGAACGATCTTGCAATTACGGCAGATCTTTTTTACCGATGCACGTACTTTCATGAACCTGTCTCCAAAATCCCATCAGTGCAGGCTGTAATAATCAAGCTGCACATGCCTGGCGGGGCTAACCTGCCAATTTAAACTAACTGTGAACCACCGTCATCAATCGCTGACAGATGGTTAAATAATCAATGATGTCAGCGGACCAGACCGCCGCCACTACCCTTGAGGTTGGCTTTCTTCATCAAACCTTCGTATTGATGAGACATCAGGTGCGCTTGTACCTGCGCCATGAAATCCATTACCACCACCACGATAATCAACAAAGATGTACCACCGAAATAGAAGGGCACATTCCAACCGACGATCAGAAACTCAGGCAACAGACAGACTGATGTAATATAAATCGCCCCTGCCAGGGTCAAGCGCGACATCACGCCATCAATGTATTTTGCAGTCTGCTCGCCTGGACGAATGCCGGGAATAAAGGCACCGGATCGCTTCAGGTTGTCCGCTGTCTCTCTGGAGTTGAAAACCAGAGCCGTATAGAAGAAGCAGAAGAAAATTATCGCTGTCGCGTAAGCCATGACATAGACCGGCTCACCAGGGGAAAGCTTGGAAAAAATATCCTGGATCCAACGCGTATCTTCACTATTGCCAAACCACTGCCCGAGCGTTGCCGGGAACAGGATGATACTGGAGGCGAAAATCGGCGGAATTACGCCTGCCATATTGAGCTTTAGTGGCAAGTGCGTACTTTGCGCCGCCATCAAACGCCGACCTTGCTGACGTTTCGCGTAGTTGACTGTAATCCTGCGCTGGCCGCGCTCAACAAAGACGACAAAACCCGTCACTGCGATTGCCAGGACGAACAGAAAAAGAATCGTCAGCGCATTTAACTCACCGGTACGAGCCAATTCAAGCGTACCGCCTATCGCCGAAGGCAAACCCGCAACGATACCGGCAAAGATGATCATGGAGATACCATTGCCGATACCACGCTCCGTGATCTGCTCACCCAACCACATCAGAAACATCGTTCCTGTAACCAGAGAGACTGCGGCAGTGACGATAAAGCCCAAGCCCTGTTGGGCAACGACGGATTCTCCGCCAACCGTCTGGCTCTGCAGTGCGATTGAGATACCAACCGCTTGAAAGGTTGCCAGCACAACAGTGCCGTAGCGCGTGTACTGGGTAATCTTACGGCGCCCCGCCTCACCCTCTTTCTTCAACTGCTCAAGCGTGGGGATAACCGCCGACATCAGCTGCATAATGATAGAAGCAGAGATGTAGGGCATGATGCCAAGCGCGAATAGACTCGCACGCTCAAGCGCTCCACCGGAGAACATATTGAACATATCCAGGATCGAGCCCTGGGCCTGCTCAAACAGCGCAGCAAGCGCAACAGGATTTACGCCAGGCACGGGAATGAACGTGCCAATACGAAAAACCAGTAACGCACCAGCAACAAAAAGCAGTCGCTGTCGCAATTCCGTCAGGCGGCCCATGCCGCCCAACGAGTTCATCATGGAAGCGCCTTGACCAGCCATTTAGTCCTCGACCTTGCCGCCAGCCGCTTCGATAGCGGCACGAGCACCCTTGGTTACACCAATGCCTTTCACGGTGACGGCGCGTTCGATCGAGCCGGAAGCAACGATCTTGGCACGTCGAATCACCTTGGTGATAACACCGGCCTTCTTCAACGTCTCCAGATCAACTGATTCGCCCTCGATCTTGGCCAGCTCGCTCAAACGCACTTCAGCAGTTACCATGCCGATCCTGGAGCTAAATCCAACCTTGGGAAGCCGACGCTGCAATGGCATCTGACCACCTTCGAATCCAACCTTGTGGAAGCCGCCATTACGGGATTTCTGCCCCTTGTGGCCACGACCACAGGTCTTGCCGAGACCACTGCCAACACCGCGCCCAACGCGTTTTTTGACAGACTTACTGCCTTCAGCAGGCTGTAAACCATTAAGTCGCATTTCAGGACTCCTCGACCTTAACCATATAGGAAACCTTGTTCACCATACCGCGGGTACAAGGCGTGTCTTCAACTTCGACCGTCTGGTGCATACGGCGCAATCCCAAGCCACGCACACAAGCCTTGTGGCTGGCCAGTCGTCCGTTCATGCTTCGCACCAAAGTGACCTGCATCATTTTCTTGTCAGACATGAGTTACCCCAGAATCTCTTCGACAGTCTTGCCGCGCTTGGCTGCAGCCGATTCAGCATCAGCCATCTCTTTCAGACCATTGATCGTCGCGCGGACTACATTCATCGGATTGTTCGTGCCGATACATTTCGCCAACACATTTTGCACACCAACCACCTCGAAGACAGCACGCATGGCGCCCCCCGCGATGATACCTGTACCTTCAGATGCAGGCTGCATATAGACCTTGGCGGCGCCGTGGCGGCCGATTATCGGATACTGCAGCGTGTTGCCGTTCATCTTGACGGAAACCATGTTCTTGCGAGCAGTTTCCATCGCTTTTTGGATGGCAATCGGCACTTCGCGGGCCTTGCCGGTACCAAAACCAACACGCCCCTCTCCGTCGCCGACCACGGTCAGAGCAGAGAAGCCGAACTGGCGACCACCTTTGACAACCTTGGCGACACGGTTGACGTTAATAAGCTTTTCAAGCAGATCATCGCCTTCCGGCTTTGCATTATAATTTGCCATAACCTCGAACCCTTAAAATTGCAGACCGGCTTCGCGCGCCGCATCAGCCAAGGCCTTTACGCGACCGTGATAACGAAAACCCGAGCGATCAAATGCAACCTGCTCGATACCTGCCTCTTTCGCCCTTTCAGCGATATATTTACCAACTACAGAGGCAGCCGCCGCATTACCGCTCGCGCCTGAGAGCTCACCTCGAACACCCTTATCCAGAGTGGAAGCGCTCACCAGGACTTCGGAGCCAGTAGGTGCAATGACCTGCGCATAGATATGCTTTGGCGTACGGTGAATGGCCAGACGATGGACGCCCAGTTCACGAATCTTTGCGCGAGTCCGACGACTACGACGTAGACGAGATTGTTTCTTATCCATCGTTTAACCCTATTTCTTCTTGGCTTCTTTACGAACCACATGTTCGTCAGAATAACGGACGCCTTTGCCTTTGTAAGGCTCCGGCGGACGGTACGCGCGAACTTCAGCCGCAACCTGACCAACCAGCTGTTTATCTGTACCCGAAACAACAATCTCAGTTTGTGAGGGTGTTGCTATTTCAATACCCTCCGGCACCGGATATTCCACAGGATGGGAAAAACCGAGACTCAGATTGAGCACTTTACCCTTGGCCTGAGCACGATAACCAACACCGACGAGCTCGAGCTTACGCTCAAACCCTTGAGTGACACCTGTAACAAGATTGTTAATGAGCGCGCGCATCGTGCCGGCCATCGCCCAGGAAGACTTGTCTTCCTGCTTGGGAGAGACGTTGACAACGCCATCATTCTGATTGATTGCCACCAGATCGTTCACGAGCAACTCCATCGAGCCTTTGGGACCCTTGACAGAGACACTCTGACCATCCAGCTTGACTTCAACACCCGACGGCAGTGAAATTGGACTTTTTGCTATACGAGACATCTTCTTACACCCCTTACGCGACGACAGCGATGACTTCGCCGCCCTGTCCCGCAGCGCGGGCAGCACGATCGGTCATTATGCCTTTCGAGGTGGAGATGATTGCGATACCCAAACCGTTACGCACCTTGGGAAGATCACCGCAGCCTTTATAAATGCGCAGACCAGGACGACTTACCCGTTTAATCAGGTCGATAACAGGACGCCCTTCAAAATATCGCAGATCCACAACCATGGTCGGCTTGGATGCACTCTCGTCCATCTTGACATCCTGCACATAACCTTCGTCTTTCAGGAGGTTGGCGATTGCAATTTTCTGCTTGGATGCCGGCAGTCTGACTGAAGTCTTATTTGCCGATTGTCCGTTACGGACACGGGTGAGCAAATCCGCAATGGGATCTGACATACTCATTTCGAGCTCCTGGGGTCAGTCCGTCTTTGCGACGCGATACCCAAATATAGTTAATCCCGGCAAAAATGCCCGGAGAAAGCGGCGTATTCTACCAGCTTGCCTTCACAAGTCCAGGAACATCTCCGCGCATAGCCGCTTCCCGCAGCTTGTTACGGCTAAGACCGAACTTACGATAGAATCCATGGGGACGACCAGTGATCCGGCAGCGGTTGTGTTTCCGAGAAACACTGGCATCGCGAGGCATCTTCTGCAGCTTGAGAACGGCTGCTTCAACCTCTTCATAGGTGCTGTCAGCATTCTTTATGACAGCCTTCAGCGCTTCACGCCTGACTGCATACTTGGCTACGGTGCGGGCACGCTTGTTCTCGCGTGCAATCATGCTCTTTTTTGCCATATCGAAACTCAGTTCTTAAAGGGAAACTTAAAGGCTTCCAGCAGTGCACGTCCCTCTTCATCGGTACGTGCAGTGGTGGTAATCGTAATATCAAGCCCACGCAGCTTATCGATTTTATCGTAATCGATCTCCGGGAACATGATCTGCTCCGCCACGCCCATGCTGTAGTTTCCACGACCATCGAAGGATTTTCCGTTCATACCACGGAAATCCCGAATACGCGGAATTGCTACATTGATCAGGCGATCAAGAAACTCATACATGCGCTCTTTGCGCAGAGTCACCTTACACCCAATCGGCCAGCCTTCGCGGACCTTGAAACCTGCGATGGACTTACGCGCATAAGTGATAATCGCTTTCTGACCGGCAATTTTCTCCATATCGTTCACTGCGAACTCAAGGATCTTTTTATCGCCGATGGCCTCACCAACACCCATATTAAGGGTAATCTTGGTGATGCGCGGTACCTGCATAATGCTCTGGAACTGAAACTTGTCCATCAACTGCTGGACAACAGTGTCAGTGTACTGTTGCTGTAATCTTGCCATTGCCGGACTTGCCTCAGATATCTACGACTTCGCCGCTGGATTTGAACACTCGAACCTTTTTACCGTCTTCAAGCGTCTTGAAGCCGGCACGGTCACCCTTTCCGCTCGCGGGATTGAACAGGGCAACGTTGGAGATATGCAAAGGCATCTCCTTATCGAGAATGCCACCAGGCTCACCCTTATTAGGGTTTGGCTTGGTGTGCTTCTTCGCCATGTTGATATTTTCGACAACGATACGCCCGTTTTCCATCATACGAATGACGGTCCCGCGTTTACCCTTGTCTTTACCCGCGACGACGATAACTTCGTCGCCCTTCTTAATCTTGTTTGCCATGTCTGCCGCCTCACAAAACCTCTGGTGCAAGCGAAATGATCTTCATGAATCGCTCGCTCCGTAATTCACGGGTAACGGGTCCGAAGATACGAGTACCAATCGGCTGCAACTGAGCATTCAGCAGTACAGCAGAATTGGTATCAAATCGAATCACGGAACCGTCAGGACGACGCACACCTTTTTTCGTGCGCACGACAACTGCATTGTAGACGTCGCCTTTCTTAACCTTGCCGCGAGGGATCGCATCCTTCACGCTAACCTTAATGATATCGCCAATTCCGGCGTATCGACGGTGCGAACCGCCCAGTACCTTTATGCACTGAACCCGCTTTGCGCCGCTGTTATCGGCAACATTCAGGCTTGTCTGCATCTGAATCATGGTTCTGCCCTAAATAGTATTAATCTCTGTCGGCAAAATATTTTGCCTACCGATCAGCTGGCGCGCTCGATAACCTTTACCAGCCGCCACTTCTTTGTCTTTGACAAGGGTCGGCACTGTTCGACCATCACCGTATCACCCTGGTTGCATTCGTTGCTCTCATCGTGCGCGTGCACTTTCGTGGAACGACGTATGTATTTTCCATAGAGCGGATGTTTCACCTGACGCTCAATCGAAACGGTAATGGATTTATCCATTGCACTGCTGACGACTTGGCCAACTAGAGTGCGGTTACTGGCTGCCTGTTCGCTCATGATGCGCTGCCCGATTTCTGTTCATTCATAACTGTTTTAACACGCGCGATATCCTTACGAACCGTATTCATACGATCGGGACGCGCCAACTGACCGGTGCCCTTCTGCATACGCAGATTGAACTGCTCTTTCTGCAACTCTTCAAGAGCAACGTTCAACTCCTCAGTGGACTTTTCACGCAATTCGTTCGCATTCATCACATCACCGTCCGTTTCACGAATGTAGTGGGAACCGGCAGCTTGGCTGATGCCAACGCAAACGCCTCACGAGCCAGCTCTTCCGAAATGCCTTCGATTTCATAGAGCATGCGGCCGGGCTGGATCTGCGCCACCCAGTACTCCACATTACCTTTACCTTTACCCTGACGAACTTCCAAAGGTTTCTTTGTAATTGGTTTGTCAGGAAACACCCGTATCCACATATTTCCGCCACGCTTTACATGACGGGTAATGGCTCGACGCGCTGCCTCTATCTGGCGAGCGGTAATACGACCGCGCCCGGTTGATTTCAGACCGAACTCACCAAAAGAGACGCTGCTACCGGTGACCGCAAGGCCACGGTTTCGACCCTTGTGCTGTTTGCGGAATTTTGTTCGTTTTGGCTGCAACATCGATTACGACCTCTTCGCGCCGGGTTTTGTTTTTGGTGCAGCTTCAGCGAGTTCGCCGTCACCAAAAATCTCGCCCTTAAAAATCCATACCTTGACACCGATGATACCGTAGGTGGTATTCGCCTCAGCGAAACCGTAGTCGATATCGGCGCGCAATGTGTGTAGCGGAACGCGGCCTTCACGGTACCACTCACTACGGGCAATTTCCGCGCCATTCAGGCGACCACCGATGTTTATCTTGATACCTTCGGCACCGAGTCGCATGGCATTTTGAACCGAACGCTTCATTGCCCGACGGAACATGACGCGGCGCTCCAGCTGCTGCGCAACGCCCTCGGCGACCAATTGGGCATCGAGTTCAGGCTTGCGGATCTCTTCGATGCTGATATGCACCGGAATTCCCATCATGTCGGATACCACAGCGCGCAGCTTATCGATATCCTCGCCTTTCTTACCGATCACAAGACCAGGACGCGCTGTGTGAACGGTAATGTGGGCATTCTTGGCTGGCCGATCGACCTGGATCCTGCTGACTGAAGACTGCGCCAGGCGTTTCTTCAGGAATGCACGAACCTTAAGATCCATATTCAGCAGATCAGGGAACTGCTTTGAATCCGCGTACCACTTGGAAGTCCAGTCCTTAACAATGCCCAGACGTATTCCGGTAGGATGTACTTTCTGACCCATATCGGCCTCTCTAACCTGTTACTTGTCGGCGACAGTCACGGTAATGTGACTGGTGCGTTTTAGAATTCGGGAGGCACGGCCTTTCGCCCGTGCTCTGATGCGTTTCATGGTTGGACCTTCGTCCACACCAATCACTGCAACCTTGAGCTCGTCGATATCCGCCCCTTCATTGTGCTCTGCGTTGGCGATAGCGGATTCGAGAACCTTCTTCACCAGGACGGCACCTTGCTTCTTGCTGAAAGCAAGAATGTTCAGTGCCTGCTCGACTGGGAGCCCTCGAACCTGATCTGCAACCAGACGCCCCTTCTGGGCCGACATACGTGCATGACGCAATTTTGCTGTTGCCTGCATTATGAATTCCTCTTACCTGGACTTCTTATCGGCAGTATGACCCCGATAAGTACGGGTCAGCGCGAACTCACCGAGCTTATGTCCAACCATGTTCTCGGAAATAATGACCGGAACATGTTGGCGACCATTGTGTATTGCTATGGTAAGCCCCACCATCTCAGGCAAAACCATGGACCTGCGGGACCAGGTTTTGATTGGGCGCTTATTATTCTGCGCTACTGCCTCTTCCACCTTTTTCGCCAGGTGATGATCGACAAACGGGCCTTTGCGAATTGAACGTGGCACGACACTAACCCCTAATTTAATTACTTACGGTTCCGACGACGAACAATCATCTTGTCGGTACGCTTGTTGGTTCGGGTTTTGTAACCCTTCGTCGGCATACCCCAGGGTGAAACCGGATGACGGCCTCCTGATGTACGACCCTCACCACCACCATGCGGGTGATCCACAGGATTCATCACAACACCGCGAACGGTGGGACGAACACCTCTCCAGCGCGTCGCGCCGGCCTTTCCGAGTGAACGGAGACTATGCTCAGGATTGGAGACTTCACCCATTACTGCCCGACAGTCAGCGGGAACCTTTCGCATCTCACCGGAGCGGAGACGAATGGTCGCATAATCACCTTCACGAGCAATCAACTGAACTGAAGCACCGGCAGAACGTGCCAACTGCGCACCCTTGCCCGGCTTCATCTCAATACAATGCACCACCGAACCCATCGGCATGTTGCGCAGCGGCAGGCAGTTTCCTACGCCGATCGGCGCATCAGCACCGGAACGCACTTCGTCGCCGGCCTTAAGGCCATGTGGCGCAATAATGTATGAACGCTGACCGTCCTCATAGCGAATCAAAGCGATATGCGCGGTACGATTCGGATCATACTCAAGACGCTCAACAACGGCGGAGACACCCTCTTTATTGCGCTTGAAATCGATAATACGATAGCGCTGCTTGTGGCCACCACCACGATGACGCGTAGTGATGCGACCGTTATTATTACGACCGCCAGTCTTGCTCTTCTTTGCGAGCAACGGGCTATAGGGAGCGCCTTTATGCAGCCCCGTATTGACCACTTTTACAACAAAGCGGCGACCTGGTGAGGTCGGTTTTGTTTTAACGATTGCCATTATTCCAATCCCGTTTAATTAACTCAGGCGCCGCCGGCGAAGTCGATATCACTGCCGGGCTTGAGCTTAACGTAGGCCTTCTTCCAATCGGAACGGCGACCCTGCATAGCACCAAATCGCTTGGCCTTACCTTTTACATTAACCACCTGGACCCGCTCGACTTCGACATCAAACATCTTTTCAACCGCCTTGGCGATTTCGCGTTTGGTCGCATCAGTGGCAACCTGGAAGGTAAACTGGCGATTTGCATCCGCCGCGTTTGCACTCTTCTCAGAAACCAGTGGGCTCAGCAGAACCTTCATAAGACGTTCATTGTTCATGCCAGGCGCTCCTCAATCTTTTTCACTGCACCTTCAGTCATCAGAACCTTTTCATAGGCAACGAGACTGACCGGGTCGATCTCATTCACATCGCGAACATCGACACCATAAAGGTTGCGCGCCGCCAGATAGAGATTCTCATCAGGATTCTCTGCAACGACCAGCACATCTTTCAGATTCATCTCTTTCAGTTTGCCGGCAAGCTCTTTAGTCTTGGGCGCCGAAACAGCAAACTCATTGACGGTAACGAAACGCTCCTGGCGCACCAGCTCGGACAAAATAGAGCGAATCGCACCGCGATACATCTTACGGTTGACCTTCTGCGCAAAGTTGCGCGGGGAGGCTGCAAACGTCACACCACCGGAGCGCCAGATGGGGCTGCGAATGGTGCCGCTTCGAGCACGACCCGTACCTTTCTGACGCCAGGGTTTGGCTCCGCCGCCGCGAACTGCCGCGCGATTTTTCTGCGCCTTGGTTCCAGCCCGAGCCGCTGCCATGTGGGCAGTGACAACCTGGTGAACCAGGCCCTCGTTATACGCAGCACCGAATACATCATCGGATACCTGGATCGTCTGCGCGTCGCCGCCAGCAGAAGTTACATTCAGATCCATCAGATTCACCCTTTGTTCTTCATCTTCACCGCAGGCACGATGACAACGTCACCACCTTTGGAGCCGGGCACGGAACCCTTCACCAACAGCAGGTTGCGCTCGCCATCGACCCGAACGACTTCCAGATTCTGCTGGCAGCGCTGCTTGTCACCCATGTGGCCCGCCATCTTCTTACCTTTGAAGACACGGCCGGGGGTTTGGCATTGGCCAATGGAACCCGGCGCACGATGCGAGATCGAGTTACCGTGCGTGGCATCCTGCATATGGAAGTGATGCCGCTTAACTCCGCCCTGAAAACCTTTACCCTGAGTGCGGCCACGTACATCGACCAGTTGTCCGGCCTCAAAGATATCGGCCTTGATTTCAGAACCGATCACGATGCCTTCGCCTTCGCCATCTTCCAGGCTAAATTCCCAGAAACCACGACCGGCTTCTAAACTAGCCTTAGATAGATGACCAGCCACCGGCTTACTCACGCGGGAAGCCTTGCGGTTACCTGTAGTTACCTGAACAGCACGATAACCATCAGTATCTTTCGTTTTAAGTTGAGCAACCCGATTGGGCTCAACCTCGATGACGGTCACAGGAACTGACACGCCCTCTTCGGTGAACACCCGAGTCATTCCGGCCTTCCGGCCGACTACTCCAATCGCCATGGTTCTTAACCTCAGTTCAACTTGATCTGGACATCAACGCCAGCAGCCAGATCGAGCTTCATCAATGCGTCAACCGTCTTATCGGTTGGATCGACGATGTCCATCAAACGCTTATGGGTGCGAATTTCGTACTGGTCACGTGCATCTTTATTGACGTGCGGTGAAATCAGCACAGTAAACCGCTCTTTCTTCGTCGGCAGTGGAATCGGTCCCAGCACCTGCGCACCAGTGCGCTTTGCTGTCTCCACGATTTCGCTGGCAGACTGATCAATCAGTCGATGATCAAACGCCTTCAGACGGATACGGATTCTCTGGTTAGCCATTATCTTTTACTCGATGACCTTGGATACAACGCCGGCACCTACGGTACGACCACCCTCACGGATAGCAAATCGCAGGCCTTCTTCCATCGCAATCGGCGCAATCAGTTTTACCGTCATTTTTACGTTGTCGCCAGGCATTACCATCTCTACGCCCTCAGGCAGATCGCAAGCACCGGTCACGTCGGTCGTTCTAAAGTAGAACTGCGGACGATAGTTTGCAAAGAACGGGGTGTGACGTCCACCTTCGTCCTTGCTCAATACATAAACTTCGCACTCAAAGTGAGTGTGCGGGGTAATCGATCCCGGATGCGCCAGCACCTGGCCACGCTCAACCTCTTCACGCTTGGTGCCGCGCAGCAGCACACCCACGTTGTCCCCCGCTTCGCCCTGATCCAGCAGCTTGCGGAACATCTCGACACCGGTACAGGTGGTCTTCGCGGTCTCTTTGATTCCGACGATCTCGATCTCTTCACCCACTTTGACCACGCCGCGTTCAATACGACCGGTTACCACCGTGCCGCGACCGGAGATCGAGAAGACATCCTCGATCGGCATCAGAAATGCACCGTCAATCGCACGCACCGGCTCAGGAATGTAGGTGTCCAGGGCCTCAACCAACTTAGCAATGGAGCCGGCACCGATATCGGAATCGTCACCTTCCAGCGCCTTCAGCGCGGAACCGATGATCACCGGCGTGTCGTCTCCAGGGAAGTCGTAGCTGTCGAGCAGCTCACGAATCTCCATCTCAACCAGTTCCAGCAGCTCTTCGTCGTCCACCATGTCCGCTTTGTTCATGTAGACGATGATGTAGGGTACGCCTACCTGACGGGAGAGCAGGATGTGCTCACGCGTCTGGGGCATGGGGCCGTCTGCTGCGGATACCACCAGGATTGCGCCGTCCATCTGCGCCGCACCTGTGATCATGTTCTTTACGTAGTCAGCATGTCCCGGGCAGTCAACGTGCGCATAGTGACGGTTATCAGACTCATACTCAACGTGGGAGGTGGCGATGGTGATACCACGCTCACGCTCTTCCGGAGCATTGTCGATCTGATCGAAGGCCTTCTGCTCGCCGCCGAACTTCTTGGCCTGCACCAGCGTGATCGCTGCCGTCAAAGTGGTCTTGCCGTGATCAACGTGACCAATGGTCCCCACATTGACGTGCGGTTTTGTGCGTTCGAATTTTTCCTTAGACATTGGTTTTCTCTCCAGGTCTCTCTAACTATTTCAAAGATAAATTCGCGCGCTTACGCACGCCTTGACAAACTGGAGCCCAGAAGCAGATTTGAACTGCCGACCTCACCCTTACCAAGGGTGTGCTCTACCAACTGAGCTATCTGGGCAAAACTCTCTATTGCCGTCCCGCCGGGCGTACAACATATTTAAACGGCGGCACTGCCGTCGTGGCGACCACCGAGTTATGTGACCCCCATTATATTTGGAGCGGGTGATGGGAATCGAACCCACGTATTCAGCTTGGAAGGCTGAAGTTCTACCATTGAACTACACCCGCGCAGCCAAGCGACGCTTCGTTCACCAAAACCGCTACAACTTCAAAATCTGGTAGAGGGGGGAGGATGATTCCGGGCATCCTGCCCTCCACCCCTCCAGAGGCCGACCTGCGGCCGTTCAAATTCGTTCCCGACGAATTTGGCGAACCTTTTTCGGTCCTCATCCTCCCCTTTTCTTAAGGTAAGGAGCCTCATTGCGATGTAAACCAAATTCCAGCCACATCGCAATAACATCTGGTGGAGGGGGGAGGATTCGAACCTCCGAAGGCTGAGCCGTCAGATTTACAGTCTGATCCCTTTGGCCACTCGGGAACCCCTCCAAGCGCGAGCCGGGCATTCTGCCGCCTTGGAAACACAAAGTCAACACAAAGGCAAAACAAAATTACCCGACGCAGGGCGCCGCGAATTATACACAGACACCGACCAACGCTCACTCAAAACCCTTAGATTCACCCAATTCAAACGACCGGGCTTGCAGGCAGGCCTGATTACCTTTTAACTACCCCACAGGGAAAAACCGACAGCCACAGCAGATCCAAATGAAAAATCAGACCTTTTCCGCCTTTGCAGCCACCGCACTACTCATCATAACCGGCTGCACCGGGATACCGACAACAGATCCGCAAACCGCCATCACGACCCCACCAAAGACGCCGACACAAAACCCGCCAGCCTCGATGGATGATCGCAAGCCGGACATTATCTACGACATCCTTGCCGCTGAAATCGCAGCCCAGCGCGGCCAGCACGACATTGCCTATGAGCACGCCTCCAATGCCGCCCGCACCAGCCGGGCGCCTGCCGCCGCAGAACGCGCGACAAGACTTGCACTGCTTAGCCATCAAACAGATAAGGCGCTGCAGAGCGTAGACTTCTGGATTGAGATAGACCCTGAATCCCTAAAGGCCCATCAGATTGCCGCCATTCTCCATATTCGCGCTAAAAACCGGCAGGCGTCGGTCTTGCATTTAAGCAAGGTTGCTGCGATCGCCAATCAGGCAGGCCAAACCGGCTATATTCAGGCGGCCGCAATCGCCGAGAAATCCACCAGCAAAGACAACGCCCTGCAACTGATGCAACTGGTCATTCCTCGGGATACGTCTGATCCGGAGGCACTATACGCCCTCGCCCTGAGCGCCAGCCATGCAAAGGAACATGCCATTGCCGAAGACTATCTTCGCCGTGCCCTTAAAATCCGGCCGGACTGGTCAAAAGGCCTGTTACTGCTAAGTCGCTCATTGATGGTACAGGAGCGCAAGGATGAGAGTATTGAGGTTCTTGCCAAGGCCGCCCTTCAATCACCTAAAGATATTCAACTCCGCATCACATACGCCCGCACACTGGTGGATCTGCATCGGCTTGACGATGCACACGACGAGTTCAGCAAACTCTACAAACTGGAACCCGATAACGCCGATATCGTCTACGCGCTCGGAGTGCTCTCCATTCAGCGCAAAGAACTCAAAGCTGCGAGAGGCTTTTTTCAGCACCTGCTGTCGATGGGAAAAATGGGGAGTCAGTCCACCCTGCATCTGGGACAGATCGAAGAACTCGACAAACACCCTCAAAAGGCCTTCGAATGGTATGAAAAGGTCGACGGCAAAGAGCGGGCTGAGGCACGCATCCGCATGGCGGGCATTCTGGTCTCCCTGGACAACCTGAATGGCGCCCGTGAAATATTGCAGCAATTGCGCTCATCCACACCCACAAACGCCCTCAAACTCTTTCTCATTGAAGCCAATCTTATGCGCGATGCCGGTGATTACAAAATCGCGATGGAGATCTATGACACCGCCCTGCAGAAATTCCCGGACAACATCGATCTGCGCTATGCCCGCGCCCTGAACGGTGCCGATCTCGGCCGCGTCGACATCCTTGAAGCAGACCTGAAACGCATATTGAAAGACAATCCGGATCACGCCGACTCTCTCAATGCCTTAGGCTATACCCTGGCCGACCAGACTGATCGCCTGCAGGAGGCCCAGGCCTATATCCAGAGGGCACTCGACCTGAAACCCGGCAATGTCGCCATCCTCGACAGCATGGGCTGGGTCGAGTACCGGCTCGGCAACCTGGAACAGGCACTGAAATTTCTGCAGCAAGCCGCCGATAAGGAACCGGATGCCGAGATCGCCGCCCACCTTGGTGAGGTTCTCTGGATGATGGGGAGAAAGCAGGAGGCCCGTGCGGTTTGGGACGCCGCAATGAAGCGGGACCCGAAGAATCGATATATCGGCCCCACCAAACAGCGACTCTCCGGCAACTGAGCCAGCATCGTGCCTGAAAGCATTGCATGGCCCGCCCCGGCCAAATTGAATCTGACGCTGCGTATCGTTGGACGCCGCCCCGATGGCTACCACGAATTACAGACGGTCTTTCAGTTTCTCGACCTGCTGGATGAACTCCACTTCCAGCCACGCAGTGATGGCCGCATCGTTCTCGCCACACCACTACCTGGCGTGACTCCGGAAACCGACCTCACGGTACGCGCCGCAAACCTGCTGAAACAACACACAAAGCCCGTACAGGGTGTCACCATCTCTATCGACAAGCACCTGCCGATGGGTGGCGGCCTGGGCGGCGGCAGCTCCGATGCCGCCACCACGCTTGTAGCACTCAACCAAATCTGGGAGACGGGACTGGACAATGCAACGCTGGCAGAGCTCGGCCTCACCCTGGGAGCCGACGTACCAATCTTCATCCACGGCCGGGCTGCCTGGGCGGAAGGCATCGGCGAGACACTCACTGATCTGGATCTTCCCCAGCCCTGGTACCTTGTCCTTGCGCCCGACTGCCACGTCTCCACCGCAGAAATATTCTCCGCACCTGATTTGACACGCAACTCCCCCCGCATCAGAATACGCGACTTTCTGGAGGGCGACAGGAGAAACGACTGCCTATCCGTAGTGCGCCGACGTTATAATAAAGTCGCAGCAGCACTCGATTGGCTGGATCAGTTTGCTCCAGCGCAGATGACCGGTACCGGCGCCTGCGTATTTGCCGCATTTTCGGATGCATCAACAGCAGAGGCGGTTCTTAATCGCCTGCCCGCTGACTTTGTGGGTTTTGTGGCGCGCGGGATCAACCGATCACCGCTGCTGACACGGGTCGTTTAACTAGCTGTTGAGTGGCATAAAGAATTATTGGGGTATAGCCAAGCGGTAAGGCAGCGGGTTTTGATCCCGTCACTCCCAGGTTCGAATCCTGGTACCCCAGCCATTTTCCGTCAACCAAGGGGATTCCTCCGTGCCCGTCACTGCCATGACCGTATTTTCCGGTAACTCAAACCCGGAACTTACCAACGAAATCGTCTCCCATCTCAACATTCCCCTGGGCAAGGCCCAGATTGGTCGCTTCAGTGACGGTGAGGTCATGGCCGAAATACAGGAGAACGTCCGCGGCCACGATGTCTTCATCGTTCAGCCCACTTCGGCGCCGACCAATGAAAACCTGATGGAACTGCTGGTGATGATCGATGCCGTGCGCCTCTCCTCAGCCAAGCGCATCACCGCCGTTATCCCCTATTTCGGCTATGCGCGTCAGGATCGCCGCCCCCGCTCTGCCCGCGTGCCGATCACCGCACGACTGGCCGCCAAGATGATCGCCACCGCCGGCGCCGACCGGGTTTTGACCATCGATCTGCATGCCGACCAGATTCAGGGTTTCTTCGACATCCCGGTCGACAATGTCTATGCCTCGCCCCTGTTGCTTGGCGACGTCTGGCGTCAGAAACTCCCAAACCTGATCGTAGTCTCTCCCGATGTCGGCGGCGTGGTACGGGCTCGCGCCCTGGCCAAACGGCTCGATGATGCCGACCTCGCGATCATCGACAAACGCCGCCCGCGACCCAACGAGGCCAAGGTAATGAACATCATCGGCGAGGTTGAGGGCCGCAGCTGCGTGCTGATCGACGATCTGGTGGACACCGCAGGCACCCTCTGCCAGGCGGCAAGCGCCCTGAAGGAGCACGGCGCCGACAAGGTCGTGGCTTACTGTACCCACCCGGTACTCTCCGGCCCCGCGGTTGATAACATCAACAATTCAGTGCTGGATGAGTTGGTCGTTACCAACACCATCCCTCTGTCACCCGCGGCCAGAGGCTGCCAAAAGATCCGCCAAGTCAGCATTGGTGAACTGCTGGCGGAGACCATGCGCCGCATCAGCGATGAAGAGTCGGTCAGTTCGCTGTTTATTGATTAAAGACTAAAGACTGAAAAATCAAAGACTTGCCTGAATCTTGTGCCAAGCATGTAGGCCCGATCAAGCGTAGCGGATCGGGCATTCAGGATTTGGCAGTGCTTTTGAGGTTGCCGGTTCCGCTACGCTTGAACCGGCCTACACCCCTTCAGCCAATAACGACAGGGTTTGGCTTCCCTGCTGGCACAGCCTCCTTTTGCCTTTAACCTTTTTTCTGCTAGAATCGCGCGTTCGCCGCAAGTCGGCGTGTTATTTCCGGCATCTGGTCGCAAGAGTCCGGAATCACTCAATCGATTTAATCACTTAGGAGATTGACATGTCTGTCAGTTTTGAAATCAATGCGCAATCACGGACTGATGCAGGGAAAGGTGCGAGCCGCCGCCTGCGTCTCCAGGGTGCGGTTCCCGGCATCATCTATGGTGCCGATAAAGAGCCGTCCATGATCACCATGGTACACAATGAACTTGCACATGCCCTCGAAAATGAGGCCTTCTACTCACATATTCTGGATCTGAAACTGGACGGAAAGAGTGAACAGGTCGTTATCAAGGATCTGCAGCGTCATCCGGCCAAGCCGTTCATCATGCATGTTGATTTTCAGCGCGTTGATATGAATGAGAAGCTCCGCATGCACGCACCGTTGCACTTCATCAACGAAGAGAACTCACCCGGAATGAAGATGGGCGGCAACGTCTCCCACAGCCTCTCTGACGTGGAAATCATCTGCCTGCCCAAGGATCTGCCGGAGTTCATCGAGGTAGACATGGCTGAGATGGATATCGGCGACAGCGTTCATCTCTCAGACCTGCAACTGCCTGACGGCGTTGAACTCACCCACGGCGGCGGAGAAGACTCGCTGGTGGCTATGATCCACGTTGGTCACACTGGTGAGGACGAAGACGAGGAAGGTGGTACGGAAGAGGCAGTTGTTGGCGAAACTGCACCTGAGTAAGCATTGCACCAACGGGACAGGCAACGGCCTGTCCCGTAACACCTCACCCACTTCCCACCCATGTCATCTCAACCCATCAAGCTCATCGTCGGACTCGGCAACCCAGGCAGTGATTATGAAGGAACCCGGCACAACACTGGCTTCTGGTTCGTCGACCTGCTGGCTCAACGTTATAACACCCCGCTAAAATCCGAATCCCGGCACCATGGCATGGCATGCCGAATCAACGTCAACGGCCACGATTGCCGGCTCTTAAAGCCGACAACCTTCATGAATCGCAGTGGCCAGGCAGTCTCCAGTCTCGCTAACTATTTCAAGATCCAGCCCCAGGAGATCCTGGTTGCCCACGACGAACTCGATCTGCCTGCGGGTAAGATTCGTCTCAAAACAGGAGGAGGGCACGCTGGACACAATGGGCTTCGGGATATCATGAGCGCCATTGGCAGCAAAGACTTCCACCGCCTGCGCATCGGCATCGATCACCCCAACGATCGGCGTGAAGTGGTCAACTATGTCTTGGGCCGGCCTTTAAAAGCTGACAGGGAAGCCATCGACGACAGCCTCGACCAGGCGGCCGACTGCCTCACGGATATCCTGAATGGCGAGCTGCAAAAAGCGATGAACCGACTCCATTCCAGTCGATAAATTCCCTCTAGGCCAATAAACTAGACTTATATTATCAAACTCTTATAATCAAGGGATGGCTGGCAGCTATGCTGCTTATAAGGTGGAAATCGATGAAAATATTACTCTCCCGCATCGCGGGATTCCTGACGCTGGTTATTCTATGCCACTCCGCATCTGCCACAGAGAGCGATCCGGAGGCCGTTGCCCTTTTACAAAAGAGCGAATCCCTGATGCGCTCGAAGGCCACGGAAGTCACTTATCAAGTGGATATAGTTCGTCCCGACTGGAAACGCACCCTGGAATTTCTCAGCCATGACGACTACGAGAACAACCGCTTTCGCATGGAGATTCTTTCGCCACGCAAAACCAGAGGGACAGTATTTCTGAAAGTCGACGATAAACTCTCCATGTACCTGCCGAAACTGCGGCGCCAGATCGCCATCTCTCCTGCCATGATGCACGACGCCTGGATGGGTTCTGACTTCAACAATCAGGATCTTCTGGAGGCAGATTCATTGATCAGTGACTACACTCATCTGATTGCACGGCGCGAAGGGAAGGGACCGGAGGCAATTATCACCATAGAATCCTTTCCTAACGAAAGCGCTACTGTCTCCTGGCACATGCTCGTACAGCGCATTCGCGGCGATGGTATGCCGCTGGAGATCAGGTACATCTGCAAAGACAAGATTCCCGGGCGCCGGCTGTTGTTTGAAGCCCCCAAAGAGATGGATGGACGGCTGATCCCCACCCGCCTGGTAATGGAGCCACTAAAGAAACAGGGCAAACATACGACAATTACGATCAAATCCGTCAAGTTCGATGCAAACTTCGATCCTGATCTGTTTGAGCCAATGAAGAAAAAGAATCCACAGGCGGACACGCAATAGAAGCAATCACGATACGGAGACCCTGTGATAAAACCGGTCATCTACGCCGTTGCGCTACGCAACCTTCTGGGACATCTGCGCCGCACCATGCTCACGGTTGGCGCCATCGCGGTAGGACTCAGCGCATTGATCTTCCTCTGGAGTTTCAATGACGGCTTGCACCGCAACATGCTGCAGAACTTTCAGGACGCAATCATCGGCAGCATCCAGATCCATCACGAAGGTTTTTTCAAAAGACCGGAACTCTCCCGCCATCTCAGAAACCCCGACAAGATCATCACGGCTGTTGAACAGGCTGGGGTCAAGCGCTGGAGCCGACGTCTTGAAGCCTTCGCCCTGGCTGCCTCCGATGAAACCACTGAAGGCGTCATGCTGATCGGCATGGAAGCAGACAGAGAGCCTGCCATCACTGATCTTGGAAAACGCATCTCCATCGGGCGTTTCCTGCAGGAAGACGATGCGTACGCCTGCATCCTCGGTGCCACAACCGCCCGCAACCTCAAACTAGATCTCGGCGACCCGGTCGTGATGATCGGTTATGATCGTTTTGGCGCGCTTGTGGCCGAAGAGTTCACACTGGTCGGCATCATCACCAGCGGCGAGATGGGATTGGATCGAGGCATGGCCCTGACCAATATCAAATCCCTGCAGGAGATGCTCGATATGCCTGACGGAGTGACTGATATAGTGCTGCGCACCCCGGAAGACAGGATTCAACAACTGACGGATGAATTGATTTTTGCGCTGTCGGATGAGAATGTCGAGGTCATGCCATGGAGCACCATGTTTCCCGTCATGAATGAGTGGATCATACTGCACGACGGCTTTCTCTACCTTTTTCTCGCTGTCGTACTCTTCATCGTTTTAGCCGGTGAACTCAATACGATGCTGCTCTCGATGCTGGAACGCACCCGTGAATTCGGCATCTTTATGGCCATTGGAACCGAGCGGTATGAAATAGGCCTAATGCTTGTATTTGAAGCCTTGTTTATTGGCCTTGCCGGTACACTTTTAGGAATTGTCTTTGGCACCGGCATCGTTCTCGTGACGCACTCGACCGGTATCGATCTATCCATCCTGTTGGGCTCCACCTCACGATTTTACGTCGACTCATTGGTCTATCCACATCTCAATCTCGACCATCTCGGCACGACTGTGGGGGCAATCCTGATCGCCTCAATCATTGCCGGTCTCTATCCGGCCTGGAAGGCCAGTCGCCTGCAACCGGTGGAGGCGATGCGAAATGTCTAACGCGAAGCGCCTCTCGCTGACAGCCTATCTCTCACTGGCCTTGCGAAACCTACTACGGAACCCCCGCCGTACCGGCATCACACTGGTAACCATGATTTTCGGTATCGCCACACTGACCCTGCTCAGTGCCCTCAATGATGGCTGGCTGGAGCAGATGAGGGACAACTTTATTCTCAGTTTCACCGGGCATGTACAGATACATGCCAGCGGGTTCGAGTCTTCACAGAACCTCAAATGACCATATCAAAGCGCCCGGAGAGATAATCCTGCTGCTCCAGGACTCCCCGGAGATCCAAGGCTGGACGCAGCGCATTCGCACCTCCGGGCTGGTCTCTCTTGGAGGCAGCAGTGCCGGCGTCCAGATCATGGCCACCGATCCTGAACAGGAGACTTGGGTAACACATATGCACCGGGGACTGAAACAGGGCCGCTGGCTCAATCCCGGCACTTCCCACGACCTCCTGCTTGGTATCACGGTCGCCCAGAACATAGGCGCTGAGATCGGCGACAGGATCGTACTCATGGCGCAACGCCCCAACGGCGAGATGGTCTCCGAGATCTTTTTTCTGCGCGGCATTCTCGAGACCGGCGCACCTCAGATTGACCGTACGCTGGCACTGATACCCCTGAATGCCGCGCAGGCCTGGTTCGAGATGGGAGAATCCGTCACCGACATTGTCATAAGAGCCAGTAGCCACGAAAACACTGCCGGCCTTCAGCAACGGTTCAATCAGGAACTCAGCGGTGATGGTTATGAAATCCTTGCCTGGCAGGATCTCGACCCGATGGTTCGCCAATGGCTGGAATTCAGCGATGCCTATGGCCTTATCATCATACTTGTTGTGGTGGCACTGGTACTCACCGAGATCCTTAATACCATGTTGATCGCCCTGCATGAGCGACAGAAAGAGCTTGGCATCATGATCGCAATCGGCACCCGAAAGTCGCAGATCTTTTTTATGCTGCTGATTGAGGCCGTGATGCTGATCCTGCTCGGCGGCGCCTTGGGCTACGGAGTGGGCGGGCTACTTGTTTTACACCTTTCCGATGGCGGCATTGATCTCTCCTATTTCGCCAATGCCTTCAAGTTCTTCTATATGGATCCTGTCATACTGCCGCTGCTGACCCTTGATTCAGCCACACGGATACTCGGTACCACCTTGGTCGCTGCCCTGCTCGCCGGTCTCTATCCGGCCTGGAGGGCGACAAAAATTGAAATCAGCCAATCCCTGCGAACCTTCTGACCATGATTCAGCCAGATAACAGTTCAGCTATCATCACCGTCAAGAAGCTGCATAAATGCTACTGGGTCGGCAGCATGCCTTTCCCTGCGCTCAACGGCGTCAACCTTTCAATCGACAGGGGGGAGTTTGCTGTTCTCGCCGGTCGTTCGGGCTCCGGAAAAAGCACATTACTGAACGTCATTGGCGCACTTGAATCTGCCGATAACGGTGAGGTTATCGTCAATGGCGAAAATATTCTCGGCATGAATCACACCGAGCGCACCCTCTTTCGACTGCACAATATCGGCTTTGTTTTTCAATCATTCAACCTGATCAGAGTGCTAAGTGCCAGAGAGAACATCGCCTATGTCTGCCAACTACAGGGAATGGATAAAAAGGAGAGTGAGGAGATCGCCGACCACTGGCTGAGTGAGGTGGATATGGGACATCTCGGTTACCGCAGACCTGACCAGCTCTCCGGCGGCCAACAGCAGCGAGTCGCCGTAGCCAGGGCATTGGCAACCAACCCAAAGATCGTGCTGGCCGACGAGCCCACCGCAAACCTTGATACGCTGACAGGTCAGCGACTGATGTGTCTGCTACAGCAGCTCAACGATAAATTCGGCACCACCTTTCTGATCTCATCCCATGATCCCGATGTTAAAAATGCTGCCAGCCGTCTCATCAAACTCGCCGACGGTCAGGTGGTGCGAAAATGGGAAAAGATCCCTCCTACCCCACCGCCAATCAGCAAGGCCTGCCCCATAAAGAATCTGCCCTTGGCCGAGAGGCTACGGCAGTTCCTGCGCAACAAACGAAAAAGATCTTCAAAAACAGACAAAAAGGGACCGACGCCACGCCACTCATAAAAAGCCGATGACGCACACAGGGAAACAAAAAAGAGAAGACAAAGTGTAGGCCGGTTCAAGCGTAGCGGAACCGGCAGTCTGCAATTCGCAAACACCCGATCCGCTGCGCTTGATCGGGCTTACAGCGGATCAGGAGTCATCTGCTCAATAGCTAATTATCCCCAAACACAAACTTTGGTTTTAGCCACTTCACCAACAACGGCAGCAGCAACAGCGCCGTCACCACGTCGATCAGAAGCGCCTCACTGATGTAGATACCCAATCCCCAGGTGTTTGCCAGATCGGTATTCAGCAGCGGGATGAAACAGCCCAGCAATACCAGCACGGATATAATAACCGCAGATCCGGTAGTGTTCAGGGTGTTCTCCAGAGACTTTGTCCAGTCACCGGCTGTGGCCTGCATCTCCTCACGAAGCCGCGAGATCATGTAGATGCCGTAGTCGATACCCAGTCCCATCGCGATACTCAGCGCAACTTGCAGATGGAAGGCGAGATTGCCGGACCAGTTCTGCACGCTGGTGAAATAGCCGCCAAGACCATACTGGGCGTACAGAGTAATAAACAGCAACACAATCAGGATCACCGAAACCGTCACCGAACGGAATATCAGTGCCGCGATGACGAAGATTGCAGCCGCAGTCAGCATGGGACCGGAGAGCCAGTTGGCAACTGCCACTTCCCTAGTCGCCTCTGTTGCTCCGAGGAAACCACCAACCGCAGGCCTCACATAATCGGGACCTTCGACAGATAACTCATTGGTATCACTCGACAGGTCATCCACCGGACCCGCGCGCAAACCAAAGTTGACCTTGCTGAAACCGGGATCATTCTTGTGGTCCTCGATATACTGCTGGATATCCATGGTGACCTGATGGGTCTCCTTGGGGTCCATGGTGTTGACAAATCCCATTACCACACCATCGTTCCAATCCCGGGTGACAAAGGAGTCCATGTCGCCATCGTCTGTCATGGTCTCCAGCAGGCCGTTGAAGAGCTGCACGATATCGTCACCGCTACGGTCATCATCCGGATCGATAGAACGCAGTTTTTCGGAGGTCGGGATGTAGAGATCCTTGATGTCCGGTTTGGTACCCGGCTCTGCGGTCAACAGCATGTTGATGAGACGAATGTACTGTGCGTAGGAGCCGGTGAAGCCGATAAACTCATGGGCGCGCATCCACTCTTCCATCGCCTCGATATCCGCCAGCACATCTGCCTGGTTGAAAATACCCTGCGCCCCACAGGGGTCTGGGTCCCAGCATCCAAGTTTTGTCTTGTACTTCTCGCACTGCGCCAAGCGCTCGCCCATATCCTCAATATCGAAGAGTTCTTCAGGAAAGGGGTCGTCGACACAGGTTTCCGCCACCGGCTCCTTACCTCGAATCGGCACGGTCACAGAGATGACACCTGGCATGATCTCATTCAGACGTTCCAGCTGCTGAATGGTGATTGACTGCTCCTTGAACGCAGCCCGGGAGTAGTTGATGCCTTTCTCCACACCAGGCATCAAATCGTCGGAAGTGCCGTTTAGAATGCCGCTATAGTAGGTCGAAACCCCTACAATCAAGGCAACAAAACCGATCGGCAGCCATTTGCCCGGTCCTGCCAGCAGACCGGAGATTAAGCCCCCCACCTTGGTCTCCCACCCCCGTTCAAGCTCGTCCTCTTCCCTACTCGCTTCCGCCTTATTACAGGGAACGCTGACCATCAACAGCGGAATCAACGTTGTGGTTGTGAACAGCAGGGTAAGCATGCCGAACATACCGAAATAGGCGTAGGCCTTGTAGAATGAGATATCCACCGTCGCCAGCGTGGCAAAACCCACCATGTCGGTCACGATTGAGAGCGTGGCCGGAACAATGGTATGGGAGATCGAGATCTTGGCGGCGGTCTCACACTCAACCCCCTTCGCCTGCTCCTGCATAAATCGGCGGGTCACCTGTACCGAGTGCCCAATACCTATCGCCAACAGTAGCATCGGGGTCAGCACCATCATGGTAGTCAGCTTGAATGCAGTAAAACCCATCAGACCGAGGGTCAAAATGATGGTTGCGCCCACGCCAAGCATCGGAAAAAGCGCCCCGCGCCAGTTGCGGAACTCAAACCAGAGCGCCGCGACCACGATCACCAATGAGATGACAAAGAGCCACCATTTGTTGACCAGATCC
The DNA here is from genome assembly GCA_016756835.1 of gamma proteobacterium endosymbiont of Lamellibrachia anaximandri. Lineage (GTDB taxonomy): Bacteria > Pseudomonadota > Gammaproteobacteria > Chromatiales > Chromatiaceae > QGON01. The sequence continues at coordinate 25,289 of JAESPE010000007.1, read as the reverse complement.
GCCAGCATCCAGGCCAGGAAGTAAGGTTCACCCGCTACCAGCAGCTCATAGCGGTCATCCGCACCATGCTCATCCATCATGGCACGCACTTCACGTACCCACGGCAGGTAGATCTCTTTTACATCGTCGGTATAGTCACCGATGATAAAGAGCGATTTAGCGATACAGTTTTTTGCAACGCGATCAGAAAATTCGCATTTATTGCCATCCGCGTCTTCAAACCCCACCAGCATCGGCCCCATTACGGGGTTTGTCTCGATACCCTCTTTTAAAAAGTCGAGCTGCTCTTTAGCCGTTGCAGGGTCGCTGCTGATGCCTTCGGTAGGGATCAGCCGTTTGAAAACGAGCCCATTCTCATCCGCGCCCATAAACTTGATCTTCTTCGCTGCGATATCGATGAAGTTGGAGGGTCGGGAGGTATCCAGAGAGACCAGGATTTCATGGATCTCCTGTACCTTGTTGACAAACCAATCCTGGTAGACATCACCCTCTTTGATCCGCAGCGTGGCAACCATCAGGTTACCCATGCCGTAGTTATGTTCGGCATAGAGATTGGTGGCGACATAACGGTTGCTGGGCGGCAACAGCGTATCAGGGTCATTACGCATATCCAGATTCTTGACCTGTAATGCAGTAATGACCGTCATTATCAACAACAGAAACATCAGCGGCTTGCGGTGACGGACTACAAACGCCGCATAACGTTCAGCCAATGTGTTATTCGATTTGTTATTGGTTGCAGCATCGCTCATAGCGAAGACCTCTACCGGAAGGGTAAAAAAGAAAAGGCAGACAGCGGTATCTACCGCTGCCTGCCTTAGTTTAGATCAAAATACAGATATCATAGGAAACTTATTCGAAGATCCACTTGAGTCCCAGCTGTACATTTGATGAGTCAGCGAACTGACCGAAGGTCGTATTCTCTTCACCCCAATAGTTGTTCCACTCGAAGGCACCGATGATCTCGTCGGTGAAGCTGTACTCCACATCGAAACGATTCCACCAGCCGCCGTCCTCTTCGAACATAACGATGTTGTTCCAGCGGTGCTCCTGGGAACCACCGAAGGGCTTGGAGAAGAAGAGCGAATAGAACTCCTTGAACTCATGCGCCTTGTACAGGCCGTTGCTCATGTGCATGGTGGCCATTTCGCCAGTGTACGTAGAGCAGTCGTAGCTGTTGCCTGCCTGCGTGGTACAGGTCCGACTATCATCGATAAAGTCCATGTTCCAGAACTGGATGAACTGGGCGCTCACCAGCATGTTGGTCGCTACAGTGATATCCGCACCCAGCACATACTTGAACATATCCGCCTCTTGCATGCGCAGCGAACTGGTGAGATCGCCAATACCCAGCAGGCGCTTGTCAACCACGGGCTGCATCTCATCCTTGTTGTAGAGGAACTCGCCACGCAGCACGATAGCACCCATCGACTCTGTATCCAGTGCATAGTCGACCGCTGAACCCAGACTGTGGATACGATTCAGTCTCTCCGTCATCACCATCTCCACCGTATTGGTGTTGGTGTTGGCTGCAAAGGTGGTTGGGTCGATCGCGCCGTAGTACTGTCCCGCAGCGTTATGCAACAGGATGGATACCGAATTTGAGCCATCCGGTGCAAAAGAGTTGGGGACCTGGTCCGCAGTCAGATTGGTTGCCGGGTTGGGCGCCATTGCACCGCCTCCGATGTCCATCGACTGGGCGCGCTGCACCGTCAAAGTCTCCTTGGTGACCGCATCACGCCAGCTCATATCCACAAAGGGGTTGGCGTCGTAATGGTAGAAGTAGTTGAAGGAGAAGTTTAAGCCACCATCCGTACTGCCCTTATAACGGGTACCAAAGTTGGCATCCACTGTGTCCGGATAGTCGCGCTCATAGACTGCACCGGCGCTGCTACCGGCCATGCCCGCCCCGGCAAAGGAGTTGAAGGTGGCGAAGGTGGCGTTGCCCATATACTCGAAGGCGGAGGCGGCCTCAGTCACGCTCCAATTCACATCAGACGGCGCCGATCCGGTGACACTGGTCACATTGGTAACCCAGAAGTTGCCATTGGGATCAACGGCTACAGTCGGATCGCTCAGACCAAACTGGGCGATCTGGTTGAGCAGAATGCTACCTGGCGCGCCAGCGCCAATCGGATCGGGGTTGCTGGCAAAACCATCCACACTCAGGCCGGCAAAGCCCACCAGGCCGCTCGGAATCGGGACACCGCCAGTCAACATGCCGGCTTGTGCCGCATTGTTGAAGCTCTGTGCCACCGCAGCCAGGCGCGGGGTAACATTAAGAAAACCATTGACGCCGCCGGAAATGGAGTCGACGCCTTTCATCAGAAATGGCTGCTCGGGATCACCGGATGCATTCAACCCCGGGATCTTGTTCTGCTCCACCTGTGAAACGATGAACTGGATATTGCCGCTCTCACCAATATTCTTTTCCGCATTGATCATCCAGATTGGTATGCGCGCATCTTCCATTGCGTTCTGGTTGAGCTCACGATAGTCGGTGGGGTTGATGATATCGAGCAGCTTGATGCCGTCTGCAGTTCCCCAAACCACCTGCTGTTTACCAAGACGGAAGTCCCAGTCGAATGCGGTGGTATCGAGATAGAGCTCCCGAAACCAGTCATTCTGCGTATAACTCTCGTGGCCTTTGTAGTCGTCGACACCTTCAGTATCGTAGATCAGGTTCAACTCGCCGTGCCATGAACTCTCTTCGCCAATATCGCCATTGAAGAAGATGCGTGCAGAGTTCTCAAACTTCAACAGGTCGCCGGCATTGTGTTCAGCGGTGTCCAGCATGGTCTTGGCTTGACCGGTCCGCTGTCCAGACTTGGTAAAGACCGCAGTTTCATTTTTCAGATAACCACTGACTTCTACTTCAGCCAGTGCGGCACCAGGCAGCAGCATAGCAGCCAGCATGGACCGATAGAACACGGAGCGCTTATACATATTTCCTCCCAAAATCTTGCAGGTAGCCAGCAGCAGGATCCCCATGGTGTGCCGACTAATTTTTTGATGCGGGCTGCCTCTGTAGGGCAGCCCGTCTTTAATTTATGGCAGAAACACCGTCTTCGGTGCTTCTGCCTCAGTCATTAACGCTTGATCTTACGCAGCGTCTTCTCCGACCACTTGCTCTGCTTCCAATTCTGGTTGAATTTCACAATCTCATCAGGAATCACCGCCCAGGTCTCATGGCCGGATGCGAAGGTCTTGCCATACCAGTAGGCCCAGGATTGAGCGCGCGGATCATCCTGATCGAGACTGACCCAGTTGCGATCGATCACCTTGATCTTTTCGCCACCCTTGAAGAATTCTGTGCGGTAGTCGGCAAAGGTCTTGGTATCGACGAAACTGACACGATGGTCATACCACCAGTTCTGCTTCTTGGTAGTGCTCTTCAGCTTGTAGACTTCCTTGCCTTTGTGTTGGCAAGCGGCTTCAGGCGGATTTTTCAGATTCTTGACCTTCACGCCAGGAATGGACCCCAAGCAGTCGTTAAAGGTTTCGCTTCCCAGCAGTTCGTGGCTCTCATGTTTCGGCTTGCGCAGGGTGACATCACCAAAGGTGAAGTCGGTGCCGCCCCAGGCATCATCGTGGGCCGGCTCGGCAAAACGGCGGATCTTACGCAGCGCAGGCAACCAGATGGCGTAGGCCTGGCTCTTGTTTTCATCGTTGTAGTCAGTGATCAACATGCCGGTGCCTCTCAGCTTACCGGAGCGGAAGATCGCCAGATCCATTGCGTTGATCGCCCCACCACTGTAATCGTTGTTCAGATACCGCTCCAGCGCAATGGTGGTCGGCTTCTTGCCTTGCGACTTATTGATCAGCACGGTTAACGTTCTGCCTTTCTTGGTGATGCCGTAGTTCTTCAGCGCATAGAAGTGGTTGACGAAGTAGACCTGATCAGCGATGGCGTTGGCATCCGGTGTGCCTGTAGGCATGGGGAGATTCTTGGATACGCCGGCAAAAGCCTCGGCGGACAAAAGTACCGGAACGACCGCGATTGCGGCGACAAGCTTGCGCAGTTGCATTAATGCATCCTCCTGTTGGACGGCATTCAAACTGAAAACCGCCTGAGTATTATTGAGTTAGCCACTTCTTATCGAGGGCTATTTGTATATCTTGTGCCGCATTAAACATGAATGAATACGCTGTATGCAATAAGGGATTACCTTAACTCTCCTGGAATTTGACGACACACCGTATCATAAATACGACAGTGCATTGTTTTTGATGACTAAGAAGTGCCGGAGTCAAACCGGACAGAGCGGTGGGCAATGGACATAGAGGATGGCGGTTTGATTTCAACCCCTACCAGACACCCTCTACCAGACTGCAACCTCAACCCAACTCCGCAAGCAGTCGCTCCATCATTCCGCTTGCCTGCCCCAGGTACCCGCCACCAAAGAGATTCAGGTGATTGAGGATATGATAAAGATTGTAGAGCGTCTTGCGGGTTGAGTAGCCAGGATCCAACGGCCATGCCTCATGGTAGGCTGCATAGAAGTCGCCGCCGAATCCACCGAACAGCTCAGTCATCGCCAGATCCGCTTCACGGTCTCCAAAATAGACCGCAGGATCGAAGATAACCGGATTCCCCTGTAGATCGTAGGCTAAATTCCCTCCCCAGAGATCTCCATGCAACAGGGATGCCTTGGGGCTATGATCGAGCAGTGCAGGACACGCAGACAGAAGCCGTTCCCCCATGCGCTGTAGTGCCCCACCGTAGCCATTGCGACCGGCAAGCTCAAGCTGGAAACCGAGGCGTCGGCGCTGCCAGAAGAGCGTCCAGCTTTCATCTGGCGTGTTCGACTGAAACGTTGAGCCGATAGCGTTGTCCCGCCACCAGCCAAACGCAGGCTGCACAGTCCGGTGCATCTTCGCCAACTGACGCCCGGCCAATGCGGCGCCCTCAGAACCACCGCGCCCCAACTCCAGATACTCCATGGCAAGGTAGGCCTGACCATCGACCACGCCGGAACAGTAGGGTTGTGGAATGCGAATGGTGCCGGTGGCCGCCATCTCATCCAGCCCTGCCGACTCGGCCTCGAACATGTCGAGCAGTGCCGCACGATTGAACTTCACGAAAACCGTGCGTTCGGCATCCTGGAGTTTAACTGCGGAGTTGATACATCCTCCGCCAACGGAACGTGGGGTGGCCGGACTGAAAGGCTCACCGATGGCCTCGCCGATATGATCAACAATGGACTGCCAGTTGGGCATCAGGGCTGCCGATCCAGCCAGCGTTTGATCTTCTGTTCCGCTTGCGGGTCATGTTTTAGCTTTTGCCATCGCTGCCGCAACTTACGTTTCTTTTCCGGCGGCAGGTTTTTGAACCACTCCCGGCGTTTGCGTAACTTTTTTTTCTGTTCCGGACTCAGCTTTCGGAACAGCTCATACTTGTTGGTCAGCTGCTGCTTCTCTCCCTCCGACAACAATTTCCAGCGTGCCAGGTTTTTCCTCGCCTTCGCCTTCTGTTCAGGCGTCATCTTGTGCCAGCGGTTAGCGCCTTTGCGCAACAGCTTCTGCTTCTCTTCCGGCAGCGCATGCCAATTCGGCTCCACTGCTTTCAGCAGCCTCTGCTCTTTAGGCGACAGATCTTCCCACGCTACACTTTCAGCCAGCAGCGGCCCAGCCAGCAGAGAGAGACAGCAAAACAACACCACGAGACTAAAGCATCTCTTCATCTTCGTTCCCCCTCCAGCGGCTGTGCGCCCTCCGACATAAACAGCTCCAGCTCCGGCGATGATTCCAGCAACTCCACCGGATCCATCAATTCGCCGTCCTCCTGCTCTCCCCATACAGCCAGGTACTCCAACATCTCGATGGACAACGCCTCTTCCGCCACGGCGCTCTGTGTCAGGATTCCAAAGCAGATGAGTGCCATCGGCATACGCCTTTTCGACGAATTCATGCAGAACCATCCGTTGCACCCGCCTCCAGCCAACGATAGAAATCCAGGTTCTCGTAGAGCTCGATCTCATCCTCCGCGGCAATGATCTCCATGACGGGCAGAAGATCCGGAGAGATACCATCACCCGACCGTTGCAAGAACAACACGGAAACGACCAAAAGCATCGCCACCATCGCCAAGCTACCAGCAGACACCCAAGACGTGCCATTGACCCCGCCATCCACACCAGCAAAGGCCAAAACCCGACTCCACAGCGTGCGTCTATGCAGCTGAGCCTCCTGCACCGCATTGGCACGTATCTGCCGCAGACGGGAGAGCGTGTCTACATCGAGCGTCTCCATCTGCTCATCGAGCCTGGATTTCGCCCAGTCTGAAAATGCCTTGTCCTGCTCTCTGTTCATGGCCAATGATCTTTCAGTTTTTTTCGCAACGCCTGCATGGCCCGCGAAAGGTGGGTCTTGACACTGCCTGCGGAACAACCCATCGCTGCCGCAGTCTGCGCCACATCAAGACCCTCAAGGGTGCGCAGAATAAATGCCTGCTGCTGCCGTAGCGGCAGGGCTTCAACCGCCTCTATCAAGGCATCCCCCACATCGCTGCTTTCCAGTGTACGGGCTGGATCCGGCATCGCCGGGTCCGGTGCAGTCTGGATCGGGTCTTCCCGCCGATCATCCGCCGCTTCGCCGCCGAGCCAGACCCGCCAGCGGCTGCGAACTTTATGACGGCGATACCAGTCGCGGATACGATTCTGCATCACGCGGTGAAACAGCGCCCCCCACTCCTCTTCCGGCCGTTTTCCATAGCCACGGACAAAGGCAAGCATGGCATCCTGCACCAGGTCCAACGCCTCCTCAGACTGTCCGGTTGCGGTCCGTGCCATGAGGAAAGCCCGTCGCTCGACCCCGGCAAGAAATGCATCCAACGCCTGCTGATTCTGTTCCGTTCGGTCCTGCCTCAAAGCAGACTCCCCACTCCGGCCTCCCCACGCTCACTTCACACTGTAGATTATGCACGGACGTGGAAACCGCCACCAGAAGCCGCAGATGCCCTATCCCTATACCCTCTAACGTTTCAGCCGGAAAAGGGTTGACAACCTGCCGAAACAACCATCCCGCGCTGTCAAATAGACTTGCTTATTCACAACTGACTGTTTCTCTACAGAAATTTCCTCCCACTCGACACATTTTGCAAATAAGAAACAGACAATATTATGTAAGCCATTGTTTTACTTGTGATTTACAAAATAGTGTAAATATTGCACAGATTAACAAACCCCCACTATTTTCAAGGCCTGGAAGCAAACACCCGAAATTCCCCCACAGAGTTATCCACAGGTTCTGTGGAAAAACCTCGCAACCCCTAAAGTTCACCGCTAAGTCAGTGATTTTTCTGACAGAGACACCATTTTCGCCTCGTTCGAAAAACTGACTTGTTTCGCCTCGTGAAAGACCTGGGCTAATGTTAGAGTCCCGGCATGACGAGTCACCGCTTTCTCCGCGTCGCCCTGCCTGGGCCCCTGCGCACCTTGTTCGATTACCTTCCAACAGTGGAGATTGGGACAGATCTCACTCCCGGCATACGTCTCAAAGTGCCCTTTGGCCGAAGCAGCCGTTGCGGCATACTCTGGGATACCCCCTCCCATAGTGATGTGGCAATCGACCGCCTGAAAGAGATTGAGACGGTCATCGACCAGGAAGCCCTGCTCCGCGCAGAGGACATCTCCCTGCTGCACTGGAGCGCAGACTACTATCAGCACCCCCTTGGGGACGTATTATTCCACGCCTTGCCGGTCAAACTGCGCAAATGTGCGCTACCCACCGGCAGCGGCCGCAAAGGATGGCGGCAGACTCAGGCGGGCCGGGCCGTTGAACCCACCAGCCTGAAGCGCGCCCCGAGACAGCGGAGCCTCATGCAGGCCCTGTCGGCCACAAGAGAAGGACTCACCACAAGTCACCTGGCACAAAAGTGTGGTGAATGCAGCGCCGTACTGCGAACCTTGCGGCAAAAGGGCTGGGTCGAACCCGTTTTGCTTGAGACTCGAACTGCCGATCAACTGGACAAAGTCACATCCGCCAGCCTCACTCTGACAGAGACACAGAGAGCGGTGACCGGAGAGGTCGCCTCCCTCTTCGGCGATTTCGCCCCCTTTTTGCTGGAAGGCGTTACCGGTAGCGGCAAAACCGAAGTCTATCTCTCGCTCATCGAGATGGCCCTCCAGCGCGGCGAGCAGACCCTTGTGCTGGTACCGGAGATCGGCCTCACCCCACAGCTGATCCGTCGCTTCGAACGTCGACTCGGCGGCAGCGTTTCACTGCTCCATTCGGGCCTCGCAGATGGAGAACGCGAACGCAACTGGCTCTCAGTTCGCGATGGGACAGTCAGGGTGTTGGTGGGCACCCGCTCCGCCGTATTTACCCCCATGCCGAAATTGGGACTGATCATCGTCGATGAAGAGCACGACATCTCCTTCAAGCAGCAGGAGGGGTTTCGTTACTCCGCCCGGGACCTCGCGGTGGTGCGTGCCAGTCGCGCAGGGTGTCCGGTGCTGCTCGGCTCTGCAACACCTTCCCTTGAAAGTCTGCGCAATGTGGAACTGCAGCGTTATCGGCACATTTTGCTGCCGGAGCGGGTGGGGGGAGCCCGCCTGCCGAAGATGGACCTGCTGGATATCCGGAATATCAGGCTAGATGGCGGACTCTCCCCGGCGCTGTTGAAAAACATCGGCAAAACCCTGCAACGCGGAGAGCAGGCGATGCTCTTTCTCAACCGACGTGGATTTGCCCCGGTCATCACCTGCCATGCCTGCGGCTGGCTCTCCGACTGCCCCCGCTGTGACGCACGTACGACCCTGCACCTCAACGGCAAACTGCTCTGGTGTCACCACTGTGGCTTTCAACGACGCCAGCCAACCCACTGCCCGGAATGCGGCAGCCCTGAACTGCGCCCGCTGGGACAAGGCACCGAGCGACTCGAAACCGCGCTACAGCAGCACTTTCCCGATACACCCATCGCCCGCATCGACCGGGATTCCACTAGGCGCAAGGGCAGCCTGGAACAACTGCTGGAAGGGATTCGCGCCGGGCATTTCCCCCTGCTCATCGGCACCCAGATGCTGGCCAAGGGTCACCACTTTCCTGACGTCACATTAGTTGGCATTATCGATATCGATCAGGGACTCTTCGGCACCGACTACCGCGCCTCGGAACGTATGGCGCAGCTACTCATGCAGGTGGCGGGCCGCGCCGGCCGCGCCGACAAACCGGGGCGCGTGTTGATCCAGACCCGCCACCCGGACCATCCACTACTGCACACCCTGATCAGTCGCGGCTACGGGGCCTTTGCACAAGAGGCGCTTGCAGAACGGCGCCTGGCAGAACTACCCCCTTTCAGCTACCAGGTGCTGCTACGTGCGGAAGCGACAGGAAAAACCGATCCGAACGATTTTCTGGAGATGGCTGCAACTGCCGGACTACAGATTCCGGGGGCGGACAAACTGAGTTTCTGGGGACCCGTTCCTGCGCCCATGGAACGCCGAGCGGGCAAAGTACGTGCCCATCTGCTGATCCAGGCCAATGATCGCAGCAATCTGCAGCAGTGGCTCAGGCTGTGGATCGCCCAACTGGAGAGACTGCCCAACGCGCGCAAGGTACGCTGGTCGGCGGATGTCGATCCACAGGAGATGTTCTAGGAGTCTGTCGGGTTTACCCTGAAACGCTAAAGCCCAAATGAACGGGACAGTGCCATATCAGGACTGAGGAGAAAAACGATAACCGACACCACGCACCGTCTGCACCAGAATTTCCAACGAAAAAGGTTCCAATGCCTTGCGCAGGCGGCGGATATGCACATCGACTGTGCGCTCTTCGATATAAACATTGGTACCCCAAACCCGCTCGAGCAGCTGCGAGCGGGAGTAGACCCGTTCTTGATGCACCATAAAAAAATGCAGCAAACGAAACTCCGTGGGCCCAAGTTCAACGGCCTTATCCCGCACTGACGCACGATGACTTACCGGATCGAGACAGAGTTCACTGCACTCAACCTTGTCCTCGTTGAATTGCGGAGAGATGCGCCGCAGCACGGAGCGGGTCCTCGCCATCAGCTCGCGGGCGGAGAAGGGTTTGGTTATATAGTCTTCGACACCACTGTCAAGGCCCTTGACCCTGTCATCTTCCTCACCCTTGGCGGTGAGCATAATGATCGGGATCGATGTGGTCTTTTGATCCGACTTCAGGCGGAAGGCCAAATCGATACCGCTCATGCCCGGCAGCATCCAGTCAAGCAGGATCAGATCCGGCGGCGAATGCCGTATCTGTCTTATGGCGCCGCTGGCATCCTCCGCCACTACGGCAAAAAAACCCTCTTGCTCCAGAACGAAACGAAGCATCTCCAGCACGGCGGGTTCATCATCAACAGCTAATATCTTTGGGGCAACCATCTCAGGTTCCAGAAAATGAGTCACTGCCCAATTAAAGCGGGAATTTGTTACACCACGATGACAATCTGACGGAATCCATGAAACCAGACCAGGATTAAGGGCTGCCACCAGCCGACTCCCGCAAAAGGCCAACTGGCGCACAGACCAAATGTGAAAAAGGTCGTATTTTTCACATTTTGGAGGCTTCCTCTGTTGTTTATGGAAGCGGCTCCCTAAATTTTCCGGCGAACCTGGCGTTAAATATGGACATCTACCCAGTTTTTAAAAAGATGTGCAGTCATGTTAAACACTACTTTCTCCAAAACCTTCCTCACCACGCTACTGGTTCTCCTGCTTGCCGCCTGTGGCGGCGGCACTACCGACGAAGGAACCGATCAAACTGCCACCAAAACCACTTTTGTCGGCAGCGTGGGCGACGGCCCGGTAGTCAACGCTCAGGTCACCCTGCGCAATACTGCCGGCCAGGTACTGGCTACCACCAGCTCCGACGCCCAGGCAGATTACCACTTCACTGTCGATGTTCTGCCTGAAGACTACCCCCTCACAGTCGAAGCAACTGGCGGCACCGACCTGGTTTCCGGAAGCGCACCCGAGTTCAATCTTCGCAGCACCATCCTGGCACCGGGAGAAACCAGGGCAAACATGACGCCCCACTCCAGCCTGATCGTGGCGTTGGCGGAAAAACTACCTGGTGGACTCAGCGCCGCCAACATGCAAACTGCACAGAACACCGTCCTCACTCGATTCGCTTTCGGTCTGGACATGCAGCAGGTCAACGACCCGCTGCACACCGATATTGGGGAGAGCAATGTCGCCCAGATCATAAAATCATCGGAAGCGATGGGGGAGTGGCTGCGCCGCACCCGCGATGCCATCCTCGATGCAGGCACAAATCTCGATATCAATCAGTTGATCGAGCTTCTGGCTGATGATCTTGTCAACGGCCAACTGGATGGCAGCAATGGCCAACCTCAGATCGCAGACATGGCCAACATCATCTCCGGCGCAGTACTGCTGGAGACCATGATCAACCAACTTCAAGTCAACGGAGTGGATGCCACTCCGTCCATGGACGCCGCCATCGGCACCGTTCTGCCCGGCTCCCTGGCAGGCACTGGTCACGTGCTGATCACCGGCGACCTGATACAGCAGACCCGCCTTGCGCTGGCAACAGCAACCAATTTCGATCCTACAGCAACACTCGACGACATCAACAGCGATCTTGCTGCCCTCACTGCCGGCAGTGACGTCGCCACCGTTCGCAATGGGCTTCCTGCGGACAGCACCACCCGCCTCGACAGCGCCATCCAGAATGGACTGCAGGCCATCAATGATGGCGGCGGCGCTACCAACCAGGCACCGGTCATCAATGGGTCTCCTGCCAGCAGTGTCACTGAAGGCTCGACCTACAGCTTTACACCCAACGCATCCGATGCGGACGGCGACGCGCTGATCTTCAGTATCAGCAACCCGCCATCTTGGGCCAGTTTCAACACTGCGACTGGAAATCTATCCGGCACGCCCGGCGCCGGCACGGCAGGCAGCTATGGCAATATCCTCATCAGAGTGACCGACGGCACAGAGAGCGCCTCACTGGCGGGCTTTACTATTGTCGTCAGCAGTAACAGCAATGCCAACAGCGCACCGACCATCACCGGCACACCGGCCACCAGTGTTGCCGAAAAAGCGACTTATACGTTTACCCCGAGCGCATCCGATGCGGATGGTGACGCACTGAGCTTCAGTATCACCAACAAACCAAACTGGGCCGGTTTCGATCCCACCACCGGCCAACTGTTCGGCAACCCTGGCTACAATGATGCCGGGATCTGGGGCGATATCCTTATCAGCGTGACCGACGGCACTGAGAGTACCTCACTGGCCGTTTTTTCCATCATCGTCAGCAACACAAACCAAGCACCGAGCATCTCCGGCTCACCTGCCGGCAATGCCACAGAGGGCACAGCCTACAGCTTCACTCCCAGCGCCTCTGATCCGGATGGTGACAACCTGGTCTTCAGCATCGTCAACAAGCCGGCCTGGGCCAGCTTCAACACTGCCAGCGGGCAGCTCTCCGGCACGCCTGGCACAGGCACGGCCGGCAACTATAGCAATATCGGCATCTCTGTCTCAGACGGTACCGAGAGCGCAACGCTGAACGCCTTCCAGATCATCGTCACCGCACCCGCGCCAGGCGGGGACAACAGCCTCTATGTCGACCCGCTCATCGGCGCGTCGAGTTGCAACGATTACGATGTTGGCAGCCGTGCCTGCGGTGCGGGTTCCGACACGGCCTTTCGCAACCTGAGCGGGGCCGCCGCAGCGGCGGTCGCCGGTGAAACCGTTTTGATTCGCGAAGGCGACTACAATGAGGCGCTGATTCCGCAGAACTCCGGCACACCCGGCAACTACATCACCTATCGCAACTACGAATCGGAGCAGGCGACGATCACCGGCACCGACCTCAGTCCGGCCATCGACATCTCCAATCGCGACTACCTTATTCTGCAGGGCTTGCGGGTTCACGATGTCTATCGCTGGATGTATGCCCTCAACGCCCATTACAACATCCTGCAGTACAACAGCTTCCTGCGGGCGAGCCACGGCAGCACCAGCGCCAAGACCGGCCTGTTCTTTCAGGAGTCGACACATAACAAGATTCTCAACAACACCATCGAGGACTCCACCCAAGACAACCTTGCCCTGATCAAGTCGGATTACAATCTGGTTGAAGGCAACACCTTTGTGCGTGCAAGCCATACGCTCTGGGTGATCAAGTGCGGCAACTTCAACGTGATCCGCAATAACTATTTCTATAACGAAATCCAGAAGATCGGCGAGATCTACGACTGCGACAATGTGGGCTTCGATCACGAGTTCACCATTCACGACGCCACCAAGTACAATCTGGTGGAAGGCAATACCTTTGCCAAAACCAACGCTTATTACAGCACCTCCGGCGGCAACGGCATCCAATATGCAGGCCAAAACGGCATCATTCGCCAGAATGTTTTCTATGCGAACAACTCCGGTCTCGGCATGCAGAATTACAGCCCGGAGGCCCGTTTCAACACCCACAACCGGGTCTACAACAACGTCTTCCACAAAAATCTCTGTGGCGGCATCACCACAATGGACTCTTCAGTGGGGGGCTTTGAGGACAACCTCTTCGCCAACAACATCCTCAACAAAAACACAGACTGCGAAAGACCCGACGCTCCCTACCAGCACGTCTACCGCAACGACATGTCGGGTTATCAGTTCGACAGCAACAACTTCTTCTCCGGCAACGTTGGGGATAATGTGATCGGACACTGGGGCAGCAGCGGCATCTCACTGGTCGATGCGCAGAACACTAAACCTGCTTTCTATGTAAACAACCTGGAGCAGGACCCGCAGTTCGTGGACGAGGTCAACCGTGATTTCACCCTCGAATCCACGAGCCCGATGATCGATGCCGGACGTTTCCTCACCACCACTGTGGGCAGCGGTAGCGGCACCACCCTGGTGGTCGATGATGCCGGTTACTTCTACGACGGTTTCGGCATCGACGGTGAGGCCGGGGATGAGATCCAGCTACAGGGTAGTAGTGAGACTGCCATTATTGTCGGGATCAACTATGCCAGCCACACCATCACCCTCGACCGTACACTGACCTGGAACGCAGGACAGGGCGTGGCCCTGAAATACAACGGCGCAGCACCGGATATGGGGGCGTTTGAAACCCCTTAGCATAATCGAACGTCCTTGCCCGATCCGCTGCGCTTGATCAGGCCTACGAAGCTATCCCCGCACATGTAGGCCAGTTCAAGCGCGATGGAACCGGCAAACCCGTTTAAGCTCCCACCGAGATCCCATGTAGGCAGGTTCATGCGTAGCGGAACCGGCAACACCGCTTAAAGAAAACCCCTACCGAAATCCCCGGCACTCAAGTATTTTATCCCTATCTAATCATGGAGAGACTTCATGGCAGCCAAGGGACGATACAAAAACGACCAGTGGAATCTTGACGACAGCTTCGGCTTGGGCGGCACGGGTGACATCCTCGCTCGCATGGCGCTGGATACAGACCCACCCTTCACCCTCGGCATAACCGGCAAATGGGGCAGTGGCAAGACCAGCGTCATGCGCACAGCTTTCGCCACCCTTAAAGGAAACTCCCTGCAACAGGGACTGGCATTCGAAAAAGCCATCTCTGAAAGAGAAACGGCACACTGGAAAGCCCTCGCTTTCGATAACACAAAAAGAAAACGCAAACTTGAATGGGGCGAAGGTCTGAAATCAACGGCAGGCCAGTGCCTGTCGATATGGTTCTCACCCTGGCAGCATCAGAACGAACAAAACTCCCTGATTCCCCTGCTGTTGGAAATCAGAACCCAGTTCAGCACCTGGATTAAACTCAAAGAGAAAGCAAAAAACATCAACCGGGCGGGGGATTGGCGGGACTCAAACTCATCGAACTGGTTCTCGATGCTGCCGCAACCCTCTCTATAGGGCGCAATGTCAATGTCGCTCGCGGCGCCTCTGATTCCGTGCGTAAAGCCTGGAACGAGGCAGCGCCAAACCTTACAGAGTTGAGTGATGGTCAACGCTTCCATCTGCTATTTCAGGATGCGGTGGAAAACATACTCACCACTATCGCAGGTAAAGATAACCCTTCTGAACTGGAAACCGGCGCCCGACTCATCATCTTCATCGATGATCTCGACCGTTGCGAAGAGTCAGTCGCCGTCACACTGCTGGAGAGCATCAAACTCTATCTCGGCAGCCGCCGCTGTGTCTTCGTGCTCGGACTGGATGATACCGCCCTGCTCGGCACACTCTCCCGGCACTGGCAAGACCGCTCCGAAGACGATAACAGGGACTACCTCGACAAGCTCTTCCAGGCCACGTTGGCAATCCCTCAACCCAATCGAACCGCCGTCAAAACCGAGATTGCCAAACAACTCAGGCAGCATAAAATCAACTCCACAACGGCCCGGCAGTGTACGGAAGACATTACAAATCTGCTTGAACCCAATCCCCGCAAGCTCAAGAATTTTACCAACAGCCTCTGCGCAGCATGGGAACTGGGGCTTGGACATGGCTGGAAGGTCGACGATACTGACTTGTTACGCAAGTTGATTCTCTTCCAGTATCTCCGACTCAACCATCGACCGGTATGGCGACTGTTGGAGCGTCAACCACAAACGCTGAAACTGCTGCACCGCACCATTACCGGCGCATCTGAAACTGAACCTCTCGATATGAAGGGTCTGAAACTTCCTGATCAACGGCTGGCCCAGGAGATGTTCTCCCGCGCCTTCGCGCATGTATTGCAGGACACTGTCGAATCCACACTACGTGGGACCCCATCAAGTCTTGAATCCAGGCACCGGAACATGGAACTCGAACAGGCTGTCAATCTCTTTATCGACCGGTTGGATCGTAAACGCTCCGACGAGACCTTCAAAACCCTGTTTGAAGCCGTCTTCGACAAAGACGACATCCTCGATAGCCACTTCCTGTCACTGCCTGACCCTGAATCAACATCAACATCAACATTATGAGCAAATCGAACGACGTCCTGGAAAACAACGCCAGAATCAGCGCACGGGGCGACTATACTCGCTGGCTGCTGCGCCGCTACGATGCCCTCGACATCTTTGAGTTCGAAGACGATCCTCCACCGGTCAGCCTGCGGGATATCTTTGTCCCAATCTATCTATCGGATGAGGATACCGACGATGAGAAGATGGACCAGGAGACGCCACTGCATGAAGAGAGAGCCATTGGCCAGGATGCCTGGGATTGCATTGTAGAACACCCCTTTCTGGCGCTCTCCGGCCGCCCGGGCAGCGGTAAAACCACCCTGATCAAGGCGCTGATTATAGAGCTCTGCGGCCAAGGCCTCAGTCGCCTGCGGGAGAGACTGGTGAGCAACCAAGGCATCCTGCCGATCCCACTTATCCTGAGAGAACTTCCCGAAATCGAGGCCGTTGAGACCCTCGATCAACTGGTGGCGGCCTGGCTTGAGCGGGAGGCGGATGAAGCCGCCCACAAAGATCACCCGCTGGACAAGCTGCGACTGCAACAGAGCATCAACCCAGATGGCGACAACATCCCCCTGCTTTATCTCTTTGACGGACTCGATGAACTCGGCAGCAACGCATTGAGAGAGAAGGTGCTTGTATTTGCCGCTGAGGCCGTACACCGGGGTCACCGGGCGTCCAAACGGCTTTCAGGGGCTCGATTTCAGCAAGTTTCCGGCGTTTGCTGCCGACGCCAAGACCAAGACTACAGAACAGACCACAACAATCTCAAGCCTCGCCTTTCTTCTCGGCGGCCTGGTGTATGGTCTTTGGAAAGAGGAAGTTATCGACTCTATGGGTAAGGCCTTGATAATGTCCCAAGAGCTGAATGGAAAGCTGGAACAGCAATTGGCGAAAAACAGTTGCAACTGCGCTATCTGCAACCCTTCGCCGGACCCCAGATCCTTCAGTTCATCGAGACCTGGTATCAACTGCGCAACGAGTGGAAGCGCCAGATGGAGGAGGGACTGGCGCGTTTTCAGCAAGCCCTGGAGAAACGTCCCTATCTGCGTACCCTCGCCCGCCGCCCCATCTTCCTGACCATGATGTCTCGGTGCATGTCTCCCGCACCCGCATGCCCGAGGGCCGCGCCGATCTCTACGGCGCCATCATCGAACTCTACCTGGTTCGCCAGGAGAGCAACCGAAGACGCCGTTACACCCTCTCTGGCGGCGACGTGCCCCACTGGCCGGAAGATGAACTGCGGCTCGCATTGGGGCATCTTGCCTGGCGCAGCCAGCAGCGCTCTGATGAGCACAAAGAAAAGGAGACGGAAGACCGCCGCATCGTCTGGTCAAGAGAGGAGATGGTGGAAACCATCGAGCAGCTACTCGATGGTGATGATTTTGTATCCATAGACCCCGATCAAGCCGGAGTTCTGCTCGACTACTATCTGCATCCGGCGGGACTGCTGGTTGAACCCGCCGAGGGAAAGATCCAGTTCGCCCACCTCAGCTTCCAGGAATTTCTCTGCGCCGAGCACCTCCTGGGCCTGGCTGGGGCCAAGGGGATCTTGAAATTCACGGATCAGTTGAAAAAGGAACTCTTTGCCAATCTCGGCCAACCCGGCTGGGACGAAGTCGCCCTGCTGTTGATGGTGCTTTATGCTGAACAGACTCAGAAACGGGGCCACCTTGAACTCTTCTGCCTGCTCGACCCCACCCGCACCACAGACGCCAGCTTCTTCTACAAGGCCTATATCGGCGACGAACTGCCCTGGCGCAACAGACGGGAGGCCTGGCTCGGTTACGCCTTCGGGCTGGCCCTGCTCCACCCGACGCTTAAATTGGCCGAACTACTCCAACAACGCACGGAGCTGGCCGCAGCCGGAAAACAGCAGTTCATGGAACTCCTGAAAACAAGGGACGATGAAGAACTCTGGCAACATATCTGCCGACCTGTCAACGGGTTCAATATCACTGCCCAAGAGCGACTGCAAGAACTTGGCGAACAACGCTGGGCCAATCCGCAAGACGATGAGAGCTGGGATGTTTCTCAAGACCTTAAAGAGGCCCACAGCTACAGTCTGCTCACCCTCATTATCCATAGCGACTGGCTAACACCCAACACAGAAACACCGGATCGCAGACCCGTGGATGAGCCGGAACTGCTCGAGGTCATGGCTGGCTGGCTGAACCAGCGTGATCCGAATAAGACATTATTCTCAACTCGAGTACGAGAAGATAGCCATGGGGGATACTTGATCTCGATCACTAACACCGCATTAGCGCTGGATGCCCTGGTGCCCGACCAGGGACCCCTCTGGCTTGCGGTCGCCGAGCGTTTGCCGCCCGACCTCTGGCTGCTGCAGGGTGAAGCCATCGACCCAGAGCTTGTCTTTTGGGATCTGTTCTTCCAACCCCCTGTCCTGCTTGCCATTCACACTGCCGAAGAATTGCCGCCCCGCACCCGCCTCAGCCTGCAACTCTATCAGGCACAGTTGCTGGTTGAGTCCATGGCTTCGAGCAGGGCATTCGATGAGTGGTCGCTGTCGGAACTACTTTCAAAAGATGATCGCCTGGGCAATATGCTGCGTCAACGACTTCAGTCATTGACGAAAAAAATAACTCCAAAAAGCCACGAATCCGTGTTGGATCCTCTGCTTATTGCCCTCTCTCTTTTCGGCCTGCGCTACGCCGCATGGGACTGGTTCGAGGAGCAGGCAGGAGAGCCTGCCATTGCAAAGCGACGGGGAGAGCGGAAGGGTGAACCCTTGCCCGCCGAACTGGGGTTGTTTGATAAAGATGGCCGGATGCTGTCGCGGCAAAGGCGTGAAAACTGGGAGAATCTACGGGCCTGGTTACAGGATGCCGATAAGATCCTGCAATTCACCTTTCAGGGGAAGCTTGCGGCGGCAGACGAAAAGTTGTTACGCAATGACCTGACCCAACTGGAAACGTGTAGCTGGTCACCCCTTAGTGCGCTTGATGCGCTATTGGCAGACTGGCCTGAAGATGAACCTGAACGGCCATGCGGCCTGAAAGCGGCTGAAGCGCCGCTTATCGCAGCAATCGATCAATTTTTGCTGCAATAACCGCCGTATCGCCCGATCCACTGCGCTTGATCGGGCCTACAAATCGACGCTGCACATACCGCACATGTAGGCCGGTTCAAGCGCAGCGGAACCGGCAACACCTTACTCCAACACCATATCCACAATGGAATCCGGCTCCACCGCCCCCCATTCAGCAAGATAGAACCCCTGCCTCAATGCACGATGAAATGAGCTGAATTCCCAATCTGCCGGCATGTTTACCAAACCATGCTTCACCGGGTTGTAGTGGATGTAGTCCATATGCCGCTGCCAGTCCTGTTCATCACGAATCAGATGCTCCCAGAAACGGGGCTGCCATATTTTTCGATCATCCGCAGTGGAGACATAATATTTGAGCAACCGCCAGCGGGTCGAAAAATTCCTGTCATTTTCCGGTAAACGCCAAATACTGTGCAGGTGATCCGGCAGGACAACAATGGCGTCTATCTCGAAGGGATGCTTTTGCCTGATATGGCGAAAACCCTGACGCAGTCTGTCGATGATTTTCGGGCTGGCCAACAGCGGCTGGCGATGGTGGGTTACGACAGTAAAGAAATAACAACCACCGTCTTGGTAGCATCGGCGGTAGTTGCTCATGAGTTGAGAGGGCTTTGCCCGATCCGCTGCGCTTGAGAGGGCTTTGCCCGATCCGCTGCGCTTGAGAGGGCTTTGCCCGATCCGCTGCGCTTGATCGGGCCTACATAGGTGAGGAATCATAGCTAACCATCCTTGGTTGTGGCAAAACACTGTAGACCGGTTCAAGCGTAGCGGAACCGGCGCGCAATTTAAATATATTACCGAACCCCAAAGGCCCGCACCGGCGCAGACTGATTCCCCCATTCCTGCTATTCTTACCTGTTTTCCGCAGTCCAAAACCGAACAAAAACGATGAAGACTCAGATCCAGGCTCTGGTTACCGGGGCGCTTGAGCGCCTTGCCGACGAAGGCGTTATCCCCGCCGACGCCATCCCCGTTCCTAATATCAACCGTACCCGCGACAGCAAGCACGGAGACTTTGCCACCAATGTGGCGATGGTGTTGGCAAAAATTGCCCGTTGCAAACCCCGGGATCTGGCGGAGAAACTGGTTGCCGCACTGCCGGATTCCGGTCAGGTGGAACGCACCGAGATCGCCGGCCCCGGCTTCATCAACTTCTACCTGGCGCCAGCTGCCTATCATCAGCTGATACCTGCGATCATGGAACAGGGTTCCGCATTCGGCCGCAGCAATTTAGGCACAGGCAAACGGGTGCAGGTGGAGTTCGTCTCCGCCAACCCCACCGGCCCGCTTCACGTGGGACATGGACGTGGCGCGGCCTACGGCTCCGCCGTGGCCGACCTGCTTGAGGCCGTGGGCTACGAGGTGCATCGCGAATATTACGTCAATGATGCCGGACGGCAGATGGACATCCTCGGCACCTCGGTTTGGCTGCGCTATCTGGAGCTGTGCGACGAGACACTGACCTTCCCGGCCAACGGCTACAAGGGCGACTATGTCTGGGACATCGCCGCCACCCTGCACCGGGATCACGGCGACAGCTATCGCCACAGCACGGAGGAGCTCTTCGACAACATTCCTGCCGACGAGCCGGAGGGTGGCGACAAGGAAAAACACATCGACGCCCTGATCCAACGCGCCAAGGAGCTGCTCGGCGATAATCGCTACCGGTTCGTGTTCGAGCTTGGGCTCAATACCATTCTCGATGACATCCGAGACGACCTCTCTCTGTTCGGCGTCGACTTTGAGGAGTGGTACTCGGAACGCACCCTGATGGAGAGCGGCGCGGTCAACAAGATGATCGAGCGCCTGCGCAAGTCGGACCACGTCTACGAAGATGGCGGCGCCCTCTGGTTTCGCTCCACCGCCTTTGGCGACGAGAAGGACCGGGTGGTAGTGCGTGACAACGGCCAGACCACCTATTTTGCCTCCGACATCGCCTATCACATGGACAAGCTGGAACGCGGCTTCGACCGGGTGATCGATATCTGGGGCGCGGACCATCACGGTTATGTGCCCCGTGTGCGTGCCGCGCTGAAAGCCCTGGGCGATGACGACAGCAAGCTCGACGTGCTGTTGGTGCAGTTCGCCATCCTCTTCCGGAACGGAGAGAAGGTACCTATGTCGACCCGCTCAGGCTCCTTCGTCACCCTGCGGGAATTGCGCAAAGAGGTGGGGGCCGATGCCGCACGCTTTTTCTACGTGATGCGCAAGTGTGAACAGCATCTCGACTTCGATCTGGATCTGGCAAAATCCCAGTCCAGCGACAACCCGGTCTACTATGTGCAGTATGCCCACGCGCGCATCTGCAGCGTATTACGCCAAGCCGCAGACAAGGGGATCGACGTTCAGCCCAGCAGCGGCACGGAGAACCTGGAGCATCTCACCGAGCCCCACGAACAGGCACTGCTGGTCACCCTGGCCAAGTACCCTGAAGTGGTGGAAACCGCCGCCACCCACGAGGAACCACATCAACTCACTCACTATGTGCGCGATCTTGCCAACGATTTTCACACCTACTACAACGCACACAAATTCCTGATTGATGATACTGCCCTGCGTGACGCCCGTTTGAAACTGATCCTGGCCACTCGCCAAGCACTGCGCAATGGCCTGCAGCTGCTCGGTGTCTCCGCCCCGGAGAGCATGTAACCCATGGTCGACTACAAGCGGCGTGCCGCCCCAAAACGCAAAAACAAAAAACAGAGTGGCAGCTGCAGCCTCTGGTTTTTTTCCGGATTCATCGTCGGGGCATTCATCATGGGCCTGGTATGGCTGAAGCTGGGCCAGGATCTGGCAGAGGGACACATCCCCGGGGTTACACCGCCAAAACCCACGGCAACGCAACCCAGGCAGACCGAACCGGAACAGCAAGAGGTGCCTAAACCACGTTTTGATTTCTATACCATCCTGCCGGAAATGGAAGTGGTGATCCCGGAGGATGAGATCATCGAAATCGAGGTGCCTGCAAAACCCGTCACTCCGGCCCGACCCAACAAGAAGCCGGCTGCGATACAGGGAGTCTCCTACATCCTGCAGATGGGCTCGTTCCGTAAACATGCAGACGCCGACCGCATGAAGGCGAGGCTCGCCTTGATCGGCATCGAGACGGAGATCCAAAAGGTCAGCATCAATAACCGGGACACCTACCACCGGGTTCGCAGCGGCCCCTACAACAGCCATCAGCGGCTTAATGGAGCACTCAAACTGGCCAAAGAGAACCGTATCAGCACACTGGTGATAAAACTAAAAAAATAGCCCATAATCTTTCCGGGTACACCTTGATCGCCGACACGAATTCGGCACGAGAACGAAAGCCCTAATGTTTCGGCGATTTGAGCCGATAAAAGTTGTACCCTTGTTCAACAATCTATGTCTAATCTGGGCTTGCACCATGGAACTTGAAACCTACCGTTTCACTCCCGGCAACGGCTGGGACAGGGAACCTGACCACAATCTCGACTCCCCGAATACCCTCGTGCTATTTTTCGGGGCACCCGATTATTCGCTCATCGAAGACGCCGTATCGTGGCTGGAGGGGCACTTCACCCAAGGCGTCATACTCGGCTGCTCATCTGCCGGAGAGATATTCGGGGATGAACTCTCCCTCGACTGTCTGGTAGTGGCAGTACTCCGTTTTCGGGAGACCCGCCTCAGGGTTGCCTGCACCGAGCTGGCACAAACCGACGATTCCTCTCGCGTGGGACATCAAATCTCATCCGAGCTGTTGGACAACGATCTTCAGGGCATACTGATATTATCCGAAGGCCTCGGCGTCAACGGCAGCCAGCTGATCGAAGGTATCAATAGCGCACTGCCGAAGCACATCACCGTCACCGGCGGTCTGGCTGGGGACGACGACCGGTTCGAGCGAACCTGGGTCTGGCATGATGGGCTTCGCAGCACCAACCTGATCTGTGCTTTGGGCCTGTACGGTTCCAAGATTTCCATCGGGTACGGCTCGAAAGGGGGATGGGATCTGCTGGGTCATGAACGGGAGGTTACCCGTTCAGTCGACAACATACTCTACGAACTGGACGGGCAACCCGCACTTGATATCTACAAGCGTTATCTTGGAGAGCGTGCCTCCGGTCTGCCGGCCACTGGATTGTTGTTTCCACTCTCCATGCGAGACCAGGAGAGCACAGACGATCCCAAGGTGCGCACTATCCTGGCTGTCGACGAGACCGAACAGTCGATCACCTTCGCCGGTGATATTCCACAGGGCAGCTTCGTCCGCCTCATGCGCGCCAATTTCGACCGCCTGATCGACGGCGCAGCCACAGCCGTCGAAGAGATCAACCTCAGCCGTTATCACGGAGGCCCGGTCCTCTGCATCGCCATCAGCTGTGTGGGACGCAGGCTGGTGCTCGGCGAGCGCACCGAAGAGGAGATAGAGGCAACCCTGGAGGGATTGCCCGGAGAGACCAGGCAGATCGGTTTCTACTCCTACGGCGAACTCTCCCCTTTGAGCAGCGGACGCTGCGACCTGCACAATCAAACCATGACCCTGACCCTGATCTGGGAAGATGAATAATGCACCGCCTGTTGCGCCGGCAGCTTAAAAAGATCGGCCTCAACCCTGCTTCAGAGTCCCCCCCCACCCTGGATCAGTGGCGTAAATTACTGCAGCACATCAACCGTGCCTATGGGCAGTCGGACCAGGATCGCTATACCCTCGAGCGCTCCATGACCATCTCCTCCGATGAGATGCATGAACTCTATAAGCGACTCAAAGACTCAACCGAGGCACGATTGGGAGCGATCGCCAACGCACTGCCGGATCTGCTCTTTCTACAGGATGCACAGGGCATCTATCATGAGGCCTTCTCAGAGGCGAGGGACGATAAACTCTTCCGTCCCGAGAATGAGATCATCAACAAACATCCCAAAGAGATCTTCCCCCCAAAGATTGCAGACGCCTTCATGGCATTGCTGCAGAAAGCGCTGGATACGCAGCAGGTGCAGATCCTCGAATATGAACTGGATGTACCGGCAGGCAGACGCTGGTTCGAGGCTCGCATGACGCCGACCAAGTTGCGGCTCAACGGAGAAAAAACAGTGATCACCCTGGCCAGGGACATCACCGACAGAAAACAGGCGGAGGTTCGCCAGCGGCTTGCCTCCACGGTATTCGAGGCCGTCACCGAAGGCATGGTAATCCTCGATAGGGACCACCAGGTTATTTTCGTCAACAGTGCATTCACCTATATCACTGGTCACTTGGAAGCTGAAGCTGTCGGGCAAGAACCACGCTTTCTGAAAAACAGCGCTAGCGAGGAAAAACTTCGCATCATCTGGTCTATCGTAGACACCAAGGGCAGCTGGCGCGGGGAATTACAGAGCCGCCGCGCCAATGGTCTGGCCTACCACCTTTGGCTCAGCATCAACGCAGTCAAAGACAGCATTGAGAGAATAACTCACTACGCCCTGGTTCTAAGCGATATATCGGAACTCAAGCGCTCCCAGGATGAGCTGGAATATATTGCCACCCATGATCCTTTGACTCACCTGCCGAATCGCACGCTGTTTCACGAACAGCTGGAACAGGCGATACACCGCTCAAAGCGAGTCAACCGCAGAGGTGCCGTCTTCTTTCTTGATCTGGATCGCTTCAAAAACATCAACGATACATTGGGACACCATGTTGGCGACGACCTGCTCTTCCAGGTTGCGGATAGACTGCGCCAGACAGCCCGTGAAGAGGACATGATCGCCCGGATCGGCGGCGATGAGTTCACCTTGGTCATCGAAAATCTGCAACGAGCGGAAGATGCCGCCAAGGTCGCAAAAAACCTGTTGAAGACCTTTTCCGCACCCTTCCCGCTAAAAGGGTATGACCTGGAGATCTCCGCCAGTATAGGCATCAGCATCTTTCCCGATGACGGTGATGAAATCAGCCAATTGACCAAACAGGCGGATTCCGCCATGTACAGCGCCAAGGAGCAAGGCCGAAACACCTTCCGCTTTTTCACCCAGAAGTTGACTGAAACCGCCTTCGAGTTTTTTGATTTGGAGATCAGCCTGCGCAGGGCACTGGAACTCAATCAGCTCTTTCTGCTCTACCAGCCGCAATACGATCTGATCAGCGGCAAACTCATCGGCGTCGAAGCCCTGATACGGTGGAACCATCCCGGTATGGGGCTGGTCTCCCCCAACCGATTCATCCCCATCGCAGAGGTCAGCGGCCTTATCGAACCCATCGGAGAATGGGTGCTTCAAACCGCAGCTACCCAGGCGATCCTTGTGCCGAGCTAAACTCGGAGCCTCGGAATTCCCAATAAGGGATGAAATTGGTTAGTGTTACCCAGTGGGTGCGTGTCGAAAGATACAAGTCCC
>JAESPE010000069.1 GCA_016756835.1 gamma proteobacterium endosymbiont of Lamellibrachia anaximandri | reverse complement strand
CGGGGCACAAACAGGCTGTCGAAGGCCGAGTCGATTTTGGGGACTGGGATGTCCCAAAATCTTTCACGAGGTCGAAGACTCACTTGGCGTGGTAAACAGGAGAGATCAGTTGATCGGGATGATCAAGATCGATAATCGACTGCACTGCGCCATCGCCAAAATCCAGCCAGCGCAGACGCTCTTGCTGCCACACGCTCACTGAACCTCTATTCAGCGGCTGCTTGGCAACCATAACCGGCGGCAGCTTTTTCATTCAATAGAAAGAACGGTGGCTCAAGCGGTATCTATACCTGTCTGCGAAAACGATAGTAGCCAAAATCCTGAAGCTTCTCAGCCGGGGTAATATGTCTTTCATTACGCTGTTCTGTCAGCACAAATTCACTTCCCATAACCTTCTTCAGTTTTTCGGCATCGTACTGCACGACATCCAGACCACTGCACTTTGTCGGTCCGCCAATGGCAAACGCAGCGATGATCACAGTTCCATCCACTTTCAAGGAACGTCGCATCACGCCCAGATATTTCTCGCGCATTTCTGCATCGGTGAGAAAGTGGAATACCGCCCGATCATGCCAAATATCGTACTGTTTCGGCGACTCAAATTCGGTGATATCAGACTCTATCCAGTTTACCAAAGTTGCCCTGTCACCAAGACGCACTTTGGCATACTCCATGCCCGTGGACGAAATATCCAGTACCGTGAGATTGTTCAGCCCTTCCTGCAGCAGTCTGTCCACCAGTACCGAAGCGCCACCACCTACATCGATGATAGCCGGTTGACCCTCAAGCCCACTCTTTTCCATCATCTCAAAGGAGATGCTTGAGGCTTTTTGGTACCAACTGACATCAAATGGTGACTTTTCTCTATAGACCTTTTCCCAATGCGTCTTGCCGCTCATACCGCTTCTCACAAAAACTTCTGATGAAAAAACCGTTTTACTTGCCGATACAAAAGGTGGAAAAGATGCGACCCAGCAGGTCGTCAGCAGTAAATTCCCCGGTTATCTCGTTGAGAGATTGCTGGGCGAGACGGAGGTCTTCCGCCAGCAGCTCGCCAGCGGCTGTTTCTTCCAGCATCCGTTTTCCCTGATGAAGAAGATTCATGGCGTTTGCCAGCGCATTCAAGTGACGGCGACGGGCAATAAATTCTCCTTCCACACTGCCAGTGTAGCCCATGGCCTGTTTCAGATGATCCTTCAGCAGGTCAATCCCCAGCGAGGATTTGGCGGCGATGAAAATCTCAGTCAATCCCTCATCGTCCACCAGGGCAGGGGGGGTACCACTCAGGTCGATCTTGTTTCTAATCAGAGTTAGAGGAACATGCTCAGGCAGACTCTCTCGATCCAGTGCGAGGTGGTTGGGGTCATCCTTGTCATCGAAGACCCAGAGGATGCGATCTGCCTGATCGATCTCATTTTTCGCCCGCCGTATTCCTTCCTGTTCAACCGGATCGGTACTCTCGCGCATGCCTGCCGTATCGATGATGTGGATCGGCATTCCATCGATCTGTATCTGCTCCCGCAACAGGTCTCTTGTCGTGCCTGGGATCTCTGTCACTATCGCGGAATCCCTTTCTGCCAGCGCATTGAGCAGACTCGACTTACCTGCATTGGGACGACCGGCAATGACCAGTGTCATGCCATCACGCATCAGCCGTCCTGTATGGGCACTTTTCTGTACAGCTGAGAGTTCATCAATGATTGACTGTAAGTTAGTGCTCACTTTTCCATCGGAAAGGAAGTCTATCTCCTCTTCAGGAAAGTCGATGGCCGATTCAACATAGAGCCTCAGGTTGATGAGCCCTTCAACCAGTTTGTGGATTCGCTCGGAGAAAACGCCCTGCAGGGTACGGCTGGCAAGGCGGGCTGCAGATGTGGTCTCTGCATCTATCAGATCGGCAATCGCCTCAGCCTGGGCGAGGTCGAGTTTTCCGTTGAGGAAGGCGCGTTCACTGAATTCCCCTGGACGGGCGGCACGAACACCGATCCCCAGCACCCGTTGCAGCAGCAGGTCGAGAATTAGCGGTCCACCATGCCCCTGAAGTTCGAGAACATCCTCTCCGGTGAAGGAGTTGGGTGCAGGGAAGTAGAGACAGATGCCTTCGTCAATGGTCGATCCATCAGCATCGGAAAAACGGCTGAATTGTGCATGCCTGGGATTCGGCAGATTACCTGTCACCGCTGTGGCCACATCGACACAACGCGGACCCGAAACCCGAATGATGCCGACCCCGCCACGGCCGGGCGGGGTGGCAACAGCAGCGATCGTTTCTCGCGGCTGCACTTTTGATTAGCCGTTGCTAACTATCCCGCCTGCTCTATTTTGCGGGTGATGTAGTACTGCTGAGCAATAGAGATCAGATTGTTCACAACCCAGTAGAGCACCAGACCCGACGGGAAGAAGGCGAAGAAAATGGTAAAGACGAAGGGCAGACTCATCATGATCTTAGCCTGCATCGGATCCGGTGGTGCCGGATTGAGCTTCTGCTGCACGAACATGGAGACGCCCATGATCAGCGGCAGCACGAAGTAAGGATCTTTCGCCGATAGGTTATCGATCCATAGAATAAAGGGTGCCTGGCGCATCTCAACGCTTTCCAACAACACCCAATAGAGGGCGATGAAAACAGGGATTTGCACCAGAATCGGCAGGCAACCACCCAGGGGGTTGACCTTCTCCTTCTTATACATCTCCATCATCGCCTGGTTCAGGCGCTGTTTGTCATCGCCGAAACGATCCTTCATGGCCTGAAGCCTCGGCGTCAGCTTGCGCATATTGGCCATCGACTTATAGCTGGTTTCCGACAGTTTATAGAAAAGCGCTTTGATAATGAGGGTCAGAAGGATAATTGACCAGCCCCAATTGCCTACCCAACTATGGATCTTTTTTAGCAACCAGAAGATCGGCTGTGCAATCACTGTCAGCCAGCCATAATCGACTGTCAGCTCCAATCCAGGGGCAACCTTCACCAGATGGTCCTGCAGCTTCGGACCAACGAAGAGCTGTTTACTGAAACTGTGGCTGCTGCCAGGGGCAACAGTCACGGATGGAGAGTAGCTGCCAATAAGATATTTCGGTCCCGGCAGACTGTTAGTGTAGTAGTGCTCCATCTGCGTTTTTGGTGGGATCCAGGCACCCAGGAAATAGTGCTGGATCATGGCCAGCCAACCGTCAGTGGAATCGACATTAAGTCCTTTCTCAGCCATTTCGTCGAAATCGACTTTTTCGTATTTCGCTTCAGGATTGTAGTAGACACCACCTGTATAGGTGTAGGTGGTCAATCGTGACTGATCCGTCGGTTCCGTACGCTGCAGTTGCGCATAATCTCTCGCTGCCCAGGGCTCCGCCGACTGGTTATCCACCTCGTGGGTAACATCTATCAGATAGCTGCCGCGGTTGAAGATAAAATGCTTGGTAACCTTGAGACCATCACTGCCTGCCCAGGTCATGGCCACATCGATGGTGTCCTGATCCTCTGACAAACGGTACTCACTCTGTTCGATCTGATATTCGGCCTCGTGTGTCGGGGCCTTGCCTTCTTCGCTTCCGATCATGCCGGACTGGGCGATGAACAGGTTCGGCATCGTCGGAGAGAAGAGTTGAAACTTTTGCTCCGGTGTCTCCGGTGATACCTGATAATCGAGCAGCCGTACGCGCTGCAGCGTTCCACCCAACGTGGAGATCTCCACTTTCAACAGATCAGTTTCGACCCTGACTATCTTTCCGCCCACAGCAGTTACGCCAACTGTTGCGGGAACAGCCTCATTTCCACTAGCTGTGACCCCAGGGGTAACCGAGGCGGTTGGCACACCGGCCGATTCAGTTGCAGCAGGCACAACTTCAGCCGTCTGTTGCGGCGCCACAACTTGTGGTGATCCATAATCGGTCATCCATGCCTGATAAAGCAGCAGGCAGATGAAGGCAAAGGCAAACAGGAGAATCAGTCTTATATTATCCATGGGACTTCTTTTCAGTAGGTTCTGGAACCGGATCGATTCCACCTTCGTGCCAAGGGTGACAGTGAGAGACACGACGCAAAGAGAGCATCAGGCCACGAAAAAATCCATGTTTTTCGAGGGCTTCAACCGCGTAGGCAGAGCAGGTTGGGTAGAAGCGGCAGTGATTTCCCAGGAAAGGGCTTATAATAAGCTGGTATCCACGGACAAGGAAGATCAGGATATGGCGCATCTTTCTGCCAGCCTCTTCCAGTGCTGCAATAATGAAGCCGTGTATCTGCCGTTGTCCATAAGCAATTTACCACGCCGATTCAACACCACGATATCAAGACCCGCCAACAATTCCTGATTTAACCTGAAACTTTCTCGAACCAATCGTTTCAATCGGTTACGATCCACTGCGCGGCGCGTGTTCTTTTTGGAAATGGCCAAACCCAGTCTCGCAAACTCCAGGCCATTCTCTCTCACAAGCACCAGAAAAAGATTATCTGTTGAACGTTCAGCCCGACTAAAAACCCGACGATATTCGTCGGGTTTCAATAATCTTGATCTGCGGGGAAAACTCCCCTGAACTGCCGTCAAGGACAGAAATTACGATGTCAGACAGGCGCGGCCCTTGGCACGACGTGATTTGATCACCTTACGACCATTGCGTGTGGCCATGCGAGCGCGGAAACCGTGGGTACGGACGCGTTTGAGATTACTGGGCTGAAAAGTTCTTTTCATAACTCTATACCGATATTGCCTGGGCGTTCCCGTAAAATACGGACGAAAAAAAGAGACGCAGCATATACCTTTCGGCCTTATTTTGTCAACAAATTCCCGGAACAAAAAACGGACACTCCACAGCCTTGAAACTGTGGATAAGTCTCTAATCGCAGAGTAGACTTGAATCCCAGAACAGTTAGAAATTCCATCTCCATCTCAAACAACATAATTCTATCGGATCATCAGCAGATGGTTACGGTGGCTGGCATTCGGAGACAAACAAGTTGGATCTTTGGCAACGTTGTAGCAAGCACCTCGAACAGGAGCTTTCCCCTCAGCAGTTCAATACCTGGATTCGTCCGCTTCAGGTAGTTGAGGAAAACGACCGCCTCCGGCTATTGGCACCCAACCGCTTTGTACTTGACTGGGTGCGCAACCACTATCTCGAATCCATAAAAACCTATCTTGGCACCATTTCTCCGGATCAAACACCTATCATCTCCATCGAAATCGGATCTAAGAAAAAACCTGCTGCCGACAAACAGAGAAACAACCATCAAACCAACAGGACTGGTGTTCAAACCATTGTTCCATCAAGGGGAAGTCCGAACATTGAGAGCCATCTCAATCCTAACTTCACCTTCGAAACCTTCGTTGAAGGAAAATCCAACCAGATCGCCCGCGCCGCTTCGATGCAGATTGGCGAGAATCCAGGTCGGGCCTACAATCCTCTATTTATATACGGTGGGGTCGGACTTGGAAAAACCCACCTGATGCACGCAGTGGGTAACACTATCCTGCAACACAATCCCAATGCCCGGGTCATATACCTCCACTCTGAACGTTTTGTTTCAGAAATGGTTAAGGCGCTGCAGCACAACACAATTGACCAGTTCAAACGTAAGTACCGTTCCGTCAATGCACTGCTGATAGATGACATTCAGTTTTTCGCAGGAAAGGAGCGGTCTCAGGAAGAGTTCTTCCACACTTTCAACGCACTCTTCGAATCTCAACAACAGATCATCTTATCCAGTGACCGATTTCCCAAAGAGGTTGGTGGCCTGGAGGAGCGTCTCAAATCGAGATTTGGCTGGGGTCTGACCGTCGCAATCGAACCCCCCGACCTGGAAACCCGCGTCGCTATTCTGCAGAGCAAGGCTCTGCAACTGAAAGCCGAACTTCCCAGCGAAGTTGCCTTTTTCATGGGCAAACGTATTCGTTCCAATATTCGCGAGCTGGAAGGAGCTTTGCGGCGTGTTATCGCCAATTCAACCTTCACTGGTACTAGTATCAATCTCGATTTTGCCAAAAATGCCTTGCGCGACATGATCGCTGCACAGGACAAACAGGTCACGATCGACAACATCCAAAAAACAGTTGCAGAGTATTTTCAGATACGCACTTCAGATCTACTCTCAGCGAAACGTAGTCGTTCCATCGCCAGACCCAGGCAGATCGCCATGACGCTGGCCAAAGAATTAACAAATCACAGCCTGCCCGAGATTGGAACTGCTTTCGGTGGTAGGGACCACACCACTGTCATTCATGCCAATAAAAAGATCAAGGAACTGCGGGATAGCGATGTGAGAATATCTGAGGACTACTCAAACCTGTTGAGGACTCTAAGCAGTTAGTGTGGATAAGATGTTGAGAAAAATGCTAAAAAATAAAATGGCCACTTATCCACAAGAGATAGACAGGAAACCACAAACTTACACAACTGTCATGAACAGCCAAAAAAGCTATAAAATCTATGAAAAACAGCGTGTTATATGACTTATCCTCATAAGTTGCAGTCCCTAATAATAATAATAAGTAGATATATAAAACAAACTAACTATAACTACCTTGGGTCGAGAATATGAAAATAGTTACTAAACGAGAAGCTCTATTGGACCCACTACAACGGATTGCTGGTGTTGTCGAAAGAAGACAAACACTACCAATATTATCCAATATCCTTATCAACGTTAAATCCAATGAGATCCAGATAACAGCGACAGACCTGGAGGTTGAACTCAGGACGCAGGCAGTTGCTGAGTGTAGTGGAGAAGGTGACTTCACTGTCCCTGCAAGAAAAATTCTGGATATATGTAAAGCTCTACCCGAAGGAGCAGACATTATTCTTGAGGTAGATGGGGACAAGGCGAAAATTCGTTCCGGGCGGAGTCGTTTCTCCCTCGGCATATTGCCGGCACAGGATTATCCAGTAATCGAGCCGACTGCAAGTAGCTCAGTGTTTACGCTTAAAGAGGCTGAGCTCAAACAGTTAATTGAGAAGACCCAATTTGCGATGGCTCAGCAGGATGTTCGGTATTATCTAAACGGGATGTTGCTTGAAATAAAAGATGGTGATGTTAGAACTGTTGCCACAGATGGCCATCGTCTAGCATTGAGTGAATGCAATAAATCTGTAGATAGCGACTTAGACGTTCAGCTCATATTACCTCGTAAAGCAGTGTTGGAATTGGGCAGATTGCTCAAAGATAGTGAGGATGAAATTAAACTTGAGCTAAGTGCCAACTATATTCGAATTCTGATGGATGGAGCTGTTTTTACCTCAAAACTTATCGATGGTCGCTTTCCTGATTATCAGCGTGTTATGCCAAGTGGAACAAACAAAGAACTTCGCGCTGACAAGGCACTTTTAAAACAGTCTTTGTCCAGAGCCTCCATTCTCTCAAATGAAAAGTACCGTGGAATCCGCTTTTCAGCCAATAACAACACGCTGCAGCTTCAAGCGCATAATCCTGAGCAGGAGGAGGCTGAGGAAGAACTTGAAGTAGATTACACTGGTGACGAAATAAAGATTGGTTTCAATGTTGGTTATTTCATTGATGTACTTTCAGCAATCAAAGAGGATGAAATTATTGTTGAACTCAAGGACTCTAACAGCAGTGCGTTGATCTACGGGAAAGATAACAGTAGAAACAGATATGTTGTCATGCCCATGAGAATATAAATTGATATTAGTGAAGAGAGAAAACCGGCATTGATAACTATTGCCGGTTTTTTTTCGCCTGACCTTGAACATTACGAAACTACAAATCCAGAATCTCCGTATTCTTGACTCTGTCGATTTATCTCCACAGCCTGGGATTAACATATTCTGTGGTGATAACGGTGCTGGTAAAACGAGCTTACTCGAAGCAATATTTTTGCTTGCCCGGGCAAAAAGTTTCAAGAAAACTAGAGGGAAAAATCTCATTCAGGAGGGGAAAGAGAAACTCTCCGTCTACTCTGAAACTCACAATACAAACCATTCGATAGTGCGCATCGGTTTTGGTTTGGATAATAATAAAAAGAGAATACAACTCAATGGGACACCAGTTTCCCGTGTTTCAGAAGTCGCAAAGCTGCTCCCTATCGGGATAGTCACCCCAATAATTCATCGCCTGATTGAAGAGGGTCCTGACAATAGAAGGCGATTCTTGAATTGGGGAGTGTTTCACGTGGAACACTCGTATATCTCAATGATGCGGCACTATTCAACAACACTGCAGCAAAGAAACGCTTCATTGCGCTCTGGTCATTCAGGCTGGAATGTTTGGGATGCACAATTAATCGACTACGGGGATCAGATTAACCAATTGCGGACAGAATATTTTAGTTGCTGGAAAGCAGTATTTCAGTCTCTTGCTGCAATGTTTCCTAGCGTTCCACTGATTAGCTTCAGCTTTTACAAAGGCTGGAATAAATCACTTTCATTTGAAGATTCTCTTCATGCACAAGTCAAAACTGATCTGTCAGCGGGTTTTACAACTACTGGGCCTCATAGGGCGGATATACGCATAACTGTGAATTCTATGCCAGCAAGGGAGATTCTTTCCCGTGGCCAACAAAAGATTGTTGCCACATTGATGGTCCTATCTCAGCTCATTGCACAGAAAGAACGCACAAACATCAAACCCATTCTTCTTATGGATGACTTCTCCGCTGAGCTGGATCTAAGAACAACTACTTCTTTACTCTCGCTTATTGATTCCAGTGGCTTTCAATCTTTTTTTACAGCAATAGACGCCGAAACTGCAAGCGGGAAATATAGTAATGAAGTAAAAATGTTTCACGTGGAACACGGAGCAGTAAAATAGTTAAAAGTCACATAATCATATCTTAATGTCCGAGTTACAATGCTTTGTTAATGATTTTGTCGTTTTGATATCCATTCCCGTTGTATAATGTACCGTTATATACAGGGTCCGTGAAATGGGGCCTAAGAATCTGATTGACAGGTGGAAAATGTCCTACGACTCATCGAGTATTAAAGTTCTAAAAGGCTTGGATGCCGTGCGGAAGCGTCCGGGAATGTATATCGGCGATACTGATGATGGTACTGGTCTGCATCATTTGGTTTTTGAGGTGGTCGATAACTCAATTGATGAGGCCTTGGCAGGATATTGTGATGAGATCAAGGTCATGATCCATTCTGACCAATCTGTGACTGTTCAGGACAATGGGCGCGGCATTCCAGTAGACATGCACCCTGAGGAGAAAAGATCAGCTGCTGAAGTCATCATGACTGTACTGCATGCTGGTGGAAAGTTTGACGATAACTCATACAAGGTTTCTGGTGGGCTGCATGGCGTCGGTGTTTCCGTTGTCAATGCACTCTCAGAACAGCTTAAATTGAGAATATATCGCCAAGATAAAATATGGGAACAGGACTACGCACATGGTGTGCCGCAGGGAGATATGAAGGCGGTAGGAGAGACGGATAAAACTGGAACCTCTGTAACCTTCATGCCAAGCGCAGAAACATTCACAAACATTGAGTTTCACTACGATATTCTTGCAAAACGCCTGAGAGAACTCTCTTTTCTCAATTCGGGTGTGCGTATTGTTATCAAGGAAGAGGCGACAGACAAAGAAGATGTCTTTGAATACAAGGGCGGAATACTCGCGTTTGTTGAGCACTTGAATCGGAACAAAACGCCTCTGCATCAGCAGGTATTTAGCTTCTCTGCAGAAAAGAATGATGTTGTCGTGGAGATAGCGATGCAGTGGAATGAGTCGTACCAGGAGAATATCTTCTGTTATACGAACAATATTCCACAGCGTGATGGGGGTACTCACCTTGCAGGTTTCAGAGGGGCATTAACAAGAACTCTTAATCAGTACATCGAGAACTCAGGTCTTTCAAAGAAACAGAAGGTGAGCACTGCAGGTGATGATGCCCGCGAGGGTTTAGTGGCAGTGCTTTCAGTGAAAGTACCCGATCCTAAATTCTCCTCACAGACCAAGGATAAATTGGTATCTTCCGAAGTGAAGGGAATCGTTGAAAATCTGCTATCTGAACACCTCAACGACTTTTTATTGGAAAACCCTGCCGAGGCAAAAACGATTGCAGGCAAGATGATTGATGCTGCCAGGGCAAGAGAAGCAGCAAGAAAGGCCAGAGAGATGACTCGGCGCAAAGGGGTTTTGGATATCGCTGGACTACCGGGTAAGCTGGCTGATTGTCAGGAGAAGGATCCGGCGCTGTCAGAACTCTATCTGGTGGAGGGTGATTCAGCGGGAGGATCTGCCAAGCAGGGCAGGGATAGAAAACGCCAGGCGATTCTTCCTCTTAAAGGGAAAATTCTGAATGTGGAAAAGGCCCGTTTCGATAAGATGCTCTCATCAGTGGAAGTCGGCACCCTGATAACCGCGCTGGGCTGTGGTATTGGTCGAGAAGAGTTTAATCTTGAAAAACTACGATACCAT
This sequence comes from gamma proteobacterium endosymbiont of Lamellibrachia anaximandri, assembly GCA_016756835.1. Lineage (GTDB taxonomy): Bacteria > Pseudomonadota > Gammaproteobacteria > Chromatiales > Chromatiaceae > QGON01. Next base: position 11,737 of record JAESPE010000069.1, on the reverse strand, counting down.
CGAATCATTATAATGACGGATGCTGATGTTGACGGTGCCCACATTAGAACTTTACTGCTGACTTTCTTCTATCGTCAAATGCCAGAGTTGATTGAAGAGGGTTACATCTATATTGCGCAACCCCCTCTCTATAAAGTGAAAAAAGGCAAACAGGAGCAGTACCTGAAAGATGATCAGGATCTAAACAACTATTTCCTGCAGTCTGCACTCGACAATGCTGCCCTCTATGTTACGGCAGAGGCTCCTCCATTAGCAGGAGAGGGGCTTGAAGATTTGGCTCGCTCATTTCAGGTAGTCATAGCCGGGATTAGTCGCTTATCGAGGCGTTACGATGGGATGCTGCTGGAAAAGTTGATCTATATGCCTCAAGTTACGGTAGATATGCGTGAAAAGGAGGTGGATATGCAGGCCTGGGTAGAAGCGCTGGAGCCCAGATTGAACCTGGATCTTGGTGTAGCTGAATCCTGTAGTCTGAGACTGCTTGGTGATAGTGAAAGCGGCGAAGCAGGAATCATGGTGAACCGTAAGGTTCATGGAATCGGGACTGATCGTTTTATTCCTTTCAGTTTTTTCTCCTCGGTGGAATATCGCAAGATCGTTGAGTTGGGGCAGAAATTAACCGATCTGTTGAGCGATGACGCTTACGTCAAACGTGGAGAGAAGAGCCAGCCAGTCAACAGTTTTCGCCATGCACTCGACTGGTTGTTGGATGAGGCTAAACGGGGTCATCATGTTCAGCGCTATAAAGGCCTTGGTGAAATGAACCCTGAGCAGTTGTGGGAGACAACCATGGATGCGAATGCACGGCGTCTTTTACAGGTTAGTATTGAGGATGCTGTCGCAGCGGATCAGATCTTCACGACCTTGATGGGTGATCAGGTTGAACCCAGAAGAGATTTCATCGAGAAACATGCATTGTCGGTGGAAAATCTGGATGTTTGATGAAGAAAGGTGACAGGTTTCAGGAAGCAGGTGACAGTATCATTTGATACCCTCCCTTTCCCTCCCCGATGGTGAGGTGACCATCCTGCAAGGGCGGAGACAAAATATGGTAATTTCTTCTTAACCCGAAAAATACTCCCGCAATAATCCTGCTGTCACCTGTCACCTGTCACCTGTCACCTGTCACCTGTCTCTCCTGCGGCAAAGTCTCCAACGTACTCTCTATCCATTCTTCGACCTTTTCGTTGATCTCGTCGGCACTGAGACTATCTGTCTCTATGACTGGGCCAATTCTCACATCGATTGTACCGGGATATTTTTTTATATCCCTACGCCTCCAGAATACGCCTGCATTGTGCGCGACAGGAAGGACCGGGTGGCCCGATTTTTCGGCCAACAGTGGTCCGCCGATACGGTAGCGTCTGCGCGTGCCGGGAGCCGTGCGTGTACCTTCCGGGAAGATGATTACCGAGAGTCCGGATTCGAGTCTGTCTTTGCCGTCACGAATTAACTGGGCCACGGCCTTACGACCCGCTGAGCGGTCGATGGCAATTGGCTGGAAGAGACGTAGTGCCCAGCCAAAGATGGGCACATTGAGCAGTTCACGTTTCAGCACCCAAGCCTTGTTGACTGGAATCAGGCTGAGAAAGGCGATGGTCTCCCATGCGGACTGGTGCTTTGCGAGAATGATGACGCTGTTGTCAGGGATGTTCTCCAGACCTTCAACGCGATAGTTGAGGCCACAGAGTAGAGAGAGTGCCGCCAGGTTGACTCTGCTCCAGGCGTTGCTGATGAAAAAGCGTTTTTGCAACGGGAGGAACCAGCCAAAGATACTGCCAAAACCGGCAATGATGATAGTACTGAGAACAAGAAAGATAAAAAAGAGAATGGAGCGGATAAAGGTCATGGCATGTCAATCAGGTTAAAAGCGCATCAACGGCCTCAGAGAGGTTTTGGTAGACGGGAATATCTTTCAGCTCATCAGGACATGATGAGAGTGTCTTGTTACCTTTTCCGGTCCTCACCAGGATAGGATTTGCGCCTACGGCAATGGCAGCCTGCAGGTCACGTAAAGAGTCGCCAATGATGGGCACCTGATGCAACGGCGCCCGGGAACGCTGTGAAATCTGCTGGTAGAGACCAGGCTTGGGTTTGCGGCAGTCACAGTAGTCATCCGGTCCATGGGGACAGAAAAAAATGCCATCGACATGGCCGCCATGTTTCTGTAACAAGGTCTGCATTTTGTTGTGTATCTTGTTCAGGGTGTCGATGGAGAAGTAACCGCGCGACACTCCTGACTGGTTGGTTGCGACGAAGACACGAAAACCGGCATGGTTGAGACGGGCGATCGCTTCAAGGCTGCCGGGCAGAGGAATCCACTCGTCAGGCGATTTAACAAAATCATCTGAATCCTCGTTGATGACACCGTCTCTGTCCAGGATGATGATTTTCATTGTAAGTAAGTGCTTACTCTCAAAGAGTATCAGTCGACATCACGGAATTCTGAGACCCTGATGCGGCCGTTGACCATGCGGGAATCCCGCTTGTTAAGCTTCTCCATCTTGTCCCAAAACGCCTGCTTGAGATCGAACTCCTGGGCGATGGCAGTTCCCATGACAAGGATAAGCAGATCGGCCACTTCCTCAGCAAGTGACTCCTTGCTCTTACCTTTTGTGACACAGGAAGAGATCTCCCCCAACTCTTCAGCCATTAACGAGATGCGATAGGTCATCTCTTCGCCGCCGGTCTCCCTGAAACGGTGCTTATCGTGGAAGGATTGGACGGCGTCCAACATATCCTTGTATGAATCGGGGTTCATAATTAGTCTCGATTACTGAAGGCGTGAAAGGTCAGCGGCACTGAGAAAGAGTCCCTCAAGCCGTGAAAGCAGGGCAAGACGATTTCTCCGTAGATTTCCATCCTCCGCCATCACCATGACCTGGTCAAAAAAATCATCGACAGGTTGACGCAGACTGGCGAGGATTTGCAGACCTTCCGTGTAACGGCCTTCCTCAAATAGTGGAATGACCTTGGGCTGTAACTCATCGACCTTTGTCGCAAGCGCCTTCTCCGCAGCCTCCTGTAGAAGATCGTTGGAAACCTGTTTGGGGAAGGTCTCGTCGGTCTTCTTGAGAATGTTGCGAATGCGTTTGTTGGCGGCAGCAAGGCTTTCGGCTTCAGGCAGTTTGCGGAATTCAGTGACTGCCCGAACCCGCAGATTGAAATCCGCGGGACGGGTGGGACGGCGGGCGAGCACCGCATCCACGGAATCAGTGGGGATGGATTGGTCGGCGTAGTATGCCTTGAGACGTTCCATCATGTATTCAAAGACCTGATCCGGGCTCTCCTTTGTATCCACTTGTTCGGCAAGACCCTCCGCAGCAGTGGAGAGTAACTGTTCAAGGTCGAGATCCATGGGGGTCTCGATGAGGATGCGGAGTACACCCAAAGCTGCGCGGCGAAGGCCGTAAGGATCTTTGGCGCCGGTCGGTTTCTGACCAATAGCGAAGATGCCCATCAGGGTATCAAGGCGATCAGCGATGGCTATGGTGCGACCGCAGTCGGTCTCCGGCAGGCGATCCCCGGCATGCCGGGGCATGTAGACTTCTTCCATTGCCTGAGCAACCTGGTTGTCCTCACCTGAGCGCACGGCATAATAGCGTCCCATAGTGCCCTGCAGGCTGGCAAATTCACCTACCATTTCGGACATAAGGTCGCATTTGCAGAGCCACGCGGCACGGAATGCGAGAGCCTTGTCGAGTCCAATTTGATCGGCAATGGATTCTGCCAGTGAGGCAATACGCCCGCTCTTGTCGTGTAGCGTCCCCAGTTTTTTCTGAAACAGAATGCTTTTCAGCGACTCGATGTGATGGTCGAGTGGTTTTTTCAGATCCTGCTCCCAGAAGAAAGCGGCATCGCTGAACCTGGGTCGTATGACTCGCTCATTGCCGGAACGAACCTGTTCAATATCCTTGCTGTCGATATTGCTTATAGTAATAAATCGGGGTTGGAGAGCACCTGTCCCGTCGACAACCGGGAAATATTTTTGATGATTCTGCATTGCCTGGATCAGGCATTCTGAGGGAACCTCGAGAAAGCGCGCATCGAAACTGCCAATCACAGGAATCGGCCACTCATTGAGGGCGGTGACCTCGTCCAGCAGGTTGGGATCGATGGCGGCCCGGAGACCTTCGGTTTCTGCGGTCTCTCTGGCTTGCTGTTCAATTTTGGCCTTGCGCTCCGCAATGTCGGCGATGACATAACCTCTGCTTTTCAGCAGTTCAGAGTAGTTTGCAGGTGTATCGATTTCAATCGGATCGGGATGGTGGAGTCTATGGCCGTGGGTTGTGCGGCCTGCGGTGTGTCCCATCACTTGGCCGGGAATGACCTCATCACCAAACAGCAGTACGACCCAATGTACCGGTCGCACGAACTCTTCACTGCGGCTGCCCCAGCGCATACGCTTGGGTATGGGCAAAGTGGCGAGAGACTTTTCCACGATCTCCGGTATCAGATCGATGGTGGAGCGGCCCAATTCGATCTGCCGGTGGATCAGCCACGCGCCTTTTGGGGTGTCTTGAGTCTCCAGTTGATCGACGTCCACCCCGCAGGAGCGGGCAAAACCTTCAGCGGCCCTGGTTGGATTGCCGTCAGCATCGAATGCGGCCTTGACCGCGGGCCCTTTGCGTTCGATCTCTTTATCGGGCTGGCTGGTTTGAAGAGCCTCGATGAGTACGGCAAGCCTGCGAGGGGTGGCGTAGGGTCTGACGGAATTGTGTGGCAGTCCCAGCTGTTTCAGCTGTTCAACGATGCCGCGGAGAAATGCCGCGGAGAGTTTTGCCAAGGCCTTTGGGGGCAGTTCTTCAGTGCCGATCTCGATCAGCAGATCTTTGGAATCAGCCATTGTGGGCAGCCTCCCTGTTCTCTTTCAGCATGGGGAACCCAAGGGCCTCGCGGCTGTGGTAATAGGCTTGGGCTACGGCGCGTGAGAGGGAGCGAACGCGCAGGATGTAGCGTTGCCGTTCAGTCACAGAGATGGCGTGACGCGCATCCAGCAGGTTGAAGGTATGAGAGGCCTTGAGGACCTGTTCATAAGCGGGTAGCGGCAGACCGATTTCGATCAGGCGCTGACTCTCTTTTTCACAGGTATCGAACCAACCGAAGAGGGCATCCACTTCGGCGTGTTCGAAGTTGAAGGCCGACTGTTCAACCTCATTCTGGTGAAAGACGTCACCGTAGGTTACAGGGCCGTCGGGGCCATTGGCCCAGACCAGATCGTAGACGCTTTCGACGCCTTGCAGGTACATGGCGATGCGCTCAAGACCGTAGGTGATCTCACCGGTGACCGGGCGGCAGTCGAGGCCGCCAACTTGCTGAAAATAGGTGAACTGTGTCACCTCCATGCCGTTGAGCCAGACCTCCCAGCCGAGTCCCCAGGCGCCGAGAGTGGGGGACTCCCAGTTGTCCTCGACGAAACGAATATCATGTACCAGCAGGTCGAGGCCCAACGCCTTGAGTGATCCCAGATAGAGCTCCTGAATATCCATCGGAGAGGGTTTCAGGATGACCTGGAACTGATAGTAGTGTTGCAGGCGGTTGGGATTCTCGCCATAGCGCCCGTCGGTGGGGCGGCGTGAAGGCTGCACATAGGCGCAGCTCCAAGGCTCGGGGCCGATAGAGCGGAGGAAAGTGGCGGAGTGAAATGTGCCGGCACCCATCTCCATGTCATAGGGTTGCAGGATTACGCAGCCCTGGTCTGCCCAGTACTGTTGCAACGCAAAGATCAGACCCTGAAAGGTCGACACATCATGATTGCTGGTGTCAGAAGCTCGGTTCACGTCCGGATTCCATAGTTTAAGGTGTAAAAATCGCGTCAGTATAACGATGCGCCAACAACTTGGCTAACTTCGATGAGGTGCCGCATTTGGCGCAATTCCGTATAATCCACCGTTTTCCTTGCCTGACAATGAATCATTTATGACCGAACAGCGAAAAGCCGTGGCCTTGATCTCCGGTGGTCTCGACTCACTCTTGGCCGCAAAGGTGATCCAGGAACAGGGCATCCACGTCGAGGGCATCAACTTCTACACCGGTTTCTGTGTCGAAGGTCATACCCATGCCATCCGCAAAAAAGACCAGAAAAAGTCCAAGCGAAATAATGCCCTCTGGGTGGCGGAACAGCTTGGTATCAAGTTGCACATTGTCGATATTGTGGAGGAGTACAAGGATATCGTCTTCAATCCGAAGCACGGTTATGGTGCCAACCTGAATCCCTGTCTCGACTGCAAGATCTTTATGGTAAGCAAAGCCTTGGATTGGATCAGAAAAAAGGGGTTTGATTTTATCATTACCGGTGAGGTGATCGGGCAACGCCCTATGTCCCAACGCAAGGAGACCATGCCGGTAGTGTCCGGCGAGTCGGGGGCGGAGGACCTGTTGCTACGGCCGCTGTGTGCAAAAAATCTGCCGCAAACCCTGCCGGAACGTGAGGGTTGGGTGGCGCGTGGTGGGCTTTACGATTTCAGCGGGAGAAGTCGTAAACCCCAGATGGCATTGGCGGCAAAATTCGGCTTCGAAGACTACGCCCAGCCGGCAGGAGGCTGCTGTTTTCTCACCGATGCCCAATATTCGGTCAAGCTCGCGGATCTCTGGCGCGCGAGAGGCAGCAAGCAGTACGAGATGGATGACATCATGCTGCTCAAGGTGGGACGCCATTTGCGCCCTGCACCCCACTATAAGGTGATCATTGCCAGAGAGGAGGGGGAGGGCAATTTCCTACAGGGTTACCGGAAGCAGTTTGTCAGTATCAAGACGATTAGCCATGCTGGTCCTCTGGCGTTGATCGACGGTGAACCCGGAGCAGCGGATATTGAGCTGGCCGCCCGTCTGGTTGCCCGCTACAGTCAGGGACGTGATGCTGATCTGGTGGAACTCGAAGTGATGGACCGGGAGGGCACGAGTCGCACCCTGAAGGTCGAACCGATTAAGCCACACGAAATCCCCCAGGAGTGGCACATTTGAGCAGGGTCACTCTTGATGCCCGGCGTTTGCTCTGCCCGATGCCGGTGATTCGGGTGCAGGATAAGATAGCAACGCTTGCACCAGGCACTGTCCTGGAAGCGATTTGCACCGATCCGGGAGTGATGAGTGACATCCCGGCCTGGTGCCGAATCAATGGCCATAAAGTCATTGAGACCCGCTCCGACAGGGCCGAATACATTGTTGTGATAGAAGTGGGGGAGGGGGAGTAGCTTATGCATCAGCATCAACACCTGCATCACGAGATGCAGGAGATGAGGTATAAAGAGACACGGTTGGCCGCCCTGGTCGGCGCTGTGGTCAACCTGGTCCTCGCTTTCGTCAAAATCCTGTTTGGCTGGCTTGGTCAGTCACAGTCTCTGTTGGCGGATGGGGTGCATTCGCTTTCGGATCTGCTGTCGGATGCGTTGGTCTGGTTCGCCGCACGGCACGCTAAAGAAGCGCCGGATGAGCAACACCCATACGGCCACGGTCGCTTTGAGACGGCCGGTACCATGGCATTGGGAGCACTGCTCGGGCTGGTTGGACTGGGTGTCATCTGGGATGCAGCGGAGCGGCTTTTTGCACCGGAGCAGCTGCTGACCCCGAGTTCCTTTACACTCTATGTTGCGGCATTCTCCATCCTTGCCAATGAAGGGCTCTACCACTACACCCAATTTCTGGCGCAACGGATCAATTCAAATCTGTTGCGGGCAAACGCATGGCACCATCGCTCCGACTCCATCTCTTCGGTGGTTGTATTGGTCGGTATCGGGGGAACCTTGGCGGGTCTGCCCTACCTGGATGCCATTGCTGCAGTACTGGTCGGCGTGATGATCGTACACATTGGCTGGAATCTCGGCTGGGGGGCGATGCAGGAACTGGTGGATGCGGGGTTGGATGAGGAGACAGTGGCGGAGATTCGCGGGATTATTGATTCCGTGAGCGGTGTCAATAGCATTCACATGCTGCGCACCCGCCGCATGGGGGGACACGCATCGGCGGATGTGCATGTGCAGGTTGACTCATGGTTGAGCGTTTCAGAAGGACACAGGATTGCGGAAGTGGTTCAAACGAGATTGATAAACGAGGTTGAAGAGCTGTTCGATGTGACGGTGCATATCGACCCGGAAGATGATGAAATCAACGCGCCCTGTGGCGAGCTCCCATTGCGGCAAGAAGCTGAGCGTTTGCTCGATGCCACCTGCAGGGATATTGCCTGTTATACCCGCAGGCAACGCTTGGTGTTGCACTATCTTTCGGGCCGCATCGACGTTGATCTCTACCTGCCAGTCGATTGCTTTGAAGGTGAAAAGGCGCTGGCGCAACTGCGGCAGGCGTTTCAGAAGGTATTCAACGAGTCAGATGTGTTTGGCAAAATCCGACTCTGGTTCGGTGAATAGTTTGTATCCATCCAGAAACAGACAGAGAGGGGAGTAAGCTGGTGCCGAAAGCTTGTGATTTAAAACGGGGCATTATCGTCGAAATCAACGGAATGCCCCATAGCGTGAAACAGGTCGAGGCCAAAAGCCCCTCCTCCCGGGGGGCTGCGACCCTCTATAAAATCCGCTTCATCAATTTGCAGACGGGCCAAAAACTGGACGAGTCGTACAAGGGCGATGATTTTCTGAAGGATATCGACAGTCTGCGCCGGCAGGTCCAGTTCTCCTATATGGACGGGGAGATCTTCACCTTCATGGATATGGAGGACTATAGTCAGTACGGCCTGAACAGCGAATATCTGGAGGGGCAGACGGGCTTTCTGACAGAAGGTCTGGACGGCATAATTGCCCTGCTGGTGGATGGCGCCATCATCGGCATTGAACTTCCACAGTCCGTTGCCCTGACGATCTCGGAGACGACGCCGGGTATCAAGGGCTCGACGGCAACAGGACGAACCAAGCCGGCAATGCTCATCACAGGCATCGAGATTCAGGTTCCAGAGTATCTGGAGAACGGTGAAGTGGTGAAGGTCAATACAACGACAGGAAAATTCATCTCTCGGGCTTAGAGGATAGCGGCCGCACTATAACAGTGCCTTTGCCTTGCGGCACGCACCAAAATCGCGCGGACTTGTTGGTGAGTCTCCCTGATGCTCGATCTCGATCTCCCGTCAGCTTCAATTTGCTGGATGAGCATGATACGAAAGGAAAGGTTTTCCAAACAGTGGTGCTCATCAGTCTCGTCGTTCCAATTATATCGTATTAATTTTATTAGTATTTTTATGCGTACAGAGCCTGGTCGCCAAGGCCCGGAGTCTGGGCGGGGGTCTTGGCGACCCGGATGAAAAAGTCTGGATTCACCACGCGAAGGCGTCTGGATTGATCAAGAGAAACAATCGTGGCATGAATAATGCTCATAAGCGTTACTCACTGTGTCTGGTATAGTCACGTCCCGACACTAAGGTTTAGTTTAGCGGCGTTTAACCAGCCGCCCCGATAATAACCCTATATCCTGGAGATGAAGATGGCCTCTAAAGCTCTGAAGATGATGAAAGACAACGATGTGAAGTTTGTCGATCTGCGCTTCACCGATACCCGCGGAAAGGAACAGCACGTTACACTGCCGACCCATGAAGTTGGTGAAAGTATGTTCACTGACGGCAAGATGTTCGACGGATCCTCCATCGCCGGCTGGAAGGGTATCAACGAGTCTGACATGATTCTGATGCCTGAAGACGCCACCGCCGTGATGGATCCCTTCTCGGACGAGAACACGCTGATCATCCGTTGCGATATCCTCGAGCCCGCCACCATGCAGGGTTACGAGCGCGATCCCCGCTCCGTTGCCAAGCGCGCCGAGGCCTACCTGCAGTCCACCGGTATCGCCGACACTGCTTACTTCGGTCCTGAGCCTGAATTCTTCGTTCTGGACGATGTTCGCTGGCGTGTCGACATGAGCGGCAGCATGGTGAAGATCGACTCTGATGAGGCCGAGTGGAACTCCGAGCGTGTCTATGAAGACGGCAACATCGGTCACCGTCCCAGTGTTAAGGGTGGTTACTTCCCTGTCCCCCCTGTCGATTCCCTGCACGACCTGCGCGGAGCCATGTGCTTGGCAATGGAAGAGATGGGTGTGCCTGTTGAAGTGCATCACCACGAGGTGGCAACCGCAGGACAGTGCGAAATCGGCACCCGTTACTCCACCCTCGTAGAGCGTGCTGACTGGGTTCAGATCCAGAAATACGCGACCTGGAATGTTGCCCACGCCTATGGCAAGACGGCCACTTTCATGCCCAAGCCTATCGTTGGCGACAATGGTTCCGGCATGCATGTGCACATGTCCCTGGGCAAAGATGGCGATAACATCTTCGCCGGTAATCAGTATGGTGGTCTGTCTGAAGCTGCCCTCTATTACATTGGCGGCGTCATCAAGCATGCCCGCGCACTGAACGCCTTCACCAATAGCTCCACCAACTCCTACAAGCGTCTGGTTCCCGGTTTCGAAGCGCCGGTCATGCTGGCCTACTCGGCCCGTAACCGCTCTGCCTCCATCCGTATCCCGTGGGATTCCAACCCCAAGGGTCGCCGCGTCGAGGTGCGTTTCCCCGATCCGACCGCCAACCCCTATCTGGCGTTCGCCGCCCTGATGATGGCTGGCCTGGATGGCATCCAGAACAAGATCCACCCTGGCGACGCCATGGACAAGGATCTCTATGACCTTCCCGCCGAGGAAGCCATGGCGATCCCCACTGTCTGCCATAGTCTGGACCAGGCGCTGGAAGCACTGGATGCGGACCGTGAGTTCCTTACCGCCGGCGGTGTATTTACCGATGATCTGATCGACGGCTTCATTGAGCTGAAGATGGAAGAGGTGACTCGCCTGCGCATGACCACCCATCCGGTGGAATTCGACCTGTACTACAGCCTCTAAGTCTGACGCCTGCGTCAGCCGGTTGAGAGAAGCGTCTCCCGTTGCGGGAGACGCTTTTTTTGTGATCATTCCGCTAAGCAGTAAGATTAAGGCTTTGTAGGCCTGATCAAGCATAGCGGATCAGGAAATCTGCTATTGGTAAAATCACCTTTTGCGACATTGATCGCTTGTCCATCGCTACCGGCTTGTCTATGCTTGGTGCATGCGAATTCTGATACCAGTTCTTCTTGCGGTGCTGACACTTCCTGTGGCGGCAAAAGATGTCTATAAGTGGACCTCGCCCGATGGGGTTATCTACTATTCCGATCAATTCAGAGAAGGCGCGGAAAAGGTTTGGATACCGGGGCAGTCGACAGCTCGTCCCAAGGCGGGCGAAACGAGTGAGCCATCTGAGGAGACGAATCTGCCGGATGAATCGGGATATGCCGTTTTCGAGATTGCCGAACCGGAGAATGACGCAACTATCCGCAATAACGAGGGCACTGTGGGCGTGGGGCTGAGTCTCTCTCCGGTGCTTATATCCGGTGACGCAATTCAGGTCTTTGTGGATGGCAATCGGATAGAAGGAGATATCGGCGGCGCAACCCAGTTCACACTGAATGATCTGAGCTTGGGAACCCATACACTGGAGGCACGGATTCTGGATGACACCGGAAAACGGTTGATCTCCACACCCACCATCAATTTCCACCTCCGCAAGGCACCGGTTACAACCCCCTGATACCGACGCTGGTTTTTACCACATCTGCACGCACTATAATGGTGCAGGCAGATCTGCGTTCGCTGCCAGCCATGGAGAGCGAAGCGAAGGCTGGTAGTCCCCGGTAGCCGCGAGGCCGCACTGCTTACCCGGCGTGCCTTGCGCCAGAGGGGAAGCAAAGTAGGCATCCGAGCGCGGCGTCCA
>JAESPE010000068.1 GCA_016756835.1 gamma proteobacterium endosymbiont of Lamellibrachia anaximandri | reverse complement strand
TTCCCCTCTGGCGCAAGGCACGCCGGGTAAGCAGTGCGGCCTCGCGGCTACCGGGGACTACCAGCCTTCGCTTCGCTCTCCATGGCTGGCAGCGTCTGAAGCGGTTTTTTTTCGCCCATCATTTAGATAAAACAACGATCTTGCTAGCGGCCATACTGCATGACCCGATGCCGCAGCCGTTCGGAGAGATCTTCTTCCACCTGATCCCATCTAAATCGCCACTGCCAGTTTCCCTCGGTGGTTCCAGGGGTGTTCATACGATGATCCCGTCCCAGGCCCAATACATCCTGCATCGGTAAAATCGCCATATTGGCACAGGATGACAAGGCACATCGAATCAGAGGCCAGGGCATGATCTCCCGGGATCGTCCCAGATAATTGTCTACCTGCTCCCTTTCAGCATCATCCAGACTGTTATACCAGCCAAGGCTGGTATCGTTGTCATGGGTGCCTGTATAGACCACTGAATCCCTTGTATGTCTGAACGGAAGGTACGGGTTGTCTGCCCCCCCGGAGAAGGCAAACTGCAAAATTTTCATCCCTGGCAAGCCGTGACTTTTTCGCAGGGCCTCTACCTCAGGTGTGATAATCCCCAGATCTTCTGCCACCAGCTCCAGGTGCGGTAGATCCTCATATAATTTCTTGAACAGTTTTTCACCGGGAGCGGGAATCCATCTGCCGTTGACTGCGGTCTCCTCCGTTGCCGGGATCTCCCAATAGGCCTCAAAACCACGAAAATGGTCAATACGGATCAGATCGCAAAGCGCCGATTGAGTCTCCATGCGTTCTATCCAGAACGAGAAACCGTCCTCTTCCATCTGTTCCCATCGATAGAGCGGGTTTCCCCAACGTTGTCCGGTTTCGGAAAAATAGTCCGGCGGTACGCCTGCTACCACCCGGGGCTGCCCGTCTTCCAACAGATCAAACATCGCGCGATGCGACCAGACTTCCGCGCTATCATGAGCGACGAAGATCGGCACATCACCAAACAGAAGGATGCCGCGTTCGTTGGCGTAGGATTTCAGGCGAAACCACTGACGGAAAAAGAGAAACTGTTCGAAACGGGTATATTGAATCTGGTCGCACAGGCGGGCTCTGGCTTCAGCCAACGCCTGTGGATTTCGGTCCCGCAAAGGTGCCAGCCATTCCCACCAGCATCCACCCTGCTCGGAATGGAGTGCCTGGAACAGACAGTAGTCGTCCAGCCAATGGCCCTGCTCGGCACAGAAACGATCGAGTTCGGCTCTGTCTTCATCAGAAGCCCGATCCTTGAACCCCTCCCAGGCGAGACTGAGGGCGAAGGCACGTCCGTCGTCGGAGAAGCGACTCTCTTCCAGCGGCAACTCATCCAGCCAACCCTCCTCTGTCACGGGTTCAAGGCTGATAAAACGAGGATTGCCCGCATGAACAGAACTGCTCTGATAGGGTGAGCCGTCCGCCTGGGTCGGACCCACTGGCAGTATCTGCCAAACAGTCATCCCTGCCGCATGGAGAAAGTCAACAAATCGATAGGCATGACTGCCAAGACTCCCAACCTTTCCGGGGCCTGGCAGTGAACTAATGTGCAGCAATATCCCGGCCCGACGACGGCCCAATACCCCGGACAGGCTTTCGCCGCCATCGGTCTGGCTATAATCCATACTACTTATCCTTTTAGGCGACTGTCGGAATTTGAAAAAATGGGATCAGTCGCTTTTTTTCATCACGCCGCCAAGCGCAGGATCACCGCTACCCTTGGTAAACACCTCTCCAAGATAGGCGGGTTCATTGATGCCGAGTAGCTCATAGAGGTGGGAAAGTTGGCGACGAAAAAGACTCTCGAAATCACTTACAGTGCCACTGGGGTTGTAGTCACCAAACCACCAGAACCAGTCTGACCCTTCACAGATAGCCAGTTGCCGCTCAAGTTCCTCCATCTGCTGCGCAGAAAAGTCACCATCAGCAACCGCCTGATCATAGGCTACTTTTGCATCCCCCAGCATGTCCCATGCCCTGTTCTTGTCATGATCGCCGATCCAGGTCGAGAAGGTGCCATAGACCCAACTTCCGGCAACCAGTTTTGGAAGCCTTGGAGAGGGCTTTGCCTGCTGCGCAAGAGACTCGGAAAATGTGGTTAGATCAAAACGTGGATGGTTCGACAGCCGGTCATACATGGCGTTCAGAAAGTAACTGCCATTATGGGGGTAATACTCCCAGGCATTTTCCCCGTCCATGATGATGGAGACCACCGCATTGGGATTATCCCCACAGGCGTTGGCAATATTCTCCAAATGATTGATCAGGTCTCCAACTGCGTCATCGGCGTGCCAGTCACCATAGGTAAAACCGATCAGATCAGAGAGCCCGTCGTCCCGGAAAAACATGTTCAGACCGCCTTCCCGAACCCGGTAAGGAGTGTGGACCCAGTTTTCCGGCATATGATCACTTTCATTGCTGACAGAGAGGCTGTTATGCAATACCTGTTGACCGGTCGCGGCCCAGAGAAAACCCTCCTCTTCCAGCAGTTTGAGCGTTACTTCACTCACCGCCCCCTCCGACGGCCAACATCCGGCAGGCGAGAAGCCAAAGTGTTTCTTAAACACTTCAACACCTTTACGCACATGCCAGCGCGCCCTCGCCTCCCCGCCCGGATAGCTTTTCAGCTCGGGCATTTCCGCATAGGGCATCGCCTCTTTGGTTGACTCAATATCCATCAGCAAGGGCACGATCGGGTGAGCATAGGGGGTGACGGAGAGTTCTACCTGCCCATTTTCAGCCAGTTTGCGATAACGGTCTGTCACCCGGGTCAACTCTTCACCGATCAACTCCACCAGGCGACGCCGGTCACTGATATCATAACCATATCCCTTGCTCTGCAGTGAACGAATGCGAATATCGTTGAGTCGTACGCACTCACCCACCCAGGCCAGGTGATACCAGACAAGAAGATCCACCATGAAGTGATCGTTCAAATAGGGTATGAGCGTATCCTCCTCCAGCACTTTGGAGGCGAGATCAGCCAGTCGGGAATAGTGCTTGAAACGCTGGATCAAGCGACGTTCATTAGCACGCAGACAGGCTGAAACCAGCTCCTTGCGGGAATCCTGATCCACCGGAAGTCCCGGCCCGGCAAGCGCTGCCAGCAGTGGATCGCGGATCAGTGTTCCGAACTCCAGCCAAGCTTTGATCTGACCCGCATAGTCGTCGATCTGCTCCAGCAGAACCGGGGCAAAATTCACCACCGCCTTCGATTTAGGATTGTGCTCCAGGTGGGCCGCCATATCAGCATAGTCTTTGATACCGTGCAGATAGACCCAGGGAAGATGGTAGTCACTATGCTCCGGTCCCTTGTAGTAAGGCTGATGCATATGCCAGCAGAAGACTACCTTCAACCGGTTCTTACTCTCACTCATGATTTATTTTTCTCGTTATCGTACGTAATGAATGCTCTGCCCCAGCATCTCCGGCGTTACCAATACCACACCACCATCAGATACCAGGAAACGCTCCGCATCGGCGACGGCATCTTCGCCGATGATAGTGCCCTCGGGAATCTCACAACCCCGATCGATGACTGCTTTGCGAATACTGCAGTTGCGCCCAATATTGACATCAGGCAGCACCACCGAATTCTCCACTGAACTGTAGGAGTTGACCCTGACGTTGGAAAACAGCAGGGAGTTTCTCACGATCGCCCCGGAGATAACGCAGCCGCCTGAGACCATCGAATCCACGGCCATGCCACGCCGCTCTTCATCATCAAAGACAAATTTAGCCGGCGGCAGCTGCTCCTGATAGGTCCAGATGGGCCAGCCACGGTCATACAGGTTCAGTGGAGGGGTCACACCGATCAGTTCCAGATTGGCTGACCAGAATGCATCGATAGTACCCACATCGCGCCAATAGGCCTGTTTCCCGCTCTCCACATCATTGAACGGGTAGGCCATGATACGGTACTTTTCGATGACTTTCGGGATAATGTCCTTACCGAAGTCATGGGAAGAATCCGGTGTATCCGCATCCTTTATCAGTTGCTCAAAGAGAAACTTGGTGTTGAAGACATAGATACCCATAGAGGCCAAAGCCACATCGTCCCGCCCCGGCATGTGCTGGGGATTGTCAGGTTTCTCAGAAAACTCAAGGATCTGGTGCTCATCGTCAACGCTCATCACGCCGAACTCTTTAGCAGTTTCCAGATCCACCTCGATACAACCCACCGTCATGTCAGCGCCCGACTCAACGTGTTCCGCCACCATGGTGCCGTAGTCCATCTTGTAGATGTGATCGCCTGCCAGGATCAACACATAATCCGGTGCGTGACTGCGCAAAATATCCAGATTCTGGTAGACCGCGTCAGCAGTCCCCTCATACCAGCTGCTTTCGATCCGCTGCTGAGCCGGAAGCAGCTCCACGAACTCGCCAAACTCGCCCCGCAGAAATCCCCAACCGCGCTGGATGTGCAGAATCAGAGAGTGCGCCTTGTACTGAGTCAGCACACCAATACGGCGAATACCGGAATTAATACAATTTGACAGTGGAAAATCCACAATCCGAAACTTCCCCCCGAAAGGAACCGAAGGCTTGGAGCGCCATTGGGTCAGATTTTTCAAGCGCGAACCCCGTCCTCCCGCCAAAATAAGTGCCAGTGTGTTCCTCGTCAGACGACTGACAAAACGTGGATTTTGGTCGGACATAAAACTACCCTCCGTGACCTTCAGCAGATAACAACAACAGCGACCGATAAAGCCCCGCATCGACGCTGCCTTATGGTACCATCATGTTCCCTCGACGCGTAGCCGTTACTGTCCGGAATGAAGTTGATGAAACAGTCTCACGCCCAGAATATCTCCGAACCTCTGCAGCGAATCCTGGAAGCCAGGCACCACGATCCTTTTGAAGTCCTCGGCAGGCATGTCGAGGGGGATTCCACCGTCTTCAGAGTATTTCAGCCACGGGCTCGCCGCATCCGCCTGAGCGACTCTGAAACAGAATTGCAACGTATCGAGGGTACTGATCTTTTCGAGGGCCACTTCAATACAGCAGACTTAGCGGCGCGCATTGAAATCATTTGGGAGGATGAGTACGGCGTCGAACAGCAACACTTCGACCCCTATTGCTTCCCTCCACAGTTGCAGGATTTCGATGTCCACCTTTTCGGCGAAGGGCGACATCGCCACGCCTACCGTTTTCTCGGCGCCCATCCCCATGAGGCCGATGAGATTCCCGGCATCCTGTTTGCCGTTTGGGCGCCCAATGCCGAGCGCATCTCCATCGTCGGCAACTTCAACCAATGGGATGGACGCGTATATCCGATGCGCGCGCGTGGCGGTTCCGGTATCTGGGAGCTGTTTATTCCCGGGCTGGCTACCGGCGCCTTCTATAAATTCGAGGTTCGCGCCCAGGATGGTGACATCTCGCTGCGTACCGATCCCTACGGGAACCACTTCCAGATGCGCCCCGAGACCGCCGCCGTGGTCATGGCGGACACGGAGTATCAGTGGGAAGATGATGACTGGATTGAAGCGCGTGAAAAACTCAACTGGCAACAGTCACCCATGTCAGTCTATGAAGTGCACCTCGGCTCCTGGCAGAAAGACATCGATGGTGGATTCCTTAACTACCGGAAACTGGCCCATCGGCTCTGCGACCATATCAAAGAGACTGGTTTCACCCATGTGGAACTGCTGCCGATTACCGAACACCCTTTCGACGGCTCCTGGGGCTATCAGACGACCGGCTACTTCGCCCCGACCAGCCGCTTCGGCACACCGGACGATTTCCGCTATTTCATCGATCATCTGCACAAAAACAGTATTGGCGTGATACTGGACTGGGTACCCGCCCACTTTCCCCGCGACCGACATGCGCTGGCGCAATTCGATGGCTCGGCACTCTACGAACATGAGGACCCCCGCCGGGGTGAGCACCGGGACTGGGGCACTCTAATCTTCAACTTTGGTCGAAATGAAGTTCGTAACTTCTTGATATCCAGTGCAATCTACTGGATGGAAGAGTTCCACCTCGATGGTTTGCGGGTCGATGCCGTCGCCTCCATGCTCTACCTCGACTACTCGCGGGAACCCGGCGACTGGCTCCCCAACGAGCATGGCGGAAGAGAAAATCTTGAAGCTGTCGACTTCATGCGGGAACTCAACAGCACCACCCACGAACTCCACCCCGGCACCCTGATGATCGCCGAAGAGTCCACAGCCTGGCCCCAGGTTTCGCGCCCCACCTGGTTGGGAGGCCTGGGTTTCAGCATGAAGTGGAACATGGGCTGGATGCACGACACGCTCTCCTATGTATCGAAAGATCCGGTCTACCGTCACTACCATCACGACCTGCTGACCTTTGGTCTGCTCTATGCTTTTACTGAGAACTTCGTCCTGCCCTTCTCCCACGACGAGGTTGTGCATGGCAAAGGCTCAATGATCAACAAGATGCCAGGGGACGAGTGGCAGAAATTCGCCGCCCTGCGACTGCTCTACACTTACATGTTCACCTATCCCGGCAAGAAGCTACTCTTCATGGGCGGCGAATTCGCTCAGGTACGGGAGTGGAACGACGACGAGGCGCTGGACTGGTTCCTGCTCGATCACCCATTCCACAATGGGATGAAGACCCTTATTTCCGATCTGAACCATCTCTACCAGGAACAAACCTCTTTGCATCAGGTGGAGTTTGAAGAGGGGGGATTCGAATGGATCGACTGTAATGACAGTTCGCAATCGGTGCTGAGTTATCTGCGCAAGAGCACCGACGGCAACGTCGCAGTCATCATACTCAACTTTACACCGATTCCCCGGGAAAACTACCGCATCGGCCTCAGCCGCGCGGGTAACTACCGCGAGGTGTTGAATTCCGATTCAGCGTTCTACGGCGGCAGCAATGTGGGGAATGGCGGAGTCATCAGCGCTGAAGACGTGAGTTGGATGGGACGGGACTACTCCGCATCTCTGACGCTGCCTCCGCTGGGTGCGGTGGTGTTACGACTGGAGACATAGTGGTGTAGGCCCGATCAAGCGCAGCGGATCGGGCAAACTGAAATAATATACTCCATGGGATTGCCGGTTCCTCTACGCTTGAACCGGCCAACGTCCAAGTCTCTATCTGCGGCTGCGCATCCGGTGCCGCCGAAAGTAGTCGATCAAACCGCGAGTGGAACTGTCGTGTACCGCATTCACTTCCTCATCCATCAACTCAGGCAGAATCACGTTCGCCAGTTGCTTGCCCAACTCCACACCCCACTGGTCGAAGGAGTTCACCCGCCAGACCACACCCTGCACAAAGATCTTGTGTTCGTAGAGCGCGATCAGTGAACCAAGACGCGACGGGGTAATCCTATCCAACAGTAGCGTGTTGGTGGGACGGTTGCCGGGAAAGATCTTGTGGGGCAGAAGCTCGACAATCTGCTCAGCACTCATTCCGGCTGCCTCCATCTCCTCACGAGCCTCGGTGCGGGTCTTCCCCTTCATCAACGCTTCAGTCTGGGCAAAAAAGTTGGCCAACAACATCTCGTGATGCTCTCCAGCCTCGTTATGGCTGTTGATCGGAGCGATGAAATCGCAGGGAACCATCTGGGTGCCCTGGTGAATCAACTGATAGAAGGCGTGCTGGCCATCTGTCCCCGCAGTTCCCCAAACTACAGGCCCGGTACTATAAGTGACGGGTCTGCCGAAACGTGTCACCCGCTTGCCGTTACTCTCCATGTCCGCCTGTTGTAGATAATCGGGCAGCAGGCGCAGATACTGGTCATACGGCAGGATGGCGCAGGTCTTTGCTTTGGTAAAGTTGACATACCAGACACCGAGCAACGCCAAGATTACCGGCATGTTTTCAGAGAGATCCGCATGCAGAAAATGCTCATCCATCTCATGTGCGCCATCAAGAAGTTCATTGAAGCCCTCCATACCGATGGCAATGGCGATCGGCAGGCCGATGGCAGACCAGAGTGAGTAACGCCCACCAACCCAATCCCAGAATTCGAACATATTGTCGGTATCGATACCGAACTCAGCCACCTTCTCTTCATTGGTGGAGATAGCAACAAAGTGGCGAGCTACCGCCGCTTCATCCTTCAATGTCTCAAGCAACCAGCTACGCGCTGTCGTGGCGTTGCTGAGTGTCTCCTGAGTGGTAAAGGTCTTGGAGGCGACAATAAAGAGGGTGCTCTCCGGGTCGATATGTTTGGTCGACTCGACGATATGGGTACCATCAACGTTAGAGACGAAATGCACCCGCAGATCGGAGCGCTGGTAGTGTTTCAGCGCCTCGCAAACCATCTTTGGCCCGAGATTGGAACCACCGATACCAATATTGACCACATCGGTTATCTGCTTGCCGGTATACCCTTTCCACTCGCCGGAGCGCACTGATTCGGAGAACTGCGCCATCTTGTCCAGTACCGCGTTGACCTCCGGCATCACATCTTCGCCATCCGCCCATGTTGGGCGGTTGCTGCGATTGCGCAGAGCCACATGCAGTACGGCACGATCCTCCGTGATATTCAGCCTGTCTCCGGAAAACATCCGTCGGCGCCAACCATCCAGATCCACCGACTCCGCCAGTTTGAGCAGTAGGTTCATGGTGGCTGGCGTGACCCGGTTCTTCGAGTAGTCAAGCAAGATGCCACAAGTTCGCAGCGACATCTGTTCCGATCGCTCCGGGTGATCATGAAAGAGATCTCGCATGTGAACAGGCGCCATCTCTTCCCAGTGCGCCTGCAGGGTTAACCACTCATCAGTGTGATTTATCTCGGTCATGATCGGAACTTCTATAGGTTTCTGAGAACAAGACTCACCCGCTCTCTTCCTTGATAGCAGATGTTAAGAAGAAGCGCGTCGAGGTTCAAGGCAAGAGGTCAATTATTTCCGATAAATCTATGCTCTATGCCGCTCTTTACTTTAGAATTGGGAATAGCTTTAAACAAGTCTTTGGACAATATCGACATTACACTCATCGACTTAGCCGGGAATCCGCCATTGAACATCCTTTTTGCCTCCAGTGAAGCCACCCCGTTGATCAAAACCGGGGGCTTAGCGGACGTCGCAGGTAGTCTGCCTGCGGCGTTGCGAACATCCGGGCACGACTGCCGGCTTGTATTGCCTGCCTATCCGCAGGCGATGGAACACGCCGATGACCTGCAGCAAGTGGCAGAACTCGATATTCCGGGGTATCTGGGCAAGATTCGCCTGCTCAGCGGGTTCAGTGGCCCACACGGCGTTCCTCTCTATCTGGTCGATGCACCCTATTTCTTCGACCGTGAGGGTAACCCCTATCTCACACCCGAAGGTTATAATTGGGAAGATAATGCGAGCCGCTTCGGGCTCTTCTGCAAAACAATCGTCGAGATCGGCCTCGATAACGCCGGGCTCGACTGGAAGCCGGACCTGGTACACGCCAACGACTGGCAAACGGGTCTGGTGCCCGCTCTGCTATCGCGCCATAGCGATCGCCCGGCTACGGTTTTCACCATTCACAATCTCGCCTATCAAGGGCTGTTCGACCTTGAAACCTACGACCACCTGCATCTGCCTGCGGAGCTCTGGTCCCCGGAAGGGCTGGAATTTCACAGTCAACTCTCTTTCATCAAAGGCGGCATCGCTTTTGCTGACCGCATCACCACCGTCAGCCCCACCTATGCCGAGGAGGTACAGACCCCGGCATTTGGCTATGGACTGGAGGGGCTATTGCAACATCGCAGCCACAATTTCAGCGGCATTTTGAATGGCATCGACTACCATGAATGGGATCCTGCAAGCGACCCCAATACGGTTGCCGCTTTTACCGCAGACAGTTTCGAAAAAAAGACTGAAAACAAACTGGCTCTACAGCAGGAGTTCGGCCTGCCGGAGGACGAGCATATCCAGCTCTTCGGCTATATTGGCCGATTAGTCGAGCAGAAAGGGGTCGACCTGATCCTACAGGTATTGCCAGGAATCATGGATTCAGGTGCACAGGTGGTGCTGTTGGGTTCAGGCAACCCTGAGCTGGAACAGGCGCTAAAGAAAATCAGCAGTAAGTATCACAGCAGAGTCGGTGTATATATCGGCTATGACGAGGGGCTGGCTCATCGGATCGAGGCAGGCTGCGACTGTTTCCTGATGCCTTCGCGTTTTGAACCCTGCGGCCTCAACCAGATCTACAGCCTACGCTACGGCACCATACCCATCGTCCGCCGTACCGGCGGGCTGGCCGACACTGTGGTCGATGTCAATCCGCACACTCTCGCAGACGGATCCGCCACAGGGTTCCTGTTCGACAATGCCGACGGGGCCGGGCTTTGGGGGGCTGTGGAGAGAGCCATCGACTTCTACCACCGCCCGGAGGTAGAGTGGTGCATACTCGCCACAACGGGAATGCGTCAGGATCTGAGCTGGGAGACCAGCGCGAAGCACTACCTGGATCTCTACCAGGATGCGATTACCTCGCCTTTCACACCATCTGTTTAGCTTTCAAACAAAAAAGCCCCAGCCTGATGGCCGGGGCTTTTTCCGGGAACCGCTGAATCAGGCCGCTTGAACAGGTATGGCGTCTCCGGTTCTTTCCACCCTATTCTGCTCGTTCAGATAGACCAGAGTCGGTTTGAAACAGGCTATTTCGGCCTCATCAATGCCTGAGTAGGCACAGATGATCACCCTATCACCGGGATCTGCCTTGTGTGCCGCCGCACCATTCACGGAAATCACTCGCGAGCCAGCCTCCGCCCGAATGGCATAGGTGGTAAAACGTTCGCCGTTGGCGACGTTGTAGATCTGGATCTGCTCGTACTCATGTATCCCGGCAAGTTCCAGCAACTCACTGTCAATGGCGCAGGAACCCTCATAACCCAACTCCGAGTGGGTTACACAGGCCCGATGTAATTTGCATTTAAGAACCGTCAACTGCATGAAAAGCAGACTCCATCACACGAAAGCTGCGTATTATCCGCGATCTTCATGCTTCCATCAATGGCAAGAAAGCCGTCATGTTATCGATTAGCCTCGCTTTCCCCAGATAGGCAGCGGCTAAAATCACCAGATTCCGGTCGCCAGCTTCGGGAAGTCCCAGATCCGCAGCCCTACGCACGGTGAAATAGTCGGGCCTGAAACCCGCTGCCGCAAGCCGCTTTTTCGCCCTGAACTCAAGCGAATCATAGTCTCTTTTACCTGACATCAGGGCTTCAGAGGTCAATTTCAAGGTTTCATACAGTGCTGGCGCCTGGGTTCGCTCCTGCGGTGTCAGATACCCATTGCGTGAACTGAGCGCCAGGCCGTCCTTCTCACGAACCGTCGGCACACCGATGACCTCCAGGGGAAAGCAGAGGTCAGCTGCCATCCGGCGAAGCACCATCAGCTGTTGGAAATCCTTCTCTCCGAACAGGGCCAGATCCGGCTGCACCATATTGAACAGCTTGCAGACCACAGTTGCCACACCGACAAAATGGCCCGGGCGACTGCTACCACAGAGGATATCCGACAGGCCAGGCACCTCCACCCGGGTCTGCTCAGTTTTTCCTGGTGGGTAGACCACCTCCACGGGGGGCGTAAAGAGCAGGTCGGCATCCACGCCTGAAAGTTTCTCCCGATCCGCCTCCAGAGTACGAGGATAGGAACCAAAATCCTCCCCCTCTCCAAACTGCATCGGGTTCACGAAGATACTGACCACGCAACGATCAGCCTGTTCCCTGGCCCGCTTGACCAGTTCCAGATGGCCGACATGCAGATTACCCATCGTCGGCACAAAGGCGATACGTTCATTGCCGCTCCGCCAGGCGGCCACCTGCCGGCGCAACGATTTGATAGTGGAAACAGTCTCCATGGTTTTCAGGAAAAACTCTCTTCAAGCCCCGGAAACTCACCTTGTCGGACGCTCTCGACAAAGGCCGACAAAGCTGCCTGGATGCTCTCTCTGCCCAGTAAAAAGTCTTTCACGAAGCGCGGAGGATTGGGATTCATGCCCAACATGTCGTAGATAACCAAGACCTGTCCGTCACAACCTGCACCGGCACCGATCCCGATAACCGGCATAACGACAGCCGTGGCAATCTCTGTCGCCAGTATAGCTGGGACGCACTCGAGTACCAGCATCTGCACGCCGGCATCCTGCAAAGCGAAAGCATCCTGCATGATCCGCTCCGCACCCTCCTTTTCACGTCCCTGCACCCGGTAACCACCGATCTTAAATACAGATTGTGGCAGTAACCCAAGATGGCCACACACAGGAACACCGTGGGACGTCATCTGACGCACAGCTTCCAGCTGTGCACCGCCACCTTCCAGTTTAACCATCTGTGCTCCGCCTTCTTTCATCAGGCGTCCGGCGGTCTCCATCGCCTGATCAGGAGTGCGATAGCTCATGAAAGGCATATCCGCCACCAACAGCGCGCCCTGCCTGACCCGCGCAACATTTCGGGTGTGATAGACCATCTCATCGACAGTCACCGGCAGTGTGCTCTCCTGACCCTGCACCACCATACCCAAAGAATCCCCCACCAGCAGAACCTCAGCACCAGCGTTTTCTATCAACCGGGTAAAACTGGCATCGTAGCTGGTGATACAGCTGATCTTACGACCAGTCTGTTTCATTTCCAGGAGAGAATTGACTGTGATGTTGGCGGCAGACATGAATATCCTGTTGATAGTGCAAATTAAATTGTGTGAGCGGCAAACCCGCCACGATTACTCAATAGACAGGCAAATCGAGGGGAGACGCAGCGCTTTCTAATGCCTCTTTGCAGTAAACCGCTGAAAACCAGACCCAAAGAGCTAAAATAGTGGTTTAGCAAAACCGGATCACCTTGATTTTATCACGCCCCGCTGTGATCCGTTCAAAACAGCAAAGGTGCGGGATTGAGGTAACGTTTACCCGAATCGGCAGTGCAGATATGTTCCACCAACAATTGGTAGTCGGCTTCACTCTCAACCGGGTTGATCTCCGCCGCATTGATGATCAGCAGCGGCGAGCGGTCATAGTGGTAAAAAAAGTCGGTGTAGGCGTCACACAGCCGCTGTAGGTAGGCGGGATCCATGCTTGCCTCTTCCGGCCTCGCCCGTTGACGGATGCGCCGCATCAATATCTCGACCGGCGCCTGCAGATAGACCACCAGATCGGGCTTCGGTGCCGCCATGGCCAACCGTTCATAGACTTGCTGGTAGAGCAACAACTCCTCATGTTCAAGATTGACTTCGGCGAAGAGGCGATCCTTCTCCAGCATAAAATCGGCAATCAAACGCTGCCGGAACATATCGCCCTGCTGCAATTCGTTCCATTGACGACTACGTTGAAAAAGAAAAAAGAGCTGTGCAGGAAATGCAGACTGCCGGCGGTCCCGGTAGAAACGACCCAAAAATGGATTCTCTTCGGCTTCCTCAAGCAGCGTTTCGCCGCCAAAGGTCTCAGCCAGACGTCGCACCAGGCTGGTCTTGCCCACACCGACAGGACCCTCGACAACCAAAAAACCCGGCGGGGAAAATGATTCAGGCGACCTTTTCGATACCATCACCTGAAATCCGTTCAAGCAGTCCCGAAAGCGGCCCGAGCCGTGGGATATCCAACCCTGGCGGTGCGATCTCCGCCAAAGGATAGAGTACAAATGCGCGCTCACCCAAACCGGTGTGCGGCACGACCAGATGCGTGGTTTTTATCTGCTGATCACCAAACAGCAGCAGATCCAAATCGAGGGTCCGCGGCCCCCAGCGTTCGCCGCGCCGTACCCGCCGATGCAGCCGTTCCAAGCGCTGCAACTTTTCCAGTAACATCTCTGCGCTCAGGGAGGTCGTCACAGCAGCGACCGCATTGATGTAGTCCGGCTGATCAGGCGGCCCCATCGGCGGAGTCCGGTAGAGCGAGGAGCGGGCTGTACAGTGAGTCTTCGGCAGGTCGTCCAGTTCGTCCAGCGCCCGACTCACCTGCTGTCGCGGAGATTCCAGATTACTGCCCAACCCAATGTACGCAACGATCTGCGAGCTTTCACTCATCCGATGGTTTTGCCTTCCTGGGTCGGCGGCGGCGACGGCGACCGCTACGGCCCCGGCGTTCCTGTCCGGCCATCTGACCCTGCTCCTGAGGATTTCCTTTCTGGAAATCTGTCCACCACTCCGCCAACTCCATCTCAGCCTCTCCGGCCTGGGCACGCAGCAGCAGAAAGTCATAAGCAGCACGAAATTTTGGGTGGGTGATAAAACGTTGGGGACGTTTACCGCCACGACTGAGGAATCTCGGCTGCATCTGCCAGATATCCCGCATTGGGTAGCTGATACGCTTCGGAATCAGCACTCTCTGAGCCTGCTCGGCCAGGACATCCCTTCCCGCCTCCTGCAGCGCAGGTATCGGAGGCATACCGTCCGCCTCATACGCTGCCGCGCGCAGACGTACCGGTTCCCACAGCAACACAGCGAAAAGGAAGGCCGGGGTTACCGGCTTTCCATCCCTGATCCTGCTGTCGGTATTATCCAATCCCCGGTTGACGAAGGTAATGGGAAAGTCGTGATCCTCGTGGCTCAAGGCCTCTTCGGTCGCAGGAAAAAGGTGACCAAACATGTCGTAGTGGCGCAGCTTTTCAAAAGTCTCCAGGGCAGCACCGCCCAGGAACAGCTTCAATACCTCTTCAAATAACCGGGCAGCGGGCACATCATCCAGCAGGGAGACCATTGAACTCAGGGGCGTTTCGCAGGATATATCGATCTTAAAACCCAGCTTTCCGGCAAACCTGACCGCCCGCAACATACGTACAGGATCTTCACGGTAACGCTGTTCAGGATCTCCCAACAGCCTCAGCACACCGTTATTCAGATCCGTCAGGCCATCCGCATAGTCCACAACAGAGAAATCCCCGATGTTGTAGTAGAGGGCATTGATGGTGAAATCACGCCTTTGGGCATCTTCCTCAATGGTGCCGTAGACGTTATCCCGCAGGATCATGCCGTTCTCGACCTTGCGCGAATCATCTGCGCTCCCATCCCCCATGCTGCGGAAGGTAGCGACCTCGATGATCTCCCGGCCAAAAAAGACGTGCGCCAGACGAAAACGCCGGCCTATGAGGCGACAGTTGCGAAAGACCTCCTTTACCTGTTCAGGCAGGGCGTCAGTCGCCACATCAAAGTCTTTAGGTTCACGCCCAAGCAGGAGGTCACGCACGCCCCCCCCTACCAGATAGGCCTCAAAACCGGAATTTCTCAGCCGATAGAGCACCTTGACAGCATTTTCGCTGATATTTGCCCGGGAGATATTGTGATCCGGGCGGGGAACAATGACTGGATCGAAGATGACGTTATGTCCCGTAGGCGCCTGGTCAGACACCGTTTTTCGCTTGAACAGCTTCTGCTGAAGCCACTTTACCGTTCGATTCAACTAATACAGACCACAAAGAGATAAAAAATATCACCAAACCATTGAGCCTGGCCATGAGGTCAGTATAATAGCGCCTTTCCGAGCAAACTGCTCCCTTCGTCTAGTGGTCTAGGACGCTGGCCTCTCACGCCGGTAACAGGGGTTCGAGTCCCCTAGGGAGTACCATCTTTAAAAACCGCACCGGGTTGCCGATGCGGTTTTTTTGTTCCTGATGCGCACCCCCACAAAGCATTGGAGGAGACGCCCTACTCCTTCGAGGCCTTGCTGCCCGGCGTACAGGCCAGACCACGCAGATACGCTGCAAAATCCTTCCCCAGTTCCGGGTGCTCAAGACCATATTCCACTGTGGCTTCCATGTAACCCAGCTTGCTGCCGCAATCGTATCGTTTGCCTTTGACCCGATAGGCCCGAACCTTTTCGAACTTCAACAGCTCGGCAATCGCATCGGTCAATTGAATCTCGCCACCCTTGCCGGTGCCTGTCTGCTCCAGCAAGTCGAAAATTCGCGGAGTCAGGATATAACGTCCGACCACAGCCAGGTTTGACGGCGCATCTTTCGGATCGGGCTTTTCCACGATTGAGCTGATGATTGCGGTTTCACCGTCATCTTCGGTTACTTCAACAATACCGTATTTATTGGTTTCCTCGGGCGGCACCTCTTCCACAAGAATCACACTGCACTGGTACTTGTCATAAACATCAACCATCTGGGCCATAGCACCCCTGCCACCATCACCCTTGATCAGGTCATCTGCCAGGATTACCGCAAAAGGCTCATCTCTCACTACAGGTTTGGCGCAGAGCACTGCATGGCCGAGTCCCTTTGCCTCAGCTTGCCGTAGATAGATACAGGAGACCTCCTCAGGAAGAACATTCTGAACAATCTGCAGGAGTTTCTCTTTGCCGGAAGACTCCAGCTCCACCTCAAGTTCATACGCCTTGTCAAAATGGTCAGGGATCGCCCGTTTTGCTCGGCCTATGATAAAAACGAGGGATTCAATGCCGGCTGCCTCAGCCTCCTCAGCGCCGTACTGAATCAACGGCTTGTCAACAATGGGCAACATCTCCTTGGGAGATGCCTTGGTGGCTGGCAGAAAGCGGGTACCCAAGCCAGCGGCCGGAAAGACAGCCTTCAGAACTTTTTTATTCATCTTCTTCCCTTGTCACTCTTCATAACAATACAATTTCAGTAGCCGTATGTTTCCAAATGGGTTTCAAGCAAAACCTGGTCAACAATTGTTTAGGCTTTCAAGACAGACAAAATCTCATTATTTATCGCATGCAGTGCCTGCAACGGATCAGCCGCAGCCGTTATCGGGCGCCCAACGACAAGATAACTTGATCCTGCATTGATCGCATCTGCAGGCGTCATCACACGGCGTTGATCATCAGCCACCGCGTCCAACGGCCGCACACCGGGCGTAACCAGCAGAAAATCGTCACCAACCCTGCCTCGGATATCGGATGCTTCTCGGGGAGAGCAGACGACTCCGTCCATCCCGGATGAAAGGGAGAGGTCAGCCAGGCGCAGAACATTTTCAGCTGGTTCACCATGATAGCCAACTTCAGCAATATCCTCTTTTGACAGGCTCGTCAGAATTGTCACGGCCACCAAAAGTGGTCTTTCCGAGCGAACTGCCAGTCTTTCCGCTGCCGCTTCCATCATGCGGCGCCCTCCTGACGCATGAACATTCATCATCCAAACACCGAGGTCTGCTGCAGCGCTGCAGGCAGCCGCAACAGTATTTGGAATATCATGGAATTTAAGATCGAGAAAGATATCGAATCCCTTGCCACTCAGTTGTTCGACAAAAGAGGGACCCAAACGAGTGAACATCTCTTTGCCCACCTTAAGCCTGCACATACCAGGATCAAGTTTTTCGACCAGTTCCAGTGCAGAGGTTTCATCAGGAAAATCCAGGGCAACGATAACCCGAGAAGTATTGTCACTCATCTGTCCTACGGCCTCATAAAATTGATGTTGAATAAGCTACCAGCCGCCTATTTTTCTCTGGACCCACAGCCTAATCCGCGAATCGGTTTCATGCTACTCCAGTTGTTGCAGCTGGGACACTGCCAATGCAGGGTTTTTGCGGAAAATCCGCATTGTTCACACTGATACGAGGATTGTCGAGCCAGCATCAACGCAACTGCCTTATTGAGTGTTTCCATGCTCTCTCGTGGGTTGCTGCCACTATTCTGCAAGTTTAGAGTGACCAGCCGGTCAAGTCCTTTAAGATCAGGGAGCGCTTTTAGGTGTTGCAGGACGAAATCAACCGCTGATGAAACATCCTCTTCGGCGGTGATAATATCTGTCAACGCCAGCATTACAGAGGTATCGCGATGTCTGCTATATAATTGTTTCAAATAATCCTTCAGTGCAGCTCTATCGCCAATCTTTCCATAACATTCGATCAAAGAAGGCACAATTTCAGTCAGGTAGGCGGAATCCTGTACTTCCACCATTTTGTATATTTTGAGGGCCGATCGGCAATCATCCTTTGACTTCTCTATCTCCCCCAACAGAATAGTCGATCTAATGCATCCACTATCTACCGACTGAGCCTTCTTCAGCATTGCTATGGCAGAAACAGTATTGCCTTTTTTTATCAGCAGTTGAGCTTGCTCGCAGTAAAAATGAGCAATTATAGGCTGAAGCGAGTGGACACCACGCGCTTGCAACTGCTGCGTCACCTCCAGACATCGATCCCACTCTTTTTCCTGCTGGTAAATCACCAGGAGATTGGAGAGCGCCTGTTCGCTATGGAGCTTTATTTCAGTCAACTCAACAAAAAGATTTTCAGCCCTATCGAACAGCCCTGCTCGCATATAGTCCTGACCAAGTTCCAGCAAAGCCTGGGCTCTCTGCTCCCTTGTAAGGGTGGGTCGTGCGATCAGGTTTTGGTGGATACGTATTGCCCGCTCCACCTCTCCCCGACGGCGAAACAGATTTCCCAATGCCAAATGCGTTTCTACCGTATCACTATCCACTTCCAGAAGTTTAACAAAGACATCAATAGCCTTGTCCGGCTGTTCATTCAGTAGAAAATTCAATCCTTTAAAATAGGCGGGAAAGGCCTCCTGGCTACTGGTTTTATCCCGGCCAGCCTCACTCCGTCGAGCAGCAAACCAACCTGAAGCAGCCGCAACCGGTAGAAGCAAGAGCAAAAGCTCAAGCATACCTATTGATCCTTAAGCGGGAGAGACCGGAGATTTTTTACCTCCTCATCTACCAAACGAGAACGTCTCCGCAAAATGGAGTTTTTTCGCTTCAGGCCCAGCATGGTATTCATCCCTGACAGAATTCCAAGAAAAACGCCTAAACCAAGTGCGCCAATCAAGATTACTGAAAGCGGCAATTCACGACTGCCAAAATAGTAGTTAAAAAGTACCGGCTCTGCATTGAGCACCGTAAAAGCTGCACCCACCATCATCGCAAAGATAAAAAAAAGCAGTTTTAGAAAACGCACAAAAAACTCCCGTTTGCTCTGCTGATGCTATAGTGTTTCAACAGTTTTGTACCCTGCCTCAAATACTGTTGAATTGCATTAATAGAAACAGCCCTACGAGCAAAACCTTTGTGAGGCCAACAAAGCTTCAGAAAACCCGACTTGAGCGAGAGAAAGCGAGGCATGCTTTTTCAGTGGTTCCATTGGGCGATTTACCAACCCCATCAAAACACTAACGTGATATAAGCACCTACCCTGTTTCTATGGTAGCTTCCTCCATCAGTCTCAGTATCACGTTTTAAAAAGGAGTAGTCTGCACCACCCGTCAAACTCGGAGATAAACGACGTTCAAGTCGCACGCCACCATAAAAATCATCGATCCTTGGCGTCTCCTCAAATGGTGCAGTCTGATGCCAAAAAGCACCAAACGTGGCAGTAGTTCTGGAACTTAATGTCCAATCCCAGACAACATCCCCACCATAAACATGATCAACTGCGCCCGTCACTTGATATTCACGCTTTGTATCAAATAGTGTAAACGTGATTTCTGATTTACTTAAAGAATAAACAAGGTCGGCGGACATTCGTTTATTGAGATAAACTTCAGTTGAAATAGACGGACGATCTATTCCATAGATAGGCCTCCCATTCTCATCGAATGTCGGGGTTCCTGCATCAACAAATGACCCCGTAGTAAAATCCTCCTCATACAAAGCGGCAACAGTAAACAGAGACCCTTCATGAGTGAGTATTACATTTGCAGTATTACCAAAATACCGTTTACCGAAAACAGCTTCCATACTGGTTCTCGTTGTAGGTGCCCATCCTAAACCCAGCCCCCAGACTTCACCCTCAGTCTTGGTACTGGCATCAGACAAACTGTAGGTGTTTTTTTCATAGCCCAACTTGGCAATGGCAAACATCCTTTTGTAGAGCGGATATCTCAAGTCAGCCATTGCAATTTTGAATCTCGTGGCCGTTCCTATCTCAGGCTCGCCATCCCTGTCACTATAAGTCAAATTCCATCTGAATTTTGTAAATCCCGTACCGCTACCCAGCCCTGCATTGATAACCTTGTGATCAACATCGCTGGTTGTCGAATCCTTATAATTGACACGCCGTATGGTGTACATCAGGCGGCCCGCAGCAAAATTGCCAAACTGATGTACCAGATAGGGTGAAATAGAGTTCGTGAAGATATCCGTGACATCATCGGTAATCGCAATATTTTCCGGGTCGCGGACACTGGATGAAAACACCGGTACTTGCGTATAGTCTGAAGTTGCTTCAATAAAAAACAGATCCTCAACAACCGCAATATCTGCTCTCAACCCTAATGCATGTTGGGTCTTGTTCGACTCGCCATGATCATAATATCGGATGTGCTGCAGACGATAGTCGAGATCAAGATCCAATCTATTTCCATCAGCTAAAATATGAATTCCCGGCAATATCTCCGTAATAAAGTCGCTTTCAGCCAGATCATTACTCTCAAGCGTTACATTATCCGTATATGAGCCTTTTAGAGTGGCAACAGGCTCAATATGCCAGGATACCGCCAATGCATTGGAATATATTAAACAAAACAAAGAAAAAACGAATATCCGATTAATAGTCGTTTTCCCTCTGCCAGAGATCATTTCTTTCATGAGAACAGATTCAACCATAGTAACTACCATAATACTTATGGCCTGATTTCACTCTGCTTTTGTTCAAAACAAGACCAATCACTTTGTTTGGATCAAGCTGTGCAATCGACTCGCTAACAGCATCAACTGGCGTCTTGCCCGCTTCGACAACCATCACTATCTGTCCCATTCGATAAGTAAGGACACCAGCTTCAGTTGTTGCCAACATTGGAGGAGCATCAAATAAAACGATACGATCAGGGTACCTTTCAGCCAATTCTGTCAAAATCTTCTCCATACTTTCGCTGGCTAGCAGCTCAGTAGAGTTCTGATGTCGTCTTCCGGCAGGGAGAATTTTCAGTTTTGGCACTTGTGTACTCTGAATCACGTCGCCAAGGTCCATAGTTGGATCTTCCAGGACGTCTATCAATCCCGGTTTATCTTCCATTCCCAGTAATTTGCTAAGAGATGACTTTAGGACATCACCATCAACGAGCAGGATAGTGGAGTCAAGCTCAGTGGCAATACTGACGCCAAGATTAATCGCCGTGTAGGTTTTACCTTCTCCAGGAAAAGAACTTGTAACCAGAACCAAGTTACCGCGCTCAACCGGTGCGGCGCCCTTACCAAAAGCATTCATCAACAGGGGCCGCTTGATTATGCGATATTCCTCAGACAGCCTCTGTTGATCGCTATTTGGCACCAAATAACCTGCCTTACCCAAGGTTTCAAAATCAATTTCACAGATCTCTTTTTCAGGAAATCCAGGTGCGGCAGCAACAGCATCAATCGGTGTAGCGGTGGACACATCCTGATTGACAGCCACTACACCCTTGCCATCCTCAGTACCCCCTCCGGTTATTGATTTGGATTCAGCATCAACGTTATCAGACTCAACCAACACCTCATCTGCAGCGGCAATCTGCTCTGACCCGCCACCCTGATCCTGAGATCGCTCCTTGTTCAGCCGATCTATCGCTTTTTCGATACTACTTACCATTACGTACCTCAGTCACTCTGCATCATCCAGCCGATCATTAATAAACGCTGAAAATGTTATACCTAACCAATGGGCTTCGACTGACATGCCACAAAACCACGAAGCGGAACACGTTAGAACCAAGTTTCAGGAATAATCAAAACATCACCCGGAACCACCTTAACATTTGCAGAGATATCGCCATCTCTGATCAGGTCATCAAGGCGAACCCGGTACTGCTCTGTTTTTCCACCGACATTGCGAACAATAATCGATTTATTGCCAGCAGCAAATTCAGTCATACCACCCACCGCAATAATGACATCCAGCAAAGTCATATTCTCCCGATAAGGGAGTGCGCGAGGAGTGGAAGCTTGCCCAACAACCCTTATCTGTTCTGAATACTGTCCGACAGTTGTCGTAAGGCTAACGGTGACTTTAGGGTTTTTTATGAGCTTGGATAATTCCGCTTCCATTTCACGGGCCAAGTCTGTCGGAGCTTTTCCCGATGCCTGAACATCCTCCACAAGAGGCGTTGAGATATAACCATCAGGTCGAACAATGACATCCGCTGATAGCTCCGGATTACCCCAAACGAAGACACTGAGCGCATCCCCTGGTCCAATCAGGTAGACCGGAGTCGCGTCTGTTTGCACAGCCGAGCCAGCAACTTCGATGGACTTCATTCGCTGCCAGCCATGGAGAGCGAAGCGAAGGCTGGTAGTCCCCGGTAGCCGCGAGGCCGCACTGCTTACCCGGCGTGCCTTGCGCCAGAGGGGAA
>JAESPE010000067.1 GCA_016756835.1 gamma proteobacterium endosymbiont of Lamellibrachia anaximandri | reverse complement strand
GTGACCGGGACGGCCGGGGCACAAACAGGCTGTCGAAGGCCGAGTCGATTTTGGGGACTGGGATGTCCCAAAATCTTTCACGAGGTCGAAGACTCACTTGTGTTTGGTCATTTCGCAGATAAATCTGAATATTCAAGCTGTTCAGCCCGGCCTCGTAAAGTTCATCAAGATACTCTTTGGTCAGGTAATCACCGTTGGTATTCATGTGCAAAACTGCTTTCGGGACCAGGCTGCGAGCCTGGGCAATTTTGTCGATAATGATCCTGTCGGCCAGCGGTTCATTATAGCGGCTATAACTGATTTTCCTGTTGTAGTCGCACTGCCCCAGTTGTCTGAGGATGGATAAATACACATTGTCATCCATATGATGTTGTGCTGACCGTCGGTCATATTTTGCGTTAGGACAAAACCAACAAATACGGTTGCAGTAGGAAAATACTTCTATTTCAACCATATCAACGGATCGTTTGAATAGACTCATCGCATTGTCAGGATCGCCAAGAGGCGTGAAGTGATCCTGTTCAACAAAATCGAACGGAGTGCGTCCATGTTTGACAACATTGGCAAAGGCATCGCGGATCTGTACTCCGCCGACACGCCTGACTAAGTGCGCCAGTTGGCTTTTGGCTCTGATGTGCCAAGGCCGTTTATTCATGGCCGATATGATTCCCTTTTCGCATAAAGAGGCTGTAGAAAAAAGCATTATTAACCAACAAGTTCAATTAGACCACTTCAGGTGGCCATGTGAGCTACCTTGAATCTTGATGGGCAACTCTTGATTTCAGCAAAGCATCTTGCGGTTGAACGATGTTTTTGTCTGTCCGAGTGAATTACCCTTTAGCCAATTATTATTATTTTCCTCAGGTGAATGGATTTTTCATGGCTATTCCAGAATAAAACTGACCGTTATTCAAATCTTCAGAAAGGATGACATCGCATTTTGCGTGTTCAGCCGCACTGATGATACATGCATCCCAGAAACTGATTTGGTAGGAAGTCTTGATCTCTACGCTCCGCCTTATCAGAGCTGGACTTTGCTGGATGACTTCCAGCCCCTCCAGAAGAACCAGTTGTCTGAGAACCACATCCTGGCGTTGATGTAACTTATTCAGAGCCACATGAGCGTATTCCTGTAATACCTGAGTAGAAATAACACCAGTTCCAGATCTCATATGCTCAGCTACAATTTCCAGAGATCTTTTCTGTTTTTCTACATCACGAGCATCGTTGGCATAAACTATGATATTGGTGTCAAGGAATATTTTGCTCATCAGTCGGCATGACGATCATAGACCGCATCTCTTGAAAACTTGAAACCACTATCAGATTGGCCTGGCATAGTGTTTGCAAGATGCACGAACTCATCAGCCGCTTTTTCCGCCTCACATCCCCCCGTAAGCTGGAGTAAATAATCTCTAACCAACTGATTCAGCGATGTGTTGTGTGCCCTGGCATATTCACGTCCCTTTCTGATCAATTCTTCATCTGCTGAAAGTGTGATGTTCATGTTTACCTCCAGATTAACTATAAGTGTAATATGTGCGCAAGTGTAACGCAGTATTTTCTCGAAGGCAAATATGGCATTTATTGGCTCTTCAAGAGATTCCGAAAAAGTGGCCAGGCTCAATTGGCACTTAGTTAGTACGGCCGGGCAATGTCGCGTATTCGACCCCTTCATCTGAAACCGTTGCATGGTTTTGTAAGGTTAGCTAGACTATTAGCTAATAAGTGATTTTCCGAGGCATCCACATGCAAGTCAATGTACATCAGGCTAAGTCCCAACTGTCGAAACTGATTGAGAGGGCATTGGCTGGAGAAGAAGTGATTATTGCCCGCAATAATAAACCTACGGTGCGACTCGAGGTACTCCCCGAAGCTCGGGACAAACGCAGGTTGGGTACTTTGAAAGGGCTGGTAAAGTACATGGCAGATGATTTTGATGAAACGCCGAATGACTTCAAGGGTTACCTGTAATGGACCTATTGTTGGACACTCATGTCTTCATATGGATGAGCAGTCAACCCCAGCATCTTTCGCAAACTGCCAGGGTGCTTCTGGAAGATGAAAAAAACACCGTCTCCGTTAGTATTATGTCCTTCTGGGAGATGGCCATAAAAATCAGCCTTGGCAAACTGGATCTGGGGGCGGACTGGATGAGCCAACTGCAGGGTTTTATGAGAGACAATGCCGTATCCAGCCTACCCCTGCGTCCTGAGCATTGCACAACGCTTAGCTCATTGCCCTTTATTCATCGTGATCCGTTCGATCGCATGCTCGTAGCTCAGGCGTTGTCGGAGGAGTTAATCCTGATAAGCAAAGATGGAAGCATGAGGGGGTACGATGTTGAGGTTATTTGGTGACCGAAAAGATGGCTCGTCAGCGAGATTTGTGGGTATTTTAAGATAAGTATTGCTCTCGCCAAGCCGCCAAGCACGCAAAGATATCATTGATCTTCCTCGCAGTTATCAGCCCGCTCATGCCATCTAAGTTGCTTGATATCATGCGCTTAGCGAACTAATCGAGACGAACTTCATCCCCGGATTTTGCTGACGAGCCTTTTATCTACGGGTCACGCTACATCCGAATGTTCAATACCCTTCTGTACTGAATCGATATAGGCGGCGAGGAGAGCATGAGCATCTGCGCCGGGAGACGCGATTGGCATGTCGGTTGTTGTTGAATGAGAGGCCTCATCTGATGCCTGTGTAAGCTCGAATAGATGCTGGTAATCAATACCAGAATGACTTTTTAGCCCTGGAGTTTTCCGGTAGAAATTTCCGTTTACCTGGTTTTTTTTTATGAGGTGGTTTCTGAATCGCTGAAATAATTTTCTGTCCACTTTGCCCTGGGTTTTCCAGAACGCTTTCATATTTCCCTGAAACGTAAGTCCTGGCATATTGTAGATGGCATGGCCCGATGTTTTAACGGGTGTACCATGTAAAATTGAGGATAGGCCTACTGTGCTATTTAGCAGAACCGTGCCTTTGGCATGATTCAGAAGGGTGGGGAGATGCATGTCGTGAACATAGATAACCCGCGTTTTGCAGCCATACTTGTCGGCAAGTTTATTGATGATTCGGTTGTAGTCTGAGTAACCCCTGTCCAGTGGATGGTGTTTGATCACCAGAAGGGTGTCTGTCGGTGCGTGTTTCGAAAAGGAGGAGATCACTCTTCTGATAAAGGCAGCCGCAGAGGGAACCGCTGACCAGACTTTTATCTGTGCATCGTTATGGACCTGAAGCGGTACGAGGAAAAATCTCTTTGTATAGTGTGTCGTCAGTTGTTGTTGAACGCCGCGTTCACAAAAACGGTAGTAGTATTTTTTTATTGCTGCACGTACCCATACTACCGCCTCGTTGTACCATTTGAATGGGCGATGGTGGATGTAGTGCGGAAAGTGACCCTGCCCAAGCCATCCCATAAAAAAATAGACGGCCGCATACCAGCCTGCATGGGCAAATGAGTAGGGGACTGATGCTGGTTGTCTTAAGGCCTCTTCCTGGATATTTTTATAGGCTTCTGGAGAACGCGGAATGGATGAGCGCCCATTTACGCCATCTTTTTCAAGGGTGATGTAGTGAGGCCGGAGATAGCCCTCCTCAAAGACAAATACGTCAATGGAGAGCAAACGTGCAACCTCATGGGCTCTCCTGTGGTATGAGCGTTCATCCCCGAACAGGTAGATGGTGGTGATTTTACAATCTTCCAAAAACTGCTTCAGAAACTCCGGCCACTGCTCAATAGTGCCGGTGTAATCCACACTCTTCTCATCACTGAAGAAAAAGCGGTCACCCGCATTGAGATTTATCTTGTAAACCGTATGCCCGGATTCTTCCAGGTCCATGGCGAGGCGCTTGAAAAAAGGCCCCACTGGTCCTTGAAGCAGAAGAATATTACTTGCCATACATCAATCCATGGATAAGGTTGTTTAGCTTCCTGGCCATACGACTGGTCCCATGTGAGCTGATTCGAGTCTCGTTGATTGCTGATGATCGTTGACTCTCAAGCCCGCTGATGGCCATTTCAGGACTGGAAAAAGCCCTAGAAAAACCATTGATATAACGCGGGTATAATACCATACAACCGGCTATCAGTTCATCTATTGTCAAAGTCCTGTTTCTGCAATTTTTGCGATCCAGTTTGTGTTTGTCAGTGGTAAGCCCCCATCCCGCATAGAAAGGAAGGCCGTAGGTGGTAACCCGTTTACCCCTTAGCAATCCTTCAAAACCGACCAGAGAGGTCATGGTGTGTACCTCATCAACGGTATCGAGACATTGTGAGATACTGATATCGGTGACCCGTTGATCAAAATAGAGGGGGTGCCGGGGATTTTTCTGGCCCTTTCGGTTTCCACTCAGCACATCCGGGTGTGGTTTGTAGATGATATAGGCATCAGGGGCATTTTCTCTCACAGCTTGAAGCAGTGCTCCATTTGTGCGGATATCTCGGCACCCCAGGCGGATAGAGGCATCACCTTCAACCTGACCGGGAACCAGGATAATACGCTGTCCGGGTTTCGCTGAGAGGATAAGCGGTTTTCTTTCACCGACGTTATATTTACTGATCCCGGAGTCGATAAGTGCTCTTCTTATCGACTGGGCGCGGAGAATCTTTTCCTCAGAAAAATCAGTGTTTTCAAGGATTGTCTCCAGGTCACTGGTTTGGCCTGGGTCAAAATAGATCCCCTGTTGGTCCAGAACCAGGGATGCCGGGGCTGTCAGATCAGAGCCCAGGCCCACGGAACGCAGGAAGCCGTCCTCCATACGCCAGATGGGAATATTATGCTCTCTGGCAAGATCGCGTATTTTTTTATTCTCACGGACCCCCCAGACCACAATGCGGGCATCTTTTTGTGGTAGGCGGCGCGCTATCTGCCAGGCACTGCTGGCGAAGCGAATTTTATTCCAGGGGCTATAAAGGTAGTCGCGAACATAACCACGTTTCCATAGAGTGAAGCCAAAACAGAAAAGGCTGCCACTATTTTCAACAGAGTAGTGCCGTTGAAGGGTGAAGTGGTTAATGACCCGTTCGATTTCACATGATTTACCGGTGTCCGGGTCGCAGTAGCGGGTGTAAAGGATATAGGCCGCGATAAAGAGCTGTTCTATGGTGCGATTCCTGGTGCGTCTGGGAATCTGAATCCGGTCATCGGTAAGCCCCCAACCAGCATAGAAGGGGACTCCGAAGCAGGTTACAGGCTTGCCTGACATCAGTGCTTCGAAACCCATTTGTGAAGTAACGACGTAGACGTGGTCAACCTGCTGTAACAAGCTGACTGGATTGCAATTTTCGGAAAGAAGATGAACGCGCGGGTGTTTCCCGGCCCGCAGGAGGTGGCTCTGCTTCCTGCCTGCAATCACATCAGGGTGAATCTTGACCAGGATCTCTGCCGCAGGGTGCTCCTCCATGGCGGCATCAAGCATACGGGTAAAACTTTCAGGTCCCGCCAGGCCCTGCTCAATGGAGAGATCGCCGGCTGTCTGGTCCACAACAAGAATGCGTTTTTTTGCTGTTGGCTCGAGGGTGATATCCGGACTGGAATTGTACTTGGAGAGCCGGTTGTCGATGATCAGCTTGATGCACTGTTGTGCCCTTGAAATCAGTGCCCTGTTTTCCAGGGGATTATGAGCGCCATCGGTATACTGCCGTAGACTGCTGAATGGAGGTGATTCCGGTATATCGTCAAATTCGCCGGTAAGAATTTTCTCCAGGCGAGAGGGGCGGGTTGCGTCATAGTAGATCCCCAGATCGTCTATCACCAGGGAGAGGGGAGGGGAGCGGTCGACACCCAGGCCCACTGAGCGCAGAAAACCATCTTCCAGGGTGAGGTAGGGGATATTATTGGATTCAGCGTATCGCCGGGCTGCGGCTGTATTGGTTTTTAACCCCCATCCAATGACCGTCTCGCTGTGATGTTTTGACGCGAGACCGGGAAAGAACTTCCATCTCCTTGAAATGGCGTCGACACCAAGGAAACTTCGAAGATGGGGGATCCTGAAGATCCCCCTGGAAAACGTCACTGCTGATGTTGGTGGCATCAGTGTGCGACAGAGAGAGACTCCTCAGAATTTTCGATTTGCTGCTGAAGGATTCCGCGTTTGACCAGGATTTCAAGCAGCTGCTCTACGCACACTTCCAGGGTGTTGTTTTCAGTATCGATACTGATTTCAGGGTTTTCCGGCACCTCGTAGGGGGAGGAGATGCCTGTAAAATCGGAGATTTCACCAGCGCGGGCGCGTTTGTAGAGCCCTTTTACATCGCGTCTCTCGCACTCTTCGATGGAGCAATGGCAGTAGACTTCGATGAAATCATCGTTATCAAAAAGTTTTCTGACATTTTTTCGATCATCTGAAAAGGGTGAGATAAAGGCCGTAAGGGCAATGACACCGGCTTCAACGAATAGTTTGGCCATCTCGCCGATTCTGCGAATATTTTCCTTTCTGTCTTCAGCGCTGAACCCAAGGTCACCACAGAGGCCATGGCGGACATTATCACCGTCAAATACATAGGTACGCCCTCCCCGCTGGTGGAGTTGCTCCTCCAGCGCATGGGCCAGAGTCGATTTTCCCGAGCCTGAGAGGCCGGTAAACCAGAGGACGACGGATTTGTGCTGATTGAGCTTTTCCCTGCGTTCGCGGGTGACGGTGGCGCAGTGCCAAACGATATTGTTGTCCATTTCAGTATTTGCTTAAATTGTGAGGTAATTATCAGATAAACAGCGCCAGAATATCATGGTGACGAAAAAACGCTAGAGAGTATTGCGCATCGGAATTTTGGCTGTCTTTGTGATATTCAAGTATGTCTCCTGAAGGCGCTAGTGGGTGACGATGCCCTTCTCAATGGCATATGTGGTCAGGGCGGAAGCATTGTGCAGATCGAGTTTCTTCATCAGATTCGCGCGGTGTTTTTCAACGGTTTTAATGCTGATGCAGAGGAACTCCGCCATGCTTTTGTTGGTATGTCCCTCCGCAACGAGCTTCAGTATCTGTTTTTCCCGTCGGGTGACTGCAGCCCACTCGGTCAATGGCTCGGAATTTTTTTGCCCGACCAGATACCCTTGCACTACTTTTTCAGTAATGTCGGGGCTTAGATAGGTTTTGCCGCGCATCACCCTTTCCACTGCGATCAGCAGTTCGGAGTGGGTGGCGTCCTTGAGGATGTAACCGTTGGCCCCGGCATTGAGACTGGCATGCACATACTCCTCTTCGTTGTGTGCCGTAAGCACGAGGATCTTCATTTCCGGGATCCGGTTTCTGATCTCCTGTATTGCATCCATGCCGTTCATGCCTGGCATGTTCAGGTCCATGATCGTCATATCGGGGTTTTTTTCCACGGTGCAACGAATCGCTTCCCGCCCGTTTCCCGCCTCTCCGATAACGGTGTAGTCAGGATTGCTCTCTAACAGCGATTTCAAGCCAGCCCTTAGGATTGTGTAGTCTTCTGCAAGAACTATTCGTATCTTTTTTCCCATCTTTTCAGCCTGATTCACTGCAAAGGCAGCTTCTCGTGGTGATGTCTGCGTCTTTCCGCCCCTGTAACCAGATTTCCGGCATCAGTTGAATATGTCCAGTGAAAGCCAGGCCATAGCAGGGTGGTACTCAATTTCCGGTTCAATCATCTCGACCTATAACCCCCAAGGTTAGTCGGTGTCCACGCTAATGATTATAGTCAATTGATGCTTTATTCAAATCAAACGCTTCATTAGATCGTTTTTGACGCACTATGCATATAGCGGGCGTTTGGCAAAGACTTCACGCGCGCTGTGACTCAGCTTACTAATATTTACCTGGTGTGAAAATATAACCCAAATATCGCTCATTCCTTAGGGTAAACCTTGCCCCTGGGTAGCGGTCCTGTCAAATAGGGGC
Source organism: gamma proteobacterium endosymbiont of Lamellibrachia anaximandri (assembly GCA_016756835.1). Taxonomy (GTDB): domain Bacteria; phylum Pseudomonadota; class Gammaproteobacteria; order Chromatiales; family Chromatiaceae; genus QGON01. The sequence continues at coordinate 14,341 of JAESPE010000067.1, read as the reverse complement.
TACATTGCAAGGGTGGTCTAAACTGGCAGGTAGTGACGCGAGCTGCTTGCGAGTGGATGCCTCTCCTGTATTCTTGCGAAAGACGATATTTGTGAATCTAAATGGCATGGGAGTGTTGCATTGGAAGCGAAGAGACAAGCTAAAATTCACCTCACGCGGTTTTTCGGGCTGACCAGCTTTATCTCGATTTCAGTCACGGCGCTGTTAATCATCGTTTTCATCCGTGGACTGATAGTGAGTTCCGTCGAGGAGATTTCCGAACAAGGCAACTCGACCTTGACTCGCGCAGCGGTCTCTTTTTTCTCAGATGAATTGAATGCTTTCATCGAGCAGGCGGAGCAGAATGGTGAGGAAGGTGCAGCGGCGCAGATGGTGCCCTATCACTTGCGGCGGCATATTCATGACCTGCTACGAGAGACATCGGTGGTCAGGGTAAAGATCTATGATTGGAGTGGAAGAGTGATCTACTCCACCAAGCCCGAGCAGATAGGCCGAATGCAGGAAGGAAACCTGGGCTTTGCCGCCGCGATCAGCGGGAACGAGACGACAAGAATTCTCTATCGAGATACCTTCAACCTGTTTGACGAAGAGACGGCAGAGGATAATCTCGTTCAGACCTATGTACCGATTCACACACCGGACAAGAGTAGCATTATTGGTGTGTTCGAGATCTATGCCGATATCAACGATCAGATCAAGGATGCAGGAGCCAGTGTTGCCGGACTGATTATCGGCGTAGTGGTTGTTATGGTGATTCTATTCGGTATTCTGCTCTTCAATATCAAAAGGGCTGAACGGATCGTTGAGGATAAACAGCGTGAAAACAGGGAACGACAGCATACACTCGAAGTGCTCTCGTCAAAGATGCTGACCGCGCAGGAAGATGAGAAGAAACGTATTGCTAATGAATTGCACGAAGACGTGGTGCAGACCCTGGTCGCAGTCAAGTTTCACCTTGAAAGCCAGCTTCAGCAGCTGAGCAATGACACCGATTCGTCGAAAGACGAACCTGAGCAGATTATAAAAGTGTTGCAGGATGCTGCACGAAAGATCCGGGCGGTGGCAGTCGACCTGCGGAACCCGAGCCTTGATGATTTTGGTCTCAGGACCACTGTCGATTCAATGGTCAAGGAGTACAGTTCCGTTTCGGATGATCTTAACTTCGTCGCATCAGTGCAGATTCCGGAAGATGAGATCCCCCTGGAGCGCAAAACTATCATCTATCGCATCCTCAGTGAGACGTTGACCGCAATCTGCAAGCTTGGATATTCGGAAGGAACGATCAAGATTGACCTGATGCAATCTCCTGAGGGGATGAAACTTGGCATCGAAACGAACTGGAGAGATGAAATCGGGAACGATGATCTGGGAGCGGTTGATGGGTTTGGTTCAATGCGGGAAAAGACGATTCTCTCAGGGGGGGATTTTTCCTCTGTGCGTAACGATTCCGGTTCTGTCACTCGGCAGTCGGTCTGGCCCAACTGAATTGGCGAACCTCTGTGGGGTCACTGACTGCAAGCACAAGGCATGGTTCATGCCAGCTAAGTTTCAAGCCTGATCATGAAATGCGCAAAATCTCTCAAACTTATTGATAAATAAATAAAAAAAATAAACTATCCAAAAGGATGAAGATAAAAAAATACAGGATTCTGATGATAATACCGATAAATATCTTTGGTATGTAGTTACATGGGTAGGGCGGGCGCCTGAAAAAGGTAGGGCATCTATTTATTCGGTTTTACAGGCAAGACAGCAAGATCAGCCTCCGGTGAACGAATCAATAATCTATAACTCAATGTTTTACAAGAATATATTCTATTTTTCGTTGCCTGGGAATTAGTCTGTAAAAAAAACCGACACCCTTTTTCCTATTCTTCTACATGCGTTCTGTTCAGAAAGAGCGTTTCTTGGGGCGTGGTTTTAAAATCATCATAAAATCATATACCTATGAGTGGATGGCAGTGCGGAAGCGGTCTTAATTCATTGCAGTCCGAGAAAAGCAGAAATTCATTCTGCAAATGGACTGTAGGGTATTTTGCCTATATCACCATGGGTCGATTAACGGCCGATTCCTTTTTTCACTATGATTGCCCTCAACCAGACATACTTAAGTTGAAGTTGATAAAGCCCCCCTGCTCATTGGTGGACGTGGCAAATACTTCCCTTCAGGCTTGTCGATGGGGATGTTGATGGTATGCGCAGAGCGGACGGTGACTCAAGCCGAAAGAATCATAATGATATCCAGAAAAATTAGAAAATTGGGATGGATCGTGACGCTGACTTTTATGGTTGCGTGCGCCCCGGTTACCAAGAAATCGGTCAAGCAACCTGAGCCTCGACCAGTGGAATCTACACCGATGCCTGTGGTGCCGGAAGATCAGACGGCCAACCTGCAAAATCCGGGAGGCGAACAGGAACCGGTCTATGCATCGGTCACGGGCGATGATCGGGAGTCTCTTGAGAACAAGGCACCGTTCATGAAGCTCGGCAGTGGGAAGTTTATCAACGCACCTGCCAGGAAGGGACAGGTTGTGAAGCCGTCTGGCGAAATAACCCTGAATTTTGAGAGCGTGGATATCCGCGAAGTTATTAAAATCATTTTTGAGGAGATACTGCAGGAAAACTATCTGATCGACCAGAAGGTCCAGGGGGTGGTAACAATGCACACAGAGACCCCTGTGGCGGTCGATAGTGTGCTCGCTATCCTGGATGCATAGCAACGGTGCCGGTCTTGTCCTGAGCCACGGGATTTACAAGATTGTTGCGCTCTCTGATATCAAAAAACAGTCGGTGGTTCCGTCGGTTGGAAAATGGGGAAAAAGCATCTCAGCGGGCTTCGGCACACAGATCGTTCCCCTCCAGTATGTTGCGGCAAAAGAGATCCGTAAGGTGCTGGAGCCAATGATCCCTGAGGGGCTGTCGTTGAGCATTGATGAGGCCAGAAACCTGCTGTTTATTTCGGGAATCCGGTCGCAGATCAATCAGGCACTCGAGACGATCAAGCTTTTCGATGTTGATTGGCTGAAAGGGATGTCTTTCGGCCTGTTTCCTCTGGAGTACGCGGATTCTGCCACGATTGTGGATGAGTTAAACAAACTCATTGGTTCCTCCGGTGAAGGCCCCCTATCGGGCATTGTGCGTTTGGTGCCGATCGAGAGACTTAACTCCATCATGGTGATTACACACCAGCCGAAATATCTTGAAGAGGCAAGGCGCCTGGTGGAGCAGTTTGACCGGGGAACAGTGACTTCTCCCGGACAACGTCTCTATGTCTATCATCTGAAGCACGGCAAAGCGGAAGAAATCGCCGGTCTGTTGCAGGAGATCTTTGGTGGTGCTGGAGGCTCTGGTTCGGACTCCGGTGCAGGCAATGATGTTCCACCGCCGCAGGAGCGGTCCAACGTGCGTTCCCCGTCTCAGTCTGCGGTTCCTCCCAAGGGAGGCACCAAGGAAAATATCTCCACTGGGTCTGCGAAGGCTACAGCGGGTAAAGAGGAAGGGGGGATGAAGGGAAGCGGCGGTCAGGGTCCGGTCAATATCATTCCTGATCAGAACCGCAATGCGATTCTCATACTCGCCTCGGCTCGGGATTACAGGGCAGTTGAGGCAACTATTCGCAAGCTTGATGTGCAGCCTATGCAGGTGTTGATCGAGGCAACGATTGCTGAAGTGGCATTGACCGATAATCTGAGTTACGGCGTGCGCTGGTTTCTCCAGGGAAACATTGGAGATCACACGATTCAGTCAGGTCTGAACCTGCCGCTTCCCGGCTCAGTATCGGGTCCCGGATTGGCGCTGGGTATCCTCAACAGCGCGGATGAATTAAGAGTATTTTTCGATCTGCTCAATGCCCAGTCTTCCGTTGAGTTCCTTTCTGCACCCCAGATCATGGTGGTGGACAATAAAACAGCCAATTTCCGCGTGGGTGACCAGATTCCTATAACTACCCGCTCTTCACAGAGTACCTCCAATCCTGATGCCCCGATCGTTACCGAGGTGCAGTTTCGCGATACTGGAACACTGCTGTCGGTTACGCCCAGGGTTAATGTTGGTGGCATGGTGACACTTGAAATCAACCAGGAGGTCAGTGTGCCGGGGACTGCGCCTGCGGTAGGCGGCGGTGGCAATGTTCCCATCTCCCAGCGCACCATCGATAGTACGGTGGTGGTGCACAGCGGCCAGACTGTGGTGCTCGGTGGCATGATCACTCAGTCTTCCAGCAATTCACAAGATGGCATCCCCGTTCTTATGGACTTGCCGGGTGTCGGAAAATTCTTTAGTAGTACGACGGAAGACATCACTCGAACCGAACTCATTATTACCATCACGCCGCGTGTCATCACTAATCCGATGCAGGCAAAGGCAGTGACCGACAGGCTTCGAAAAAGACTCAAGGATGCGAGCGCGCTGGAGATGTCTATACAAGAGCTCTCAGCGAGGCCACCCTTACGCAGCGAAACCCCGACCGTGGAATCGGTGCAGTGAGAATTGGAGCGAAGTGACGTGGGTGTTGAACAGAATCGATGCCGCAGAGGCAGGAACCATAAATGATTGCTTCGGTACCAGACAAGCGCCATGAGGCAGTAGTCAGTGAAGTTGCTGTGGATGAGTCTGCCCCGATCAATGGCGGCCTCGGCGCCTATCTGGTCAGAACAGGATGCCTAAGGCAGGACGAGGCGGACAATGCCTTCAAAATCTTTCTGGATCAGGATGGCGAAGCCTCGTTCGGATTGTTGTTGGTGCGTATGGGGATGCTCTCTGACAAGGACCTTGCAGAGGCGCAAGCAGCATGTCTTGATATTCCCCTCATAGATGGAAGAGCATTCCCGGACACCATGCCCTGTGAAGGAAAGGTGTCCAGGGAATTTCTGAAAAAGAATCTCAGTGTGATCGTCGAGGAGAACGACGATAACCTCATCGTGGCGATGGCAGACCCCGACAATCATTATTTGCTTGATGCATTGAAAATGATTACGGGAAAGAAGGTAGAACCCAGGGTGGGTATTGCCTCAGAGATCGAGGCGGCTTTTCGTCAAAGATATAGTGGGACAGGAGAAACCGAATCAGCCGGTTCTGACTTCAGTGCAACGGGTGCCGGGATCTCCGGTGATGACGTGGAACACTTGAAGGAACTGGCGAGTGAGGCGCCGGTCATCAAGCTGGTCAATCAGTTGATCCAACAGGCGGTCAGTCAGAATGCTTCGGATATTCATATCGAGCCGTTCGAAAGGATGCTGATGATCAGATACCGCGTGGATGGTGTTCTGCGAGAAGTGGAACGTGCCCCTGTTGAGATCGCTGCCGCTGTGGTATCCAGAATCAAGATTTTGTCTAATCTGAACATTGCAGAGCGCCGTTTGCCGCAGGATGGAAGATTCAAGCTTACCGTGCGGGGTTCACGGCTCGATCTGCGTGTATCCACTGCACCTACGATAAACGGCGAGAGTGTGGTGCTCCGCCTGCTGCCAAGCAACAGTACAGCGGATGACTTCGACGGCCTTGGGTTTACACAAAAACAGAAGGAAGACCTTCTATCCGTACTCTCCTATCCTCACGGTATCGTATTGGTAACAGGGCCCACCGGCAGCGGTAAAACGACTACTCTCTACGCTGCATTAAACTATCTCAATACCCCCGAGAAGAAGATTCTTACAGTAGAGGATCCAGTAGAGTACAACATCGAGGGTATAAACCAAATCCAGGTTAAACCACAGATCGGCCTGACATTTGCCAACGCCCTGCGTACTATCGTGCGGCAGGATCCGGACGTCATAATGATCGGTGAGATGCGGGATCAGGAGACCGCATCCATAGCCGTGCAGTCTGCGCTTACGGGTCACCTGGTGCTATCTACGCTGCATACAAATGACGCAGCGGGAAGTATTACCCGACTTCTCGATATGGGGGTGGATGATTTCCTGCTCAAATCGACGGTAAATGCTGTCGTCGCACAGCGGTTGGTTCGCACACTCTGTAATGACTGCAAGAAACCTTATGTAGCCTCCGATAAAGTGGAAGAGCGGTTACATCTTCGGGAAATCGTTGGAGACTCAGAAATAACGCTCTATTCTGCGGAGGGTTGTGATAAGTGTGATGGAACGGGTTTTACCGGTCGCTCGGCAATCATCGAACTCATCATACTTGATGATGGGCTAAGGGATTTGATCATTAGCCATGCCGATTCGGTCGCAATTGCGCGTTACGCCAGGGAGAACGGATCGGGCACGATGTATGAAGATGGGCTCAGAAAAGCCGCCGCCGGGGTGACCACTATTGAGGGGGTGTTGCGTGTAACGCGACTCGACTGATATGGCAGCCTACTTCTTCAGAGCCGCATCCCTGGAGGGAGATATTACGGAAGGGATTGTCGATGGCAGCAATCGCGAGAGCGTCGTTGAACTCATCCAATCCCAAGGCAGGATTCCGATCAGGGTAGAACTGAAAACGGAAACCCCGGCAAAAAAACTCAGTAAGTCTTCGAATTCCTTTTTCAGACGCAGAAAAAAAGATCAGATACTGACTTTTACTCGCGAACTATCGACCCTTCTAAAGGCAGGACTTTCTCTGGATAAGTCTCTTTCACTGTTGATAGAGGTAAACAGTGTCGACCCGTATTCACAAGTGCTCGCGAATCTCCAGGAAAAGATTAAAGGCGGTGCCTCTTTTGCTGATGCCCTTGAATCAGAAGGGATTGAGTTTCCAAGCATCTATGTCAGCCTGGTGAGGGCGGGTGAACTCGGCGGTGCACTTGAGACTGTGTTGGAGCGACTTGCCGATCACCTAGAACGCAGCAGTGAACTGCGTGAGTCGCTGAAATCCGCCATGATCTATCCAATGATTTTGGTGGTGGTTGCGATCTCATCGATTATTTTACTCCTGACCTATGTGATTCCCCAGTTCAAAGAGCTTTTCGAAGGTATGGGAAGTGCTCTTCCAATGTCGACGGCTATCGTTTTGCAGGCAGGAGACTTTGTTAAACACCAGGGATGGATCGTTCTGCTGGTCATTCTTTTGGTTGTGATGCTTATCCGCTACCAATTACGCACGCCGGAGGGAAAATTTCGTTGGCACAAACGTGTATTGTCGATGCCGCTGCTTGGCGGTCTTGTCACAAGGATGGAAGTGGCTGTGTTCAGCCGCACGTTGGGAACGTTACTGCAGAACGGGATTCCGATGATGAAGGCAATCTCCATCGTGCGTGAGACGGTACAAAACCGGGTCATAACGAAAAGTATGGACGAGGTTATCAAGGGGTTGAAAGAGGGGGGTAATCTCTCCTCGCCACTGGCTGAATCAGGATATTTCCCAGAGTTTGCCGTACAGATGATCAGAGTCGGTGAAGAGTCTGGTGAGATGGAACAGATGTTGCTTCATGTTGCGGATATCTACGATAAAGAGGTCAACCGTGAGTTGAAGCGGACGTTGGCGCTTCTGGAACCGATACTGATCCTCGTTCTTGGCGTAATTATTGCCGGTGTAATCATGTCCATACTGGTGGCGATTATGGGCATAAATCAAATGGTTGTATGAGAGGCGGAATGTATGATCAAAAAAATGGCATGTAGCCGATCACAAGTGTGTTACGGATTCACTTTGATAGAACTGTTGGTGGTCTTGGTGATATTGGGGCTGCTTGCAGGCCTGGTTGGTCCGCAGATGGTGCGTTATCTCGGTGGCGCGAAAACTGATACCACGATGTTGCAAATCGAGGAGTTTGGCGCTGGGCTGGATCTGTTTCATCTGGAGGTTGGCCGCTACCCGACCACAGATGAAGGTTTGATCGCGCTTGTCGAAAAACCAAATAGCGTAGAGGGTTGGAACGGCCCGTATCTGAAGAAAAAGCAGATTCCGGAAGACCCCTGGGGAAATGAGTATCTATATAGGTTTCCTGGGGATAATGGAATTTATGACCTCTATTCGTTTGGGCAGGACAATGCAGAGGGAGGATCTGGTGAGGCGCAGGACGTCGTGAGCTGGTGAGATCGTCATGAGAATGCACTTTGCAAAGGGTTTTACGCTGCTGGAACTTTTGCTTGTGTTGACTGTGTCAGGTCTGATAATCGCAATGGTTCCGCCGCTGCTCAGCAAAGCGATGCCGACAGTTAATGCAAGGAGTACGGTAAATGATCTCTCTGCGATTATTCGAAATGTACGAAGCCGGGCAATTGTTTTGAACGAAACAAGAGTGATCTATTTCGATCGGGAAAGCCGCACCATATTTGAAGAGGGGGGCAATCAGGAACTTCAGATCGATGAACCTCTACGAATCAATGTGGAGAATATTCGCAAAAGCGAAGAGCCCCCCAAGATCCTGGTGGCCTATCCTGATGGCAGTATAAATGGCAGCGTGATTACGATAAGTGGAGGTAAAAAGAGTTACATACTTCGTCCTAACTGGGTTACAGGCGCTTTGAGCATAGAGGATCGTGTCGATGAAAGCACAATGTGACGGGAGAGTATCGCAAAAAGGTTTCACTTTGATTGAGGTGCTTGTCGCTTTCGTTATCCTTGCCATGTCGTTGTCCGTACTGTTTCGAATCTTCTCCGGCGGGTTGGCAAACATTTCAATTGGTGAACGATATGCGGGTGCGGTAACACTGGCGGAGACACTACTCGATGAGGCGAATTTATCGCAATCTGGGATGTCCGGTTCACGTAGTGGTTCCCGCGAAGACGGATACCGCTGGGTCAAGACGGTTCAGGCGCATGAGGTCATTGACCAGGAAGGGAACGCCATACCGGTTGAGAATCTGCAGAAGGTAGAGGTCCAGATCACTTGGGAGGCAATGGGCAGAGAGCGCCATATGGTACTTTCAACCCTTCGGGGGGACAGGAGAAAATACTAACCATGCTTGCCGGAATGATAGAAGATCCTTTGACGGGGACATAAGTTCAATGGTGTCTGAGAGTCGTAGACAATCAGGATTTACCTTGCTGGAGTTGCTGGTCGCAGTGACGATTCTGTCGTTGCTGATGACCGCAGCTTTCGGCTCTGTTTATTACGCAAGCAAGAGTTGGAAGACAGGCATTGCGACGATTGAGAACCAGGATTTGCGACGCTCTGCAGACCGATTTGTCTCGGGAATCCTGCGCCAGATTTCAACCCATTCATATAGCGAAGATGGCAGGAGAAAGATCGAATTCAAGGGTTCAGGCCGGAGTGTGGGATTTGTGGGGCCAACGCCAGCCAATGATGAGCTTTACGCTCAATACGAGTATCGGCTCGAATACAAGAGAAGTGGTACGAGTGGAGAACTGTTGATGTTTTATCGCCCCAAGTTACCAGGTGAAACGGGTCTTTTCCTGGACGATAAAGATGGCAAGTTAATGCTGCTTTCCGATCTAAAGAATTTGCGCCTGAGCTATTACGGGCGCAAAGATGATCGTTCCATGTCCAGCTGGCACAGTCGCTGGGGCGAAGAAATTCAGGAATATCCTGAAATGATCAGGTTCGAATATCAAATTGAAGGGGAGAGGACGCCAAGGCGATCTGTTATAGGTATTCGGTCGAGTACGAGGCGTGTCGATGGAACCCGTTCCGGGTAGTTATCGGGTTTATTAAGACAATGATTACAAAGAGAAGAAGGTACGGATCATGGTGATCGCAGCAAAAAGACAGACGCATAAGGAACAGGGCATTGCTCTGGTACTGGTGTTATGGCTGATTGTACTGCTCAGTGTGATCGGGGGAAGCCATGCAAGAAATGGAAGAATGGAGTTAACGATTGCCGGTAATCAGTTTAAGTCACTGAAGGCAAGGTTACACGCAGAGGCCGGGGTTTATCTGGCTATAGAGGATCTTATTTCCCGGCAGGGCAACAGCCGGTATTTACTCCGGGGAATGGAAAACAGGGAGGATTTTCTCGGTACATCATTGTCAATATCCATTGTGAGTGCGGTGGGGCTGGTGGATATCAATAATGCAGAGACCGCAGTTCTGTCTGCGCTTTTTAACTCGGCGGGCCTGAAAGAAGAGGAGCAGGGTGCACTGGTGGATTCCATACTCGACTGGCGGGATGCGGATGATCTTGTGCGGCTGAATGGTGCGGAGAAGAAACAGTATGATTTTGCGCGACTGCCCTACGTGCCTGCCAACGGGGCGTTCAGGAGTGTAAATGAACTGAAACTGGTTTTGGGAATGAACCTGATGGTCTACCGTGAGATAGCCCCTTTTATCACAGTCGATGCGCGAACCGGTGAAATCGACACTACCCAAGCCCCAGTTGAGCTTTTGCAGCGACTCGGACAGATGAGCGGGGATCAGGTGTTACTCGAAACCGAGGGAGGCGGGAGTGATGGTGAGACTTTTCGCGCAAAACCCTCGCATCCTGTATTCCACCTGGAGGTTTATTCTTTGACGAAGGAGGGCGGCAGCGCACACATTAGAGTGACCGTCGATATCAGCAGGAGAGAAAAGGAAAGGTACCGTATTCTCTCCTGGAGAGAACTTCCAGGAAAAGGGAGGCACAGCAATGGCTGATTTGAGTCGCTCCATGTTGGCGTCGCTTTCAACCGAGGTCAGAGGATTCGGCAGCTGGTGGGTTTCTGAGCTTACTGGAATGATGCCTGAATTCCTGAAAAGGATGGTCCTTAGTGGAAAGATTTACCGGATAGAGATCGACGGTGAAGATTTTGTTGCGCGACGAATGGAAAAGGCCGGGTCGAGCTCAGTGGTCGTGGCGGTTGGCCGGGTTGACGGTAGGCAGGAAGATAATCAGGAAACCCACCTGAGAGATGCGAGAAAAGTCGAACTGATACTTCCATCAGACTACATTCTCAATAAAACCCTGACACTGCCGAAAGCGGCCGAGGAGAACCTTCGGGAAGTGATCTCTTTCCAGATGAAGAGAGAGACGCCATTCGAGCCGTCCCAAGTCTATTACGATTATCTTGTCACAGGGCGGGACAAGAAGAGCAAGACTGTCCAAGTCACACTCTATGTTGCAATGAAGCAACAAGTCGATTCCCTGCTTGAACGGTTGCGAGACTACAACGTCAGGATAGATCAAGTGACTGCTGAGGTGAAAAAAGGGTTAGATGGAAAAGAATTAAACCTGATCCCCGGTCTTAAGATGAAGCGGGGAGATACGTTTTCACGATACTTGAATATCACCCTCGCGAGTGTTTCTCTGCTGTTGTTGCTTTTGAATGTTGCATTCCCGATATGGGAGAAAGCTGTTCAGCTTAAAGAACTTGTTCCCATTGAGCAGCAGCTTAAGTCGAATGTGAACGAAGCCCGTGAGTTGAGAGAAAAGGTCGATCTGGCCAGGCGCAAAGTGGAATTCATCAGTGAACGCAAAACAGGTGTAATACCGATACTGCAGATAATCGATGAGTTGACCCGTCTGATTCCAGACGATACCTGGATCGATAACCTGCAGTTTGATGATGAAGAGGTGAATATTCATGGATTCTCGGTTTCGGCTGCATCATTGCTATCACTGGTTGAATCATCCGATCTCTTCAAACATGCACGATTCAGATCGTCAGTAACGCAAAACCGGCTCAATGGTTTGGAGCGTTTCCATCTATCTGCAGAAGTGATGGGGGAAAAGGACAGATGACGGATACTATGTCGACCACTTCCAGGAAGTTTTTGGCGGCTGCGCTGCTGCTGTTGGTCGTGGTTGCGCTTGGCAGCGCCATCATACTGCCCTACCTGAATCTGAAGCGTGCATATAGTGAAGAGTTGGCCAGTGTTGAGAATCGCATTGAGATCTACCGGCGATCAGTGGGAGTTGCCGACAAACTCAGGGGTCAGTATCAGAGACTGGAGGGGGTCAACACCAAGGACAAACGATATCTCAAGAGCCAGATCGAATCATTGGCTGGAGCGGAGCTTCAGGGAATATTGAAACGCGTGGTCAAGTCTCATGGAGCAGAGGTATTCAGTACACAGGTATTGCCTTCTGAACAGCATGAACAGTTTTCGAATGTCTCTATCAGGGTTCGCATGAAGGGAACAATGGAGTCCATGGTCGGGGTGATCTATGCGTTGGAAAGCAGGAAGCCCTTTCTCTTCGTTTCCGAGTTGCAGATACGTGGCAAGAGAGGATCTCACCGGCGATCCAGAACCTTTGACCGGAAACAGAAGATTCAGAAACGACAACTTGATCTCGACTTTGTGCTGTCCGGATATATGAGGAGCCAATCTTGAGTTTAATGGCTGGTCGAATCACTGCACTGACAATCATGCTGACGCTTACGACGGTAGGATTCGCTGTGTTGTTGCACTATCAATGGAATGGCAGTCAGGTAGGCAAGGCGGAATTCTCTGAGCGCTTGCTATCGAACGGAGGCGAAAATAGCGATGCCAATCGCAAAAACCATACCCCTTATGCCGCTCTGCCAAAGAGTGCCTATCGGGAAGTGCTGGAACGCCCCCTGTTCACTGAAGGACGTATTCCACCGGTGATAGAGAAGGCACAGATTGTTCCGGTTCAGGAGAATCTGGCCCTTAAGCTTGAAGGTGTCGTCTTTATAAACGAGCGGCACATCGCCATTGTGCGTGATAACAAGAGCAAAGAGTTATTGAGACTTCCTGCTGGTGGAGATTACAAGGGATGGCAGGTTGCTGAGGTAGGCAAGGGGGAAGTCGTTTTGCGTAAAGGGAAAAGAAGTATCAACCTGATATTGGAAGCAGGTACCAGCATGCCTGTGAGAGCAAGCCGTATCTCTCCCAAGCAACTCTTGAAAAAACAGAAGATGCCGATCCTTGTTCCCAGATAACCCAGTGAAGGATTGGATTTTAACAACGGCGGAAACCGCCTGGAGTAAACACCGTGGCCTCAATCTATAGGGACTATTTCAGGATTGACGAGGATCCGTTCTCGATCACGCCGGATCCAAAATTCCTCTTCCTAAGCAGGAATCATCGTGAAGCTTTAGCCCATCTGCGGTTCGGCATGGAGGAGGGGGGCGGTTTCGTGCTGCTGACCGGTGGCGTGGGAACCGGCAAGACGTTGCTCTGTAGAAATCTGTTGGAGAGCCTGCCGGATGAAGTCGATGTCGCATTAATTCTCAATCCCCGGCTGCAGCCGTTTGAACTGGTGGCTTCAATCTGTGATGAGCTGCATGTTGAATACCCAGATGCTGCCGAAAGTATCAAGGTGCTGGTAGACCATCTCAACAGCTATCTGCTAAGTTCCCATGCGGTTGGTCGGAGGACGGTGGTCATTATCGACGAGGCGCAGAATCTTAGCTACGAAGCCCTTGAACAGGTCAGGCTGTTAACCAATCTTGAAACCAAAACTGAAAAGCTGATGCAGATATTCCTCATCGGCCAATCCGAACTGAAAGAGATTCTGGATCAACCAAATCTGCGGCAGCTGACCCAGAGGATCACCGCCCGGTATCATTTAGAATCGATGGGTCGGCCGGAGACCAAAGAGTACATCAGGCATCGTCTCGAAGTGGTTGGGATTTCGCAACATCTCTTCACAAATAGCGCGTTGGAGGCGGTGTATCAACTTACCAAGGGTATTCCCCGCCGGATTAATATCTTTTGTGAACGTGCAATGGTGGCTGCTTATGCGGAGCGCAAAAATGAGGTCGACTACTTCTTGCTGAAGCGTGCGGCAGAAGAAGTGGAGGGCAACCGACGGAAGGGTAGATGGCGCAGCCTGCTTACGGTTTCCGCCGTGGCAGCGGTATTGGTTGTTTTGAGTACAACCCTGTCGCTCAACGACATCACAGGTTTTGGAAACAATGTAGAGCATCAGATGCGGTTGCTCCTGGCGGATCTGGCAGTGCATAAAAAAGATGCTCCTGTCACTCCAAAAGAGACAGTTACTGCCACGACCATCCCAAATAACAAGGTGGATTTCTCTCCAATTAGGATAGCGCACGCCGGCTATTCCGATTCAGAGCTGGCGGTGCCTGAAAAAGAGGAGCATCCGCTGATCGATGGAAAATCGTTCGAGGCAATGACTGCGGGGGAGGCGTTTTCAGAAGATCGGGCCTTCAGCGCGCTGCTCCGCTATTGGAATGTTGATATTTCTGCCGTAGTAGATGGCTCGGTATTCTGTAAGACTGCGGATGCCCACAAATTAAAATGTGTCTACGGGAAAGGCACTTGGACAAGTCTGGAGTATTTCAACAGACCGGTGATCATTGAGCTGGAAACATCCGATGGACGTTTTGTCAATATGATGGTGACCAAATTTCACGGCAATAGAGTCGTGATTGAACACAACGGAGAACGCATGCAACTTGAACGGGACACAATCGCTGCCAGCCATGGAGAGCGAAGCGAAGGCTGGTAGTCCCCGGTAGCCGCGAGGCCGCACTGCTTACCCGGCGTGCCTTGCGCCAGAGGGGAAGCAAAGTAGGCATCCGAGCG
>JAESPE010000066.1 GCA_016756835.1 gamma proteobacterium endosymbiont of Lamellibrachia anaximandri | reverse complement strand
CCAGTGACCGGGACGGCCGGGGCACAAACAGGCTGTCGAAGGCCGAGTCGATTTTGGGGACTGGGATGTCCCAAAATCTTTCACGAGGTCGAAGACTCACTTGCTGGATTCAGTACCGGATTATGTCTCCTACGTCGATGCAGATATTACCTATCAGGTGTGCAACCGGAAATATGAAATCGAGACGGGTCGAACCCGCGAGGCATTCCTCGGGAAACATGTTGTCGAGTTCATGGGTGAACAAGGATTCGCCAAGGTCCAGCAGCATGTAGAGCGTGTGCTGAAGGGTGAGTTGGTTACTTACGAAGATCGCATCGACTACAGATACCTGGCACAACAGGACGTCCAAGTTCAGTATGCTCCCCACCGAACAAAGGAGGGCGCTGTTATCGGATTCTCCGTTTATGTGCGCAACATCACGGCGCAGCGCCGTGCCGAGGAAATGCTGCGCCGACAGGCTCAGCACGATCCACTGACCGATCTGCCCAACCGAATCCTGTTCAATGAGCGGCTGGGGCAGGCGATTGGCCGGGCGAATCGAATAAGGAGCCAACTTGCAGTGCTATTCATCGATCTGGATGGATTCAAGCAGGTCAATGACGTGCTTGGCCATGAGTCGGGAGACCAGGTGCTGCGGGATGTGGCACGCAATCTGTCGCAGACCCTGAGGAGCAACGACATCCTGGCTCGAATCGGTGGCGACGAGTTCGTGCTGCTGGTTGAGGATCTTCAGGGTCTTGAGCAGGTTAAGATTCTGGCGGACAAGATGATCGAATCGATTACACATTTGCGTACGCCTGCGCTGCAGAAAGTAAGGATCAACGCGAGTATCGGCATAGCCCTCTACCCGGATCACGGTAGTGATACGCGAATGCTTTTGGTACGGGCCGACGAGGCTATGTACCAAGCCAAGCGCCATGGTAAGGGCTGTTATTTCCTATACGGAGAGGGTGTTCTGTGATCATTCAGCTACAGTGGCGCCGCCGTTCTCAAGAATCGAAATCGACTTGAGCAAATAGTGACCAGGATATTATCTGGAAATTAGCTGCAAGCCTCTGAAGAGGGGTACCCGGTGTGGATTATCTGCTGTTTCGTGCATGGCCGGTCAGTAGACTGCGGGCCACTCCCCCGGGTTGACCGCTCAGTATCGCATCTGAAAGACTTCCAGTTTTTGTTTCCAGACGAGTGCAAAAAGTTATCTGTATTAAGTGCTGTCCATTATCAATAGCTGCATCGCCTGCGCCGCGTTGGACAAGGTGCGCTGCCGGTGGGTCACCAAACCCAACGCGCGCTCCAGCCTGATCTCTTCGACGTTGAGTCTAACCAGTCCTGGCGTTAATAGGGTCTCCGGCAGCAGAGCCCAGCCCAATCCGATCGACGCCATCATCTTCAATGTCTCCAGATAGTCGGTGGAGAGACTGCAGTTGATCTTATATCCCTCTGCCTCGAGGCGATCTTCCAGCAGTGTTCGAGTGTAGGTGCCCAGGGTTGGGAGGACCGCAGGATGGCGCGTAAGCTCTTCAATTCCGATGTTGGGTCGACCGGCCAGCGGGTGCTCCTCCCCCACGATGAAACAGAGTGGGTCATGCCAAACCTGTTGCGTCAGCAGATTCCTGGATGATTGCAGCGGCAGTGTGACCACACCCAGTTCCAGCTCTCCACTCTCCACAGCAAGGCAGGCCTTTTCCGATCCCATGAAGTGGATGTCGAGTGTGACTCCGGGGTAGCTGTCGGCATAACCTCTAAGAAATGGCGGTAGGCGATGCAGGCCGATGTGGTGGCTGGTGCCCATGGCCAGCGTGCCTCCGACCTCCCCGCTCAGGTTGGAAAGCTCACGCCGGATGTCGGTGATCTCCTCGACGATCTGTTCAGCCCGCGGCAATAGCTGCCTCCCCGCTTCGGTAAGGACAATCTGCCGCCCGATACGATCAAACAACCGGCAGTTGAGTTCCGTCTCCAGCCCGGCGACCCGCTTGCTGACCGCAGGTTGGGTGATGAATAAAATCTCAGCAGCCTGGGAGAAAGAGCTGGAGCGGGCGACCTCTACAAATGCGCGTAGATTGGCAAATTCCACATGTATTCCTAATTAGAATAAAAAATATGAAAAATATGAATTTGTATTATATACCGGAACATCCTAAGGTTTCACCACAACGATGAGGCAAGGCTGATGACTAACAAGACCCTTTACGACAAACTCTGGGATTCACATGTAGTGCGTTACGATGAAAACGACACTGCACTGCTCTATATCGACCGGCAACTGGTGCATGAGGTGACATCGCCCCAGGCCTTCGAAGGGTTACGGATTGCAGGCCGCAAACCCTGGCGTGTTGAGGCCAACCTGGCCACGCCGGACCACAACGTGCCCACCACGAGTCGTCCCAACGGAATCGCGGATATCTCCGATCCTATCGCTCGCATACAGGTGGAGACCCTGGATGCCAACTGCGAAGCGTTTGGTTTGACCGAATTCACCATGAACGATATTCGTCAGGGCATTGTGCATGTGGTTGGGCCGGAGCAGGGTGCTACCCTGCCGGGCATGACGGTGGTGTGTGGTGACTCCCACACCTCTACCCACGGTGCCATGGGTGCACTGGCGTTCGGCATCGGAACCTCGGAGGTTGAGCATGCGCTCGCTACCCAGTGCCTGATTCAGAAGAAGTCGAAATCGATGCTGATCAGTGTCGACGGCAAGACCGACCCCGGTGTCACTGCCAAAGACATCGTATTGGCTATCATCGGTGAGATCGGCACCGCCGGCGGCACCGGTTACGCCATTGAGTTCGGTGGTCAGGCAATCCGTGATCTCTCCATCGAAGGGCGGCTGACGGTCTGTAATATGGCGATCGAGGCGGGTGCCAGGGCCGGTTTCGTGGCGGTGGATGAGAAGACTATCGACTACGTCAAAGGCCGCCCCTATGCGCCGGAGGGTGAGACGCTTGAGCTGGCTATCGTCAACTGGCAGACCCTGTACAGTGATGCAGGTGCCGAGTTCGATAAGGTCGTCAACATCGATGCGTCAGAGATCAAACCTCAGGTTACCTGGGGTACCTCCCCCGAGATGGTGGTCAGCGTGGATACGCAGGTGCCGGATCCGGATCGGGTCGATGATCCGGTCAAAGCGGAAGGCATGCGCCGGGCGCTGGACTACATGGGACTCGAAGCAGGTACCCCGGTCAATGAGATCGATGTGGACAAGGTCTTCATCGGCTCATGCACCAACTCCCGTATCGAGGACATGCGCGAGGCTGCAAAGGTAGCCAAGGGTCGACGGGTGGCAGACAACATCAAACTGGCGCTGGTCGTTCCGGGATCCGGACTGGTGAAGCAGCAGGCGGAAGCCGAAGGACTCGACAAAATCTTCATTGATGCAGGATTTGAGTGGCGTGAGCCGGGCTGCTCCATGTGTCTGGCCATGAATGCCGACCGGCTGGAACCGGGTGAGCGTTGTGCATCGACCTCGAATCGCAATTTTGAGGGCCGGCAGGGGCAGGGTGGACGCACCCATCTGGTCAGTCCTGCGATGGCTGCCGCGGCTGCGATTGCCGGACACTTTGTTGATGTAAGGGATTTCTGATTCGCCACGAAGGGCATAATGATCGAGAAAACTATTTGTTTTTCTTTGTCTTACTCGGTGTTCTTCGCGTACTTTATGGTTATCTGATTATGAAAAAATTCGAGACATTTACCGGCATCGTCTGTCCATTGGATCGTTCCAATGTGGATACTGATGCCATCATCCCCAAGCAGTTTCTTAAGTCGATCAAGCGCTCCGGATTTGGTCCCAACCTGTTTGATGAATGGCGCTATCTGGATCATGGTGAGCCAGGTATGGACAACGGCAAGCGGCCGTTGAATGAGGATTTTGTCCTCAATGATCCCCGCTACCAGGGGGCGAGCATCCTTCTGGGACGCAAGAATTTTGGCTGTGGTTCTTCCCGTGAGCATGCGCCCTGGGCATTGGAGGATTATGGATTTCGAGTCATAATCGCCCCCAGTTTTGCAGATATATTCTTTAATAACTGCTTTAAAAATGGAATGCTACCTATTGTTATACAAGAAGAAATAATAGATAACCTGTTTGCTGCCGCAGGTGGGGAGAAGCCGCTGGAGATTGCAGTGGACCTAGAGGCGCAGCAATTGAAGGTGGCGGAGGATGGGGTCATTCCATTTGAGGTGGATGCATTCCGTAAGCACTGCCTGCTCAATGGGCTCGATGATATCGGCCTCACCCTGCAGCATGTGGATGCCATCAAAACCTATGAAGCGCGCCGGCGCCAGGAAGCGCCCTGGTTATTTAATCAATAGAATGTAGGGTGCGCTGTGCGCATCAATCAATAAGCAGTAATCATGGTGCGCGCGGCGCACCCTACCCAATCTTCGCAGCAAGCTGCGGGTAAGGATGTAAATCGAAATGAGTAAAAATATTCTGATTCTACCGGGTGACGGTATTGGCCCTGAGATTGTTACCGAGGCTGTAAAGGTTATGGCCGCACTGCGTGATGATTTTGGACTGGATATCGAGATGGACGAGGCGCTGGTCGGTGGGGCTGCCATTGATGCCACCGGTGGGCCGTTGCCGGAAACGACATTGGAAATGGCGCAGGAGGCGGACGCGATTCTGCTTGGTGCTGTCGGTGGTTACAAATGGGAAGCGCTGGACATCTCCATCCGTCCGGAGAAGGGGCTGCTGGGTCTGCGCGCCGGTCTCAATCTCTTTGCCAATCTACGTCCCGCGATCCTCTATCCGCAACTGGCGGATGCCTCAACTCTGAAGCCGGAAGTGGTTTCGGGTCTCGATATCATGATCGTGCGCGAGCTGACCGGCGGCATCTACTTCGGCCAGCCTCGGGGCGTGCGGGAGCTCGATAGCGGCGAAAAGCAGGGCTTCAATACTCTGGTCTATGCCGAGTCCGAGGTCGACCGCATCAGCCGGGTCGCTTTCGACATCGCTATGAAACGCGATAAACGGGTCTGCTCCGTGGACAAAGCCAATGTCCTGGAGTGCACTGAGTTGTGGCGCGAGGTTGCCACCCGTGTGGGTGGTGACTACCCGGATGTTGAACTGAGTCACATGTATGTGGATAACGCTGCGATGCAGCTGGTGCGGGCGCCGAAACAGTTTGATGTGATGGTTACCACCAACATGTTCGGTGATATCCTGTCGGATTGTGCCGCCATGCTCACCGGTTCTATCGGCATGCTGCCTTCCGCCTCGCTGGATGAGAACAGCAAGGGCATGTATGAGCCGATCCACGGTTCCGCGCCGGATATTGCCGGGCAGAACAAGGCGAACCCGCTGGCCACCATCCTCTCGGTATCGATGATGCTGCGTTACAGCCTGGATGAGCCCGCGATGGCGGATCGTGTCGAGGCGGCGGTCAACAAGGTGCTGGACGATGGCTTGCGCACCCAGGACATCATGTCCGAGGGCAAAACCGAGGTCAGCTGCGACGCCATGGGCGATGCAGTGGTCGCTGCGCTGTGATGTTGTAACCGGAAGAGCGCAAAGGCTGTAATTAAAGTCATTGTTTACGCCGAGTAAGATTCTTCGCATTCTTTGCGGTTAATTGAAATAGAGACAAGACAGATGAAACGAGTTGGATTTGTAGGTTGGCGTGGCATGGTCGGGTCGGTCCTGATGGGCCGTATGCGCGAAGAGAACGATTTTGCCGATATCGAAGAGCCGGTCTTCTTCACCACCTCCCAGGCTGGTCAGAAGGGTCCTGACATCGGTAGAGAGATTCCTCTGCTCAAGGATGCCACGGATATCGATGAGCTGAAGAAAATGGATGTGATCGTTACCTGCCAGGGTGGCGGTTACACCAATGAGGTCTTCCCCAAGTTGCGAGCTGCGGGTTGGGACGGCTACTGGATCGATGCGGCATCCAGCCTGCGTATGAAGGACCACACCATTATCGTGCTCGATCCGGTCAACGACAACGTCATTCGCGATGGTTTGAGCAGTGGCGTCAAGGACTATATCGGCGGCAACTGCACTGTCAGCCTGATGCTGATGGCGCTGGGTGGCCTCTTTCTGGAGGATCTGGTGGAGTGGGCGACTGCGATGACCTATCAAGCTGCATCCGGCGCCGGTGCCAAAAACATGCGGGAGTTGATCAAGCAGATGGGCGCAGTAAAGGCGGCTGTCAGCAATGAGCAGCTGGACGATCCCTATTCGCCGATTCTCCCCATCGACCAGGCGGTGGCGGATGCCATCCGCAGCGACGGTTTCCCCACCGAGAATTTTGGTGCGCCTTTGGCGGGTGCCCTGATTCCCTGGATCGATGTGGCCCGGGAGAATGGCCAGAGCAAGGAGGAGTGGAAAGGCTTTGCCGAGACCAACAAGATCCTGCGCCGGTCCGACAATCCTGTGCCCATCGATGGTACCTGTGTGCGTATTGGCGCCATGCGCTGTCACAGTCAGGCACTGACGGTCAAACTGCGCAGGGATGTGCCGATGGATGAGGTGGAAGAGATCCTCGGTTCCGCCAATGACTGGGTCAAGGTAGTGCCCAATGAACGGGACATCACTGTACAGGAGTTGACGCCGGCCAAGGTGACCGGTTCCCTGGTGGTGCCGGTGGGTCGTCTGCGTAAGATGAATCTCGGTGCGGAATACCTGAATGCCTTCACCGTGGGTGATCAGCTTCTCTGGGGCGCGGCGGAACCCTTGCGGCGGATGCTGCGTATTCTCATCGAAAGCTAACTGTTTTTGAAAATTTATTAACATCGAAGTCTGGATAAAGATGGCCCCGGCGTGCAGATAGTACGTGCAGGGCTCTTCGTTAATGGTGGAAGCTGCCAAATTGTAGGAGCGGCGCCCCGCCGCGATGCCCTCGCAGATGAACAAATCGCGGCGCGGCACCGCTCCTACCAACGCTCTGCAGTATGCTGCGGGAAATTAAACTCAATCGAGATTAAACAACAGATGAACTCTGAAGTGGATATTGCACTGGTCGGCGCGACCGGTCTGGTTGGTGAAACCTTACTGGAGGCCATCTCTTCGCATCCCAGTCTTGCTGGTAGCTTGCAGGTGCTCGGGGATGAGGAGGCTGTGGGAGATACGGTTGAGTTCGGGGACCGGGCATTGACCATTGCTGATCTGTCGCTGTTCGATTTTACCCAAGTCCGTATTGTCATTTCGACCGGTGAAGACTCCTCTGCTGGAGACTGGCTTGATCTCGCACAGGATGCCGGTTGCATTATTCTGGATATCGGTTCCCGGCTGCTGGAAGCGACAGATCTGCCCCCCGTGGTCGGCTGGGTCAATCCTGAGTCGATGGAAGTTGTATCGAAAGGGGGCATCATCACTCTGCCGGACGCAGGCACGAGCCAGTTGGTCAGGGTTCTCAAGCCAGTGCTGGACAGGGTGGGGCTCGAACAAGTCTCGGTGGTCAGTTGTCAGGCCGTTTCAGATTTCGGCCGTGCCGGTGTGGAAGAGATGGCGAGGCAGACCGCGCAGTTGCTCAATGCCAAACCGATAACTCCGGTGCTGTTTCCCCGGCAGATTGCATTCAACCTTTTGTCACCGCTGGGTGAGCTCAATGAAGATGGGAGTACCTTCAGTGAGATAAAGGCTGAACAGGACGCTCTGCGCATCCTTGAATGTGAGGACCTTTCGCTGACCGTGACAACTGCCATAGCACCTGTTTTTTACGGACACTCACAGATGGTTCAGTTTCAAACTTCCCGGCCGCTAACATTGAAGAACCTGCAGTCGCTGTTGGCAGAGACTGAGGGTGTAACGCTTGTGGATAGTGAAAACGGAGCCTGTGTCAGCCCGGTGAGCCATGCTTCAGGCAAGGAAGACCTCACGGTCGGCAGGATCAGGTCTGTGGGAAAAAACGCAACGCAATTCTCACTTTTTACAGTGGCTGACAATCTACGTTCAGGTATTGCGGCAAATGTTGTGAAGATTGTTGAAATTTTGGTAAAAGACTATTTATAAGCTATAGTTATGCGGATAATATTAAGTTTATTCTATCATTCGTAATGTACCATCTGGATTTAAATAAACCCTTTTGCAGCTGCTTCTCATCCACGGGTGAGCGGGGTGGTTCAGGCAAGGAGGAAGCATGATTCGTAAGCTGTCCCTGGCAGTGGCAATAGCAACAGCCCTATCACCACTGGGCGCCTATGCGCTTGGTTTGGGTGAGATCCATACTCAATCGTCTCTCAACCAATATTTCAAAGCGGATATCGATCTGATATCGGTAAAATCTGATGAGGTGCAGGACGTCAGGGTAGAGCTGGCTTCTCAAGCTGCCTTTGCCCGGGCCGGTGTTGAGCGTCCCTTTATGCT
This sequence comes from gamma proteobacterium endosymbiont of Lamellibrachia anaximandri, assembly GCA_016756835.1. Classification (GTDB taxonomy): domain Bacteria; phylum Pseudomonadota; class Gammaproteobacteria; order Chromatiales; family Chromatiaceae; genus QGON01. Next base: position 14,186 of record JAESPE010000066.1, on the reverse strand, counting down.
TTCCGGCTTGACTTTTAAACCTACACTACGCAGTGATGGCAAAGTAGTCATTACGGTGAGCAGTCGGGATCCCGTGCGTGAACCTTTCCTCAATTTCCTCATTGAGGTTAACTGGCCGAAGGGTCGTCTGATCCGTGAGTACACTGTACTGCTGGATCCGCCGGTTACGGTGAAACGCAAACCGGCGCCGGTTACCGCCCCGGTTGTACAGACAGCACCTGCGAGCACACCAACCCCCGTACAGAGCAGGCGACCGGTTACACCCCGCCGGCAGGAGGCTGCTGTCAGCAGGAGTGATGGCGGTGCCCGCGAATATGGCCCCGTTAAGAACAATGACAATCTGTGGGTTATCGCCAAGTCGATGCGACGCAGCGGCGAAACCACCGAACAGCTCATGATGGCGCTGCTGGAGCACAATCCAAAAGCTTTTATCAGAAATAATGTCAATGGCCTGAAGGTTGGCAAGATCCTGCGCCTTCCAGAGGGCGCTGACCCGAGCGCACTATCCTCCCGTGAAGCACGATCTGAGTTCTTGGCCCAGACCAACGCCTGGAGAGAGAATCGTGGCCGTGGGAAAGCTGCGACAACTGACCAGTCTCCCGCCATATCAGCGCCAGTCCCCGCGGATGATCGTCTGAAGCTGGTCTCTGCCAAGCCCGAGGCCGATGAGGCCGTCGACAGGGAAGGCAAAGCCGAACAGAAAGAAGATCTCCAGCGTCTCGAAAAACAGATTCTGCTGGTGCGTGAATCCAATGAATCCACACGTCAGGAGAGTGAGGAACTACGTGGTCGGATCAAGGGTCTGGAAGCTCAACTGGCGGACATTCAGCGGCTTCTGACCCTGAAGAGCGATCAGCTTGCACAGTTACAGTCGACGCAGCTTCTTGAATCTCAGGCTCCTGAGGTGATGGCCGAAGAAGAAGTGCTGCCGGTTTCCGATGAACCCGTCATCGACGAGGCAGATATTGAGTCTGCTATCGACGAGGCCATGCAGCAAGCTGCAGACAGTGCTGTTGTTGCTGAACCCGTACAAGAGGCAAAACCTGAACTTGCTGTTATAGAAAAGCCTGCCCCTGTGGTTGCACCGCCTGTAACTCCGACCAGAGTCGCAGAGGAGACTGCGCCAAAACCGATAGTAAAGAAAAAGCCTAAGGAGAGAGGGCTGTTGGATGCCCTGACCGGCAATACAACCCTGATGGGTATAGTGGGCGCTGTTGGGGTGCTCCTGCTCTCGCTGCTATGGCTGATCATGCGGCGTCGCAAGGAAGCTGAAGCGGAATTTGCCGAAAGTATTCTTGTCACCCCAGATGGAGAGCCTGCAGCTGAAGCGGCCCAGGTGGAGGCGGGTTCCATCAACGAACTGACTGATGAAACATCATTCCTGAGTGATTTTTCTCCCAGTGACATCGATGCACTGCAGGATGAAACCGGCGAGGTCGATCCTCTCTCCGAAGCTGATGTTTACATCGCCTATGGCCGTTATCAGCAGGCTGAAGAGCTGGTCAAGCAGGCGATCGAAAAGGCCCCTGAGCGTGCGGAACTGAAGCACAAGCTGCTGGAGATTCACTATTCGGCAAAAGATACGAGTGCATTTACCGCACTGGCCGGTGCACTTTCTGCTGCGGGCATCGCAACCACGAACCCGGATGTCTGGAGCAGAATCTCTGCCATGGGCAGGGAGCTCGATCCGGAAAACAGTCTGTTTGGCTCTGCTGCGGACACAGCGCCGGCGGAGGACAGTTTTGCATCGGGTATGGATGATGAACTCGACGACCTTGGTTTGAATCTGGATAGTGAGCTGCACGACTCTTCACTCGATCTGTCGACCCCTGCGCCGGCTGCCCCTGAATCTGTCGATGCCCTGGATGATCTTGATAACGACCTTGATTCCCTGGATCTGAGTGAACTCTCTGATCTGGATGATATGGAACCCAGTGCCCTGGACTCTGAGTTGTCCATAGATATAGAAATGGCCGAAGATGCGGTGGCACAAAATGATGCCGCAAACCAGACGAAACCCGACACCACTGACTCTGAATTGCTGGATATCGATCTTGCCAGCCTGGGGCTCGATTCGGGATTGCTGGAGGATGCCACGCAATCCGAAGGATTGGATGATAGCCTGCAGCTCGACTCATCACCAGATACCGATAGTGTACTTGCCGACCTGGACTTGGGAGATCTGGCCGACGATACGGGCTCTGCAACCAGCAGCATAATAGGAATCGATGACTCCGAATCTCTCGACGATCTTGATCTCGAGAGCCTGGAACGTGAATTGGAGTCGCTGTCCGAAGATCTGGATGCAAAAGAGAGCGAAGGATCTGATCTGTTGGGTACCGACAGCGAGGATCTGGGTGAGACTGACGAAGATATCGCCCCCCACTCACTGACCTTCGATGAGGAGATGGAACTGGGTGCAGAAGATGAAGTGAATACCAAACTTGATTTGGCCCGTGCTTACGTGGATATGGGTGATGAAGAGGGTGCAAGAAGTATCCTCGAAGAGGTGGCCACAGAAGGCAACGATGAGCAGCAGGAAGAGGCAACGCAATTGCTCGAAAAGATGTCATCCTGATATTGTCGTAAGAGATGTCTTCCGAAGGGGTGCAGTTTGCACCCCTTTTCTTTTATATCCATGAAAGAGGAATAGATGAGAGTTGCCCTTGGGGTTGAATACGACGGTGCTGCATTTCACGGTTGGCAGACCCAGGACGATGTGCGCAACGTGCAGCAGTGCGTCGAAGAAGCCGTTTCCAGAGTGGCGGATCATCCTGTGAGGCTGCACTGTGCCGGAAGGACCGATACAGGGGTTCACGCAACAGGGCAAGTGGTTCATTTTGAGACGGAAGCGGTCAGGAGTAGACGTTCCTGGATATTGGGAACAAACGTCAATTTGCCGGGAGATGTCAGCATTTCCTGGGCACGGGAGATGCCGGACGATTTTCATGCACGTTTTTCAGCTATCGGGCGGCACTATCGCTACCATATTCTGAATCGTCCGATGCGTTCTGCTCTTTGGCGGGATCGAGCGGTCTGGGTGCATCACCCCTTGGATGAATCGAGCATGCATCGGGCAGCGCAGACACTGGTGGGTGAGCATGACTTCTCATCCTACAGGGCGTTGGGATGCCAGGCTAAACACCCGGTACGTACCCTTCACCGGTTAAATGTGAGCCGGGAAGGCGAGATGGTGAAAATCGATGTTCATGCCAATGCGTTTCTGCACCACATGGTGAGGAACATTGCCGGTGTGCTGATGGCCATCGGTCGGGGAGAGCAGAGGGAATCCTGGGCACGACAGATCCTTGAATTGCGTGATCGTACAAAAGGTGGCGTCACGGCCCCGCCACAGGGACTCTATCTCACCAAAGTTGATTATCCTGACAACTATTTGTTACCTGAGGGACCTGATATCTCTTTGTCTGCGTCGAATGGGTCTTGAATCCGCAAAAAAGGTTCGGAATGCTTGATCCGCTATGCTTGATCAGGCCTACATTTTATAGGCCGGTTCAAGCGCAGCGGAACCGGCAACCAGACTAAAGCAGTCGCCGCCTGCCGGTAATTGGCGTAGCGCGGTCAGGCGCTATCCTGTATCTTTCCATCCTTTATGAGAACCAGGATCAAAATCTGCGGTATCACCAGACCGGAAGATGCCCTTGTGGCGGTTCAGCAGGGAGCTGATGCGATTGGGTTGGTGTTCTATCCGCCCAGCCCAAGAGCGGTGAGCGTGGAGCAGGCCAGGAAGGTCGTCGAGGTTTTACCGGCATTTGTCACTGTTGTGGGCCTGTTTGTGGATGAAGACCGCGCACGGATCGCAAGCTTGCTACAGGAGGTACATATCGATCTCCTGCAATTCCATGGGAAAGAGAATGTCGCGGCTTGTAAAGGCTACGGCAGACCCTGGATCAAGGCGGTGCGCATGCGCGATGGGATCGATCTGGCCGCGACGGCAAGTGAATTCAGAGGCGCAGCCGGACTGCTGTTGGATGCCTATGAACCCGGTAAGCCAGGCGGTACAGGAACGGCCTTCGACTGGGAACGCATACCTAAGGATCTGGCCTCAAGAATCATCCTTGCCGGTGGATTGAATCCGGACAATATTGAAGCGGCTGTGCGGCAGGTCCGCCCCTATGCAGTAGATGTCAGCGGCGGCGTCGAACAGTCCAAAGGCATTAAAAATGCGGGTAAAATAGCGGCCTTCATTGAAGGAGTGAAGCGTGGCGACAACAGCTGAAAAGATAATTGGCACCCAGCCGGACGATAGAGGCCATTTCGGCGTCTATGGCGGTCTGTTCGTGGCAGAAACCCTGATGGAACCCCTCAAGGGTTTGCGCCTTGCCTATGAGAAATATATGCAGGACCCCGAGTTTCTCAAGGAGCTCGATGAGGATCTCGCCAACTATGTAGGACGGCCCTCTCCAATCTATTTTGCGCAGCGCTGGAGCCGGGAATTAGGTGGCGCACGCATCTATCTGAAGCGTGAGGATCTGAATCATACCGGTGCGCATAAGGTCAACAATACCATCGGCCAGGCGCTGCTTGCGAAGCGCATGGGCAAGACCCGGATCATTGCCGAGACCGGCGCCGGCCAGCACGGTGTGGCAACCGCCACGGTGGCCGCCAGGCTGGGACTGGAGTGCGTGGTCTATATGGGGGCTGTCGATATAGTTCGCCAGGAGGCCAACGTCTACCGTATGAGACTGCTGGGCGCCGAGGTCCGATCAGTGGAGTCGGGCTCAAAAACCCTGAAAGATGCGCTCAATGAGGCGATGCGGGATTGGGTCACCAATATCGATGATACTTTCTATATTATCGGCACCGTTGCCGGTCCCCATCCCTATCCAGCCATGGTGCGGGACTTTCAGACCGTAATCGGTCGAGAGGCGAGAGAGCAGATTCAGCAGCAGGCCGGTCGATTGCCTGATGCCCTGGTTGCCTGTGTCGGTGGTGGCTCCAATGCAATTGGACTCTTCTATCCGTTTCTCGATGATGCCGGAGTCGGGATCTATGGTGTGGAGGCGGCTGGTGATGGTCTGGAAACCGGACACCACGCAGCGCCGCTCTGTGCCGGACAGCCAGGCGTTTTGCATGGCAATCGCACCTATCTGATGGAGGATAAGGATGGCCAGATCATCGAAACCCACTCCATCTCTGCCGGACTCGATTATCCTGGTGTCGGTCCTGAACATGCCTGGCTGAAAGATACCGGGCGGGCGCAATATGTGGCGATTACGGATGAAGAGGCGCTGGATGCCTTCCACGCTTTGACTAAAATCGAGGGGATCATCCCCGCGCTGGAGTCGAGTCATGCGCTGGCCTACGCGGCCAAACTTGCACCGACAATGGAGAGTGACAAAATCATCCTGGTCAACCTCTCCGGTCGGGGAGACAAGGATATGCACACCGTGGCGGCACGGGAGGGCATCGAGATATGAGTCGTATCAGTCAGAGATTCAGTGATCTGCGGGAGCAGGGAAAAACCGCATTGATCCCCTTCATCACCGCCGGTGATCCGACCCCCGGGATAACCGTCGGTTTGATGCATGACATGGTTTCTGCTGGTGCCAACCTGATTGAACTGGGCGTGCCTTTTTCGGATCCCATGGCGGATGGTCCTGTTATTCAGCGGGCCAGTGAACGGGCTTTGGAACACCATGTCAGTCTGCATGATATTTTTCAGATGGTTAAGACCTTCCGGGAGAGAGATCAGAATACTCCGGTGGTTTTGATGGGTTATCTCAATCCGATTGAGGTGATGGGTTACGCCACCTTTGCAGGGGCTGCCAGTGCCGCAGGCGTCGACGGCGTGCTGATCGTCGATATTCCGCCGGAAGAGGGGGAAGAGCTGTTGCAGTCACTGCGTGATAAGGCAATAGACCAGATCTATCTGTTGGCACCGACGAGTACCCCTGATCGAATTGGCCGGATCTGCAACGCGGCGAGTGGTTTTGTCTATTATGTCTCCGTCAAGGGGGTAACCGGTTCCAGCCAGCTGGATACAGCCGCAGTAGCGGAAAAGCTGGAGCAGATCAGGGAGAAAACAGTGCTTCCCGTGGGGGTTGGATTCGGCATCAAGGATGCTGCGACAGCAGCAGCAGTTTCTCAGCTTGCTGACGCTGTCGTCGTCGGTAGCGCCTTGGTTTCCCGGGTTGAGGCGCTGCAAGAGACACCGGATAAAATCGGTCCTGCGCTGGCGGAAATTTTATCCGGTATGCGCAGGGCAATGGATGCTGTTCATTAAGGCTCCTGACTTCTGGCACATTAATGAGGTAGAATCTCACCCATGAGTTGGTTCGAAAAATTGATGCCAAGCCGCATTCGTACAGATGGCGGCAGCAAACGGGCGGTTCCCGAAGGTCTTTGGGACAAGTGTCCAGGGTGCAATGCGATTCTCTATCGTGCAGAGATGGAGCGGAACCTGGATGTCTGCCCTAAATGCAACCATCACAACCGTCTGGGCGCCCGGCGTCGGTTGGAATCGTTTCTCGATCCGGAGCCGTTGGAGGAGATTGCATCGTCTCTTGAATCGGTCGATCCCCTGAAGTTCAAAGACAGTAAGAAGTACAAGGATCGTCTGAGTCAGGCGCAGAAAAACTCCGGCGAAAAAGATGCGCTGGTGGTGATGCGTGGCCAGCTCAAGGGGCTGGAAGTGGTTGTGGCGGCTTTCGAATTCAACTTCATGGCCGGCTCCATGGGCTCAGTGGTCGGCGAACGTTTTGTTCGTGCGGTGAGTGTTGCCCTGGAACGTCATATCCCGCTGATCTGTTTCTCTGCCAGTGGTGGCGCCCGTATGCAGGAGTCGCTTTTCTCTCTGATGCAGATGGCAAAAACCAGTGCTGCCTTGGATCGGTTACAGAAACGCGGCTTGCCCTTTATCTCTGTCATGACCGACCCAACCATGGGTGGTGTTTCTGCCAGTCTTGCCATGCTGGGTGACATCAATTTGGCAGAGCCCAATGCTCTGGTCGGCTTCGCCGGTCCCCGGGTCATTGAACAGACCGTCCGGGAGACGCTGCCGGAGGGATTTCAGCGCAGCGAGTTCCTGCTGGAGCATGGTGCGATCGATATGATCATTGATCGTCGCGACATGCGTGACCGCATTGCCGATCTGTTAAGCATATTCATGCACAAGCCACGCCCATAGCCCCCCTCTTTCTTCAACACCCTGTCCAACATGCGTTTTAGCAGTCTGGATGACTGGTTGACGTGGCAGTCGTCACTTCATCCGCACGAGATCGAATTGGGACTCGATCGTGTCGCCAGTGTCTGGCAGCGTTTGAGGCCTTCAGGGCTGGCATCTCCGGTAGTGACGATTGCCGGAACCAATGGCAAGGGTTCCTCTGTTGCAATGCTGGAATCGATCTTCAAGCAGGCAGGCTATCGCACCGGCGCTTACACTTCCCCCCATCTGGTTCACTACAATGAGCGTGTGCGGCTGAATGGCATCCCAGTGCCGGATGAGCAGTTGTGCCGTGCCTTCCAACGCGTGGATGATGCGCGGGGTGAAGTGGCATTGACCTATTTTGAGTTCGGTACCCTGGCGGCGCTGGATATTTTCGCTGAACTGACGCCGGACCTGGTGATTCTGGAGGTCGGGCTTGGAGGACGTCTCGATGCGGTGAATATCATCGATGCGGATGTAGCGGTGATCACCACGGTTGCGCTGGACCATACCGATTGGCTGGGAGAGACCCTGGACCAGATCGGTGCGGAGAAGGCGGGCATCATGCGTGGCAATCGTCCGGTGATCATGGCTGATAAAGAATTGCCGGCTTCTGTCTATCAGCATGCAGAGTCGATTGGGGCGATCCAGTGTCGTGTGGAGGTGGATTTTCATGCCACTCAAAATGATGATGGATGGCGCTGGGAAGGTGTGCGACAAGAGTACTCCAATCTGCCAATGCCTGTGCTACCAGGGGCATTTCAATTGCAAAACGCCGCTGCGGTTCTGGCGGTTGTCGAACAACTTTCTTCCCGGTTTATTGTCGAATCACAAGACGTAACAAAGGGTTTGGCTTCTGTGCACTTGGCTGGTCGCTATCAGTTGATAGACGGGGATGTTCCTGTGGTGCTGGATGTGGCGCACAACATTCAGGCGGCTGAGGCGCTGAGGGATAATCTGCGGGAGAGGGCTGCGAAAGGATCTGTGCTGGCCGTTTTCGCCATGCTGGCGGACAAGGATGTCGCCGGGGTGATCCAGGTACTGGACCAGGACGTGGACAGTTGGTACCTGGTGGAGTTGTCCGGTAGCCGCGCTTGTACGGTGGAGCAGCTTGAGGCAGCGTTACGGAAGGCCGGTAGCAGTGGCAGAGTCTATCGATTTGCCTCGGTAAACGATGGCTTGCAGGCAGCAATGGCTGATGCTGGCAGGGATGATAGCGTCTTGGTATTCGGTTCGTTCCTGACCGTTGGCGAAGCACTGCAATATCTGGAGCCAGTCGCCGATGTTTTTGTGGGCGCCTGATATACTCTACCTAATACGATTTATTGATTTCTGACAGGTATCCGGTTTTGGAGGAGAGGCTTAAACGCAGGTTGATAGGTGGAACGGTGCTGGTTTCACTGGTGGTTATATTTGTACCCATGCTGTTGGAAACTCCGGCCAAGCTGAATAAAGCGATAAAAGGCACCAACATACCGGCAATGCCGAAAAAGCCTGCCGGGTCTGAAGTCAACATCCTGCCATCGTTTGATCAATCGGCCTTACAAAATGAGCGCAGCCTGGAAATCGTGCCGAAAAAGCCGAAACCTGCTGCCACATCCAGCAACGATAAAACGGGGAAAATTGCGCGTACCTCTCCGTCAGCCTGGATAATTCAGGTGGCCAGTTTCAGCAATAGAAAAAATGCCGACAAACTGGTTAAGCGGCTTAAAAAAGGAGACCTGCCTGCACATGTCGAACTTACATCGGTTCGGGGTAAACGATTCTATCGTGTGCGGGTTGGCCCGGAAGTTGATCGAAAACTTGCAGAGAAGATGGTTAAGCGTATAAATAGAGACTATTTAGATGAGATCAAGAAGAAGGTTAGCCTGATTCGTTATCCTTAGGAATCGATGGTAGTTATGGATTTTACAGGTACAGCTCAACGTGCAATGGGGATCTGGGGAGAGTCAGGTCGCCCCGGATGGTTGGATCAATTGGTCAGCCGCGTTTTACCCAGAGTTGCGCTGCTGGTACTTGTGGTTCTGGTTGCCTATGTTCTGGCTCAGATCACCTGGCAGGTGATACCTGTTCCCGCTGAGCAGCATATCGTTCGTAGTGGAGAGGTGCTCACTGGAACAAAACATCCTGGTCGCTCCCTTAAAAATCAATCGGGCCGTATCTCAGCTCTGCATGTCTTTGGCCGGCCAGGGGCCGTAAAAAGAAGCGCCCCGAAGGTTGTTGCAGAAAGGGCGCCAGAGACAAATCTTAACCTGACGCTGCATGGCGTTTTTGCCGATCCTAAACCTGAACTTGGCGCAGCAATCATCGGCAAGGCTGGCTCAGAGCAGAAGTATTACAAGGTTGGCAAGAAGATTATGGGCGGGGTTACTTTGCAGGCGGTGCATGAAGACCGTGTTGTATTGCTCAGAAATGGTCGGTCGGAGGTGCTGCGTTTCCCCAGGGCTTCCAAGCCCGTGGTAACCAGCAGCAGATCGAAATCTGCATCCAAGGCATCGTCTTCCTCATCCTCTTCTCTGGGCACGTACAAGGAGATGTTCAAGCGTGAACCGCTGAAGATTTTTCAACATCTTCGTTTTGTACCGGTTCGTACGGGCAAACAGTTGAAGGGCTATCGAATTTTGCCGCAGAAAAACCGGGATCTCTATAACCGCCTTGGTGTACGGCCATCCGATCTCGTCACTTCTGTCAATGGTGTTCCGTTAAATGATGACAAGCAGGCGATGGGCCTGATCAAAGATCTGCAATCAGCGGATAACATTGAACTGGTGGTATTGCGTCAAGGCCAGCAGACCACGCTGTCGCTGGATTTAAACTAGCCACTGTCCGTAAATAACGCGAATGCCTTTATTTGCGTTCATTGACATTGTTTACGGACAAAAATACTGTCCGCATCAAATTCTTTCACTTCACTTCAGGGCTTTCAGCGCCTTTGCGTAGCCCTGCGAAGCCGCACGTTGGATCCACTGCATAGCCTGACTATCGTCTTTCTCCAACCCCAGGCCATGATGATACATGTAACCCAATGCATATTGGGCCTCGGCATTGCCTTCCACGGCGAGTGGGAAGAGTAGCTGGAATGCCGCCTTATACTTCTTTTCCGCAAAGGCACTCCTGGATTGTTCCAGAATGATTTTTGGATCCTTGAGTTGGGCTTCTTTTTCGGCACTGGAGGTGCAGCCGTAGAGAAGGCTCAGGCTTAGCAGAGGAATTACAAGCAATCGACAGATTGCCGGGAGTCTGAAATTTAGGGTGTGTTGATCAGTGAGCATGATTGCGCTTTCCTGAGATAGATCGCCTGCGTCAGCCTACCAGCTGGTTGAGATCGAAGATGGGCAGCAGTATCCCCAGAACGATGATGAGTACTGCGCCACCCATGAACAGGATCAGGAGTGGTTCAAATAACCCCAGCACTGTCGAGACGAGAGATTCGATTTCCCGCTCCTGAATGTCGGCGGCTCTCTCCAGCATCCCCTCCAGATTGCCACTCGACTCACCACTGGCCAGGAGGCTGAGTGTCATGGGTGGAAAATATCCGGTCTTTTCCAGTGCGCCATGCAGACTGCTACCCTCGCGCACCCGTAGTGACGCCTCTTCAACGGCATTGCGCATCGGTAGATTGGTTAAAACCTGCGAGGCGATACGCAGTGAGTCCAGGATGGGGACACTGCTTGCGGCCATGATACTGAGGGTGCGGGCGAACCTTGCTGCGTTTGAGGTTCTGATCAACCGGCCGATCAGCGGGATATGCAAGATAAAACGTTGCCACAGAATCTGGGGTCCCGGTTGCTTGATGATGTAGCTGAAGATAAATCCGCTGATCAGCAGAGTCACCAACATCAGCACGCCGTAATCCCTTACTGTGTCACTGGTGGCGATGAGCGCCCTGGTGATGAAGGGCAGCTCCTGTCCCATGTTCTCAAATACCCGGGTGACCTGGGGTACGATGAAAGTCAGCAAGCCACCAACGATAAGGATTGAAACTATAACCAGCAGGGCGGGGTAGAAGAGTGCGAGCACGGTCTTTTGCTGCATCTGCTGGCGTCGTTCTGTGTAGTCGGCCAGGCGTTCCAGTACCACTTCCAGGTGACCAGACTCCTCACCGGAGGCAACGGTGCGGATATAGAGTTCCGGAAAGGTATGGGGGAATTCGGAGAGTCCGTCCGCCAGGCTGCGTCCCTCCAGAACCTTGGCGCGCACTGCCAGCAGAGTGCGTTCCACATGTCGCTTGTCGGTCTGTTGTGAGACGGTCTTGATGACGTGTTCAAGCGGCAGGCCGGATTTTAGCAGCGTGGCCATCTGGCGGGTGACCAGCGCCAGTTCCATGGCGTTGATCCGGCGCTGCAGGGTAAAACGGCGTCTTTCGACGGTTTCAGAGCTGGCTGTGTTGATGGTGAGCGGAGTAAGGCCGCTCTCCCGAAGTTGCTGTCTTACCTGTTTGGCACTGTCACCTTCGAGGACGCCGCGTTTCTCCTTGCCGGAAAGGTCGAGAGCTACGAATTCAAATGCGTCCATCAGTGCTCCTTGCCATGAACGCAGACAAGCTCACTGAACCCGCAATTATCGCGTTGAAGGAGCACTAGCTTTCCTGCGTGACACGGACGATCTCGTCGATGGTGGTATCACCTTCCAGTACACGGCGCATGCCATCCTGGCGCATGGAGGCGGTTGATTTTCTTACGTGTTTGAGCATTTCCAACTCACCGGTACCCTGGTGGATGAGATTTCGCAGGGTTTCATCGATAACGACAAGTTCATAAATACCGGTGCGTCCCAGGTAGCCGTGATTGTGGCACTTGTCACAACCGGTGGGTGCATAGAGGGTTACCCGTTTATCCAGAGGAAACTCCAGCAATTCCAGCTCCCGTTGCGTGGCTGAATAGGGTTTTTTGCAGTGGGGGCAGAGGGTCCTCACCAGTCGCTGGGAAAGGACGCTGATCAGGCTGGATGCCAGCAGGAAAGGTTCAACGCCCATATCACGGAGACGGGTAACGCTGCCGATGGCGGTGTTGGTGTGCAGAGTGGACAAAACAAGATGACCGGTAAGACTCGCCTGTACTGCGACTTGGGCAGTTTCCAGATCACGAATCTCACCCACCATCACGACATCGGGATCTTGTCTCAGAATGGCGCGAAGTCCTCTGGCAAAGGTCAGATCAACCTTGTTGTTGACCTGGGTTTGGCCGATTCCGTCGAGGTAGTACTCGATCGGGTCTTCAACAGTGACGATGTTGCGCTCTTGGGTGTTGAGTCGAGTCAGCGCCCCATAGAGGGTGGTGGTTTTGCCGGAACCGGTGGGGCCGGTGACCAGAAAGATGCCATGGGGGCGTTGGATAACACCAGGATCGATCTGCGTCAGAAGTTTTTTGGACATGCCGAGATGGGAGAGATCCAGGCGACCGGCTTTCTTGTCGAGTAGTCGCAGCACCACTCGCTCGCCGTAACTGGAGGGCAGCGTAGAGACACGAACGTCTACAGGTCTGCGTCCCACTTTCAACGAGATGCGCCCATCCTGGGGGATACGCTTCTCCGCGATGTCAAGATGGGCCATGACCTTGATGCGGGAGACCAGAAAAGGGGCGACTGTACGGGGAGGGTTGAGTACCTCCCGCAAAACGCCATCCACACGGAAACGAACCACAAGACGATTTTCGTAGGGCTCGATATGGATGTCTGATGCCTCTTCCTTGATCGCTTCTGTGAAGAGTGCGTTGATCAGGCGGATGATAGGGGCGTCATCGTCGTTTTCCAGCAGATCTTCGGGTTGATCGAGTTGCCGCGCCACATCGTCGAGATCCATATCATCGCCCATGGTCTCCATGATCTGGCTGGACTGTTTGGAACCTGACTCGTAGATCGCCGTGAGTTCGCGTTCAAACTCATCTTCAGCGACCTCTTTCAAGACAAGTGGGCGCCCGAGGAAGCGCCGCATCTCGTTGAAGACACTTACTGGTGTCCCGGTTTTGAACAGTACCCGAGTCTGACGTAGTGCATCTTCGGTGACGATGACGCCGTGACGCCTGGCAAAGGCATAAGTGACATCGTCCCGGATTCTTGGTTGGCGATGCCCTATGTCATCATCCGTAGCCGGGGCTGTCTCTGCCGGAGGGTTGTTCAGAAGTGACTCAGACATGTGGTATTGGCTCAGTGTTGAGACGTGCCACTCTCCTCGTCAAAAGGCTGAGGAAGAGCATTGAATCGATCGGGCAGCAGAGGCGCCGCCTCATCGGGTAAGAGATCGACCCCCAGCTGGCGCATCCGCAACTGCTGTGCCCGAAAGAAGTTGTATTTATCGCCGGTCACAGCGGCATGTGTGGCGGCATCCCTAACAATAACAGGGCGCAGGAATACCATCAGATTACGCTTGACCTTGGTGGTCGAGTTGGCGCGAAACAGGACACCAAGGACGGGGATGTCGCCCAGAAAAGGCACTTTCTCCTCCACCTGCTGTAGATCTTCGTCAATCAACCCACCAAGCACAATGGTATCGCCGTCGTCCACCATGACGACGGTTTTTATTGTGCGCTTATTGGTGACAATATCGGCGGTGCCGGTGCTGGCTGTCCTGTTGATGCTGGAGACTTCCTGGGAGACCTCCAGTTGGATAGCGTTACCTTCATTGATCTGTGGCTTGACGCGCAGGGTCAGTCCGACATCCTGACGCTGAATGGTTTGGAAAGGATTGACCGAGGTGCTGGATGAACCGGTGGAGGCGTACTGTCCCGTCAGGAAAGGTACGTTTTGGCCGACAACGATCTCCGCCTCCTGATTATCCAGGGTAAGAATACTGGGAGTTGAGAGGAGGTTGCTCGATGTGTCGCTCTCCAACGCACGGATCAGGGCGGCAAAATTGATCGAATTGTTGTTGAAGCTGCCAAGTCCGATTGTAGTGCCGGCCGGCGCTGCCAGCCATGGAGAGCGAAGCGAAGGCTGGTAGTCCCCGGTAGCCGCGAGGCCGCACTGCTTACCCGGCGTGCCTTGCGCCAGAGGGGAAGCAAAGTAGGCATCCGAGCGCGGCGTC
>JAESPE010000065.1 GCA_016756835.1 gamma proteobacterium endosymbiont of Lamellibrachia anaximandri | reverse complement strand
GTGACCGGGACGGCCGGGGCACAAACAGGCTGTCGAAGGCCGAGTCGATTTTGGGGACTGGGATGTCCCAAAATCTTTCACGAGGTCGAAGACTCACTTGTACGGATACCCCTGCCAATGATGAGGATTGAATGGTTTCGATACCTGAAATGCTGTTTACTGCGGATTCGATGATATTGGTCACAGATGCATCGATAATGGAGGGATCTCCGCCTGGCAATACCGTAGATACAGATAGCATGGGAAATTCTATTTCTGGCAGTTGGTCAACGCCTATACGGTTATAACTGATCACGCCAAAGAGGATCAGCACCAGGCTGAGCATATAGGTCAGCACATGATTCTTTATGGAGAAAGCCGGCAGGTTCATTGTCCGCTTTCCTGAATTTCCACTCTTGCACCATCAGTCAACCAGGCGGCGCCATCCAGCACGATAGAATCCCCTGCACTAATACCCGACGTCACTTCAATCAGATCTCCTTGTTTCAAACCTGTCGTGACGACCTGCTCCGTCACTGCGTTGCCTTTTATCCGATACAGCATCATACCGGCAGGTCGGCGCACCAGTGTTTTTTCCGGCACGGCCACCGCTTGTGTATGTTTATCAAGTATCACCCGTGCAATAATACTGGAGCCGGGTTTCCAGTTGCCCTCGTTCTGGAAATCAACCAGTGCATGTAGCGCTCGATTGCTTTCTTCCAGCATGGGGCGTATGTGAGTTACTTCGCTGATTACGGTTTTCTCACCTTGGGTTAACTCTACCTTCATGCCCAAATGGACCGATGCGGCCAACGTCTCCGGGAAATAGAGACGAGCGCGCAAGCTGTCCGTTGACGCTATTTGAAACAGCAGGGTACCAGGTTTGACGTAATCACCCCTGGAGACCGTCCGTTGTTGAATGATGCCATCGACAGGACTGGTTACTCTGGTATGTGAGAGTTGATAACGAACCTCTTTGAGTTTAGCTCTGGTGCCGATCAATTCTGCCTGGGACTGTTTCAGGGCTGTTAGCGCATCATCCAGAACTGATTGTGAAGCCAGATTTTTACTGAACAGCTCTTTGTTGCGCTTCAGAATTCGTTGTTGATTTTCAATCAGGATCTGTAGACGTTGGATTTCGGCGCTGGCGATCTCTTCGGAAATCTTAAATGTCTCATCGTCAAGCGCTGCCAGCAGTTGTCCCGACTGCACCTGCATACCTCATCCACTTTGATACTGTCAACTTCCGCAGAAACCTTGGCTGCGATATGGGGCGTACTGGGGCTTTCAATCTCTCCGCGAACCATGGTTGTGGAAATCATGGTTGTCTGAACGGCTCTGGTCATGGTGACCGGAGTGGCCTGAGGTGGTGGTATATCTTTAGGAGGTGCTGCAGATACCAAGGTGCTGAGAGTAAGCAGTAGCCATGCCGAACCCAGAAAAAAATGATTCATGCCCTATCTCCCAAATATGCGGATACCACGGCCATTACCTGTTGGGTTATGTAAGCAGGTGTGTTGTGTGTCGGTTGACTGCCAGGGAAGAAACGATCCAATGGATTAAGCTCATAAGGTTTTTGCACCATGCCAATGATGATGACTGAGAGACTATGTGCGTCACAATCCGGCTTTAATTCAACCAACAGATTCATCAGGTGCTGGAATGAATAACCAAAAACTTCCTGCGCCAGATAGCGTAGTCGCTTTTCATCTCCATCTAATAATTCGCGCTGCATCAGGCGATGAAAATCGGGGTCATCATGCAACACTTCACTTAATCGTGTGATGAAGTTCTGCAGGCGTATTATTGGTCTGTCCCGCCCAGTCAATGCTTGCAGTAACAGCTCTGATTTATTCTCGAAAGTATCGGTGATGACTGCAATATAGAGCGACTGTTTATCCTTGAAATGGTTGTATAAAGCGGGTGTGCTGATGTCAACAGCACCCGCGATATTGCGCATGGAAACCCCTTCATACCCTCGCTGAGAAAATAGAAGGATTGCCGCCTTGAGGATGACTGTTCTTGTATTGCTCACAGATATTTTCCTACACGGTATTAATTAACGTTCATTAATCTTCTTCAAAAAGATAGATGACCAGTAACTTGCTGTCAATCATGAGCACAAAGGTGGTGTGTTGAAAACTTACCAGCTTCGAGACGAAATAGGGTCGAAAAGGGCGATTCAGACAGATTATATCAGGACCAGAAGTGGCCATACTGGGCTTCCAGCGTTTAGCAAGAAACCTGTAAGGGCCTCGATAAACATAATCATGAGAATTACGCGGTAACTTCAGTCGACTTAGGCTTAATTTCGTAATAGTGTGTGTTTCCAAACCGCTTTTCCAACGGGCTGTCACACCAGCAAAAGAGATTTGAGAGAGATGAAAGATACGGTAAAAGAGTATTACGGCAAGGTGCTGCAGCACTCCGGAGACCTTCAGACCAACGCCTGTTGCACAGATGCGGAGATGCCCGGCTATTTGCGAACTGCGCTGTCCAACATTCACGATGAGGTCATGACCCGCTACTATGGCTGCGGTCTGGTGAGCCCTCAACTGCTTGAAGGAACGAGAATTCTCGATCTGGGAAGTGGCTCCGGCCGGGACTGCTACGCGCTGGGGCAGATGGTTGGTGAGTCGGGGTACGTGCTTGGTGTGGATATGACCGATGAACAACTTGAAGTCGCAGACCGCCATATCGAATGGCATCGTGACCGTTTTGGTTATGCCGAAAGCAATGTGGAATTCCGCAAGGGCTACATTGAGAAATTGGATGAGCTGGGTCTGGAGGAAAACAGTTTCGACATCATTGTCTCCAACTGTGTCATCAACCTCTCTCCCGATAAAGAGGCTGTGTTGAGGGAGGCCTATCGCCGGCTCAAGCCTGGCGGAGAACTCTATTTTTCCGATGTTTACTCCGACCGGCGGGTGCCTGAGCATCTTATTGCCGATCCTGTACTCTACGGCGAGTGTCTGAGTGGCGCGCTCTACTGGAACGATTTTCAGAATCTGGCGAAAAAAGCGGGATTTGCTGATCCCCGCTTGGTGGAGGATCGCCCGATCACCATTGATAATCCGGAGATCGAAGAGAAGATCGGCCACATCGGTTTCTACTCAGCGACATATCGGCTGTTCAAGCTGGACGGGTTGGAACCGGCCTGCGAGGACTACGGACAGGCAGTGGTCTATAAAGGGGGTATTCCGGAGAGCGAGCAGACCTTCGCGCTGGACGACCACCATATCATCGAGAAGGGCAGAATGTTTCTGGTTTGTGGCAATACCTACCGGATGCTGAATGAAACCCGCTTCAGTGAATATTTTGAATTCTATGGGAATTGGGATACCCACTACGGTATCTTCGATGATTGTGGCAGTAGTTTGCCCTTCAAGCAGGCAGGGCAGGGTGAAGAGGAATCAGCGGGAGGCGGTTGCTGTTAATCGCGAAAAGATCCACATCGTAGGCCTGATCAAGCGCAGAGGGTCAGGCAATCATTGAATAGGTTACTTTTCCGCCAAAAAATACCGCCTCTCTGTTTGAGAGGCGACTAGATGGAGGTCGTTTTAGCGCTAGTCTTATTATTTTTCATAAAAACATGAAGTTGAGTCTATATCTTCATGTAAATTATATTGTTCTCTCATGTTACCCAATTCTCTACGGGTAACTGCCCTACTTAAATAATCAGTTAAAGCGTGGGTTGTAAGTGACCCATGTGCCTTCTGCAACCGCCTCTTTGCCTGCTGGATCCAGAGTGTGTACTGAACCATCTGGATGGATGGTAACTGAGACGATTTGGGGGTCGTCATTGGTAACCATGGAGCCATCTTCCATCTGTGCACCCCAAACTTTGATTGCTCTGCGAATCTTTGCCATTTCAAGCCTCCTGAAAATGAGCGTTGCCTATGCGTAAAATAATAACCAAGTAATCTGGTAAGGATTAGAGCAAAAACCAACCAAAACTGTCAACTATTATTTTGGAATAGTTCTAAACTAATTATCCTGAAATTTAGGATTGTGAGTAATGCTGTAAATAAGTTGTTGTTTTATAGTTATTAACCACCTGGCACGGCATGTCATCAGATGTTTAGCAGATGGAGGTATTGTGGAGGTAGATAGGGTTTACAGTCTCTGAAAACAAAAAAGCCAGCCCGAAGGCTGGCTTTTCCCTGATCAGGCTTGGCCTGAATTACTTGGCGGCTTCCGGTGCAGTGGGGGCAACCGGGGCAACAGGTGCGTAGGGAGCGCCGTAAGGTGCATAACCATAGTAGTAGGGGGCATCATAGCCGTAGCCACGAGCGGTGGTGTGAGCGCTGGAACGGGCTTTTCCTGAGAAGCTCATGTTGAAAGCCATGTCGCCGTCACCAAAACCGTCGAACATGCCGTCGTTGTAGCCATTGTCGTTGAAACCCCAGAAAGCGTTGGCTTGGGTGGAGACGATCAGAGCGGCAATTGCGATGATTTTTTTCATGATTGTTTTCCTGTAACTGGTAAAAAGTTGGTTGATTTTGTTTTCGGTCGTAGTGACTCGATGGGATAAGTATATAAGCAAAAACTAATATGTCAACAGGTTTTTTTATCACAGTTAAAAAAATCTTATGGGACTAAGTACTAAGTGGTAATCGGAATAGCTTGCCGGTGTTGTTGTGAGAGTGGGTCAGATGAATCGTGGCGATCAGCAGCCAGTCGGCAGAAGTTCGATTTTGTAGATGCTGGAAAACTGCAGCGTGACAGGGGCACAGGTTTCACCTTGAATACGGACACGCAGAGTATTGAGATCGATACTGTTCAGGTCGACACGTATTTTCGGGTGGTGCGTTGCTTTGACTTGAGCCGTAAGGGTGGGAAAGTCAACCGTGGGTGGCCAGTAGAGTGCGTAATTCACTCCAGGGGTTATCCTGATGATATTCGGGGACTGATCCAGGTAGATCAGCGCCCCACCAGGATCCTGAGTGGTGAAGGTCCATTTCAAGGTGTGTTGAGTCCCATTTACTCTGAGTTTTGCAATGGCGAGGTATGATTGGTTCCAGTCGAGCCGCTGAAGCGGGAAGAGCGCAAACTGCCGATGGGTAAAACGGTGGTTAGGGTCATTTTCTGAATTGATCAGTCGAACCTGATTGATTTTCTCCAGTCTCTGAGAAGTGATTTTGTGAAGGGTAAAGGCATCGAGGGATATTGTCCCGGTCAGCGCTGGATTGACCTGGATTGAGATCGGATAACCAGAGACCTCATAGTCCGGCAGCGGGTCGGGTTCCTCTGCATAGAATGCGGGAGGGATATTTATGGCATTCTTCGGCGGCCAGAGGACAATCTCCGGATTCTCCTCGTAGCGCAACCGGGTGAGCTGTTCGGCGTACTCCTCACGCAATTTCACCGGGTTTGCACAAAATTGCAGATAGTTGCCGGATGCAGTGTAGCGCCCCCAGTCCGGTGTTGATCTGCAGCTTTCCCGGAACCACTCTGCTGTTACCCTCACAGGGGGTTTGCATATTTCGTAGTACTTGCCGCTCTGATCGTAGTTGGCCCCTGCAGGGGGTGTGCTGCAAAAAGCGTCGAGCCACTCCGCATCAATCTGTTTGTTGCCATGGCAGATTGTGTAGTATCTACCGGTTCCGGAAAATATCGCTTGTGGCGGAGTTTGTCGGCAAAACTGCTCCATATAGTCGCTATTAAGCAACATGCCTCCGGGGCAGGCTTCCGGCCATGGCTTGCGGAAGTGGGCGTGTGGTGGGATTTCATTGCAGAGCTGCGTGAAATAGTCCTGGGTCAATTGTGTACCCAAACAGTTTACCGGAGCACTGGAGAGGGCGGCCGCAGGGGGTTGGGTACAGAGTTGCTGAAGGTCGCTGCGTCCGAGTTTGAAAACCTGAGATATGCCTTCGAGTGACATGCCGATCTCATCAGCGGCAAAATCGAGGAAGGTGAAACGGTGGTAGATGGCGCTCATCAGATTGTCGATGGCACTGTGAACATCGTGCTTTCCGATAGTGGCGTTTTCCTTGACTAACTCATGGGCATAGCCTGCATTTTGCGCACGTTTGCCGGGATCGATGCCACTGAAGCCGGGATTGCCTTTGATCTCGGTGTGGGCAGAGGTGGATAGATAGGGGGGCTTGGCATTACGGTTGATGTCGAGATAGTAGGCGTGACTGCCTGCTGCGGTGGCCAATTGAATATTGTGCCTGAACTCCACCATCCCAGCCTGGGTGCGCAGTTGATTGAGATATTCCAGGCCGGTGTCAGAGAAGGATGTCTGACTGCAGAAAAGCAGGAATGCCAGGAGACTGGAATTTTGCCGCAAGTGGTTTAGAGGTTCCGACATGTCAGTGTCTGCTGCCTGATCCGCTGCGCTTGATCACGTTTTAGAATTCAAAGTGGCGTGGTTCAGGGTTTCTCTCAATTGTTCTCTGCGTATTTCCAGATTGCGGGATTGATCTCGACCGTTTCACTGTCGTTGCCGAACCAGACTTGCCCGTCCTGAATGGTGCACTGCAGCTGCATGTTGCGCTGTGCCAGGTTCGCCAGTGCCTTACAGGAGTCATCTGACAGATTGATTACCGAGAGGTTGGAGAGGCGTTGTAGATTGTCCCGGTTCTGTTCCCACCAGATATCGGCCCCACGGCCGGAATAGAGGTAAACGATTACGTTCTTGGCGCGACCAGAGGCCTTGCGTAACCGTTTTTCATCCGGCTGACCAAGTTCTATCCAGCAGTCGATCTCTCCGCTCAGGCTCTTATTCCAGATATCGGGTTCATCATCGGTACTGATCCCCTTGGTGAAGATGAGCCGTTCATCCGCGTTCATTGCAAAGGCCAGCAGCCGCACCATCATGCGCTCATCTGTTTCGGATGGATGGCGGGCAACGGTGAGTTGATGCTCCTGGTAGTAGTTTCTGTCCATATCCACAATCTGCAGTGAGGCCTTGAAGATAGTCGCTTTAAGAGCCATCGTGAATTTTTCCGCGCAGGGCCTTTTTCTGGCCGTGTTTGTTCTTCCGATCCAGTCTTTTTCGTTGCGAACTTCGGCTCGGCTTGGTTTTGACACGTTTCTTGCGGGTGACGGTGACGCTCTTGAGCAGCTCCCGCAGGCGTTCCAGAGCGGCTGCCCGGTTTTTTTCCTGACTCCTGAACTGTTGGGCCTTGATGACGATGATGCCCTCTTTGTTGATACGGTGATCAGAGAGCAAGAGCAAACGATGTTTATAGAAATCGGGCAGGGAAGAGGCCTGGATGTCGAAACGCAGGTGGATGGCACTGGAGACCTTGTTGACATTTTGTCCGCCGGCACCCTGCGCGCGTATCGCCACAAATTCGATCTCATCATCTGGGATGCTGACTTGGTGGGAGATTTTCAACATGAAAGGTCTCGGATGAATATGTGGTCTAAATCAAGAAACTCAGTGAAATGCCAGAGTGGATTGCTCTGATTCAGAGGCCATTCTATCACTGTCAAAGTGCCACGCCGTCCTGTTCTGCTAAACTGCACGCGTTTTTATAAGATCTGGATGACCAAGAATGTGAACGACCCTTCTGATATACAGGTGTATGCCGCGCTGACTCCAGACAGAATGTTGGATGCGGTCGAGGCAACTGGAGTCGACTGCGACGGCCGGTTTCTGGCGTTAAACAGCTACGAAAACCGCGTCTACCAGATCGGCGTAGAGGAGAGTGTTCCGATTGTTGCCAAGTTCTACCGGCCTAATCGCTGGTCGGACGAGGCGATTCTGGAGGAGCATCAGTTTACTCAGTTGCTGGCAGATCAGGAGATTCCGGTCATTGCCCCCATCGTCGATGATGATGGCGAAACTCTGCATCGACAGGGTGCTTATCGGTTTGCCCTCTACCCTTCACGCGGCGGGCGTGCACCTGAACTCGATAACCCCGATCATCTGGAGCAGCTGGGGCGTTTCGTTGGCCGAATTCACGCTTTTGGTGCTACAGGTTCATTTGCTCACCGGCCGAAAATTGATATCGAGAGTTATGCGGTCAAGCCCCGGGCGTTTCTCCTGAAAAAGGGGTTTATTCCGGTACATCTGACGATCGCCTATCAGACACTTACGGAAGATCTGATCAAACAGATCGGGGAGAGCTTTGACCGAGCGGGTGAAATCAGGACCCTGAGGCTGCATGGAGATTGTCATCCGGGCAATATCCTCTGGAATGAAGGAAGCGCCCATATTGTGGATTTTGATGATGCCCGCACAGGACCGGCGATGCAGGATCTTTGGATGTTTCTCTCAGGTGACCGTGCCTATATGACTGCCAGGCTGGCAGATCTTCTGGAAGGCTATACTCAGTTCTTCGATTTCAACCCCGCAGAGCTGCACTTGGTTGAAGGCCTCAGGACAATGCGATTGATTCACTATGCCGCCTGGATCGCCTCTCGCTGGGACGACCCCGCCTTTCCTGCGGCGTTTCCCTGGTTCGACACCGACCGTTATTGGGAAGAGCATATTCTGATGTTACGGGAACAGGCGGCTTTGTTGGATGAGCCACCCCTGGTATGGGACTGATCGGCAGGTCGTCTACAAATATTCTATCTCTGTGATCCAGTAGATATCCTTTCCACCAGGGGTATTCACCTCTATCTCATCGTCCAGGTTCTTTTGCATCAGGGCGCGGGCGAGAGGGGAGTCCATGCTGATATAACCCGCTTCAAAATCGATCTCGTCTGGCCCGACGATACGGTATCGCGACGTCTCTCCTGTTGAGTCCTCCAGGGTCACCCAGGCGGCAAAAAATACCTGCTGCGGGTTGGTTGGTTCCTGATCGACAATCTTTAGCGAAGGCAGTCTTTTTTGCAGATAGCGGATTCGCCAGTCGATTCCGCGCAGCTCTTTTTTGCGGTAGATGTATTCCGCATTTTCTGAGCGGTCACCTTCAGCAGCAGCTGCAGAGAGGGCTTTGGTAACCTCTCTGCGACGCAACCAAAGGGCGCGCTCTTCCTCTTCGAGGCGTCTGTAGCCAAACGCGGTGATGTAGGGGGATTTTGGTGGAGCAGGGGGGCGGTATCTGCCCATGATTTTTCAATCTGTTTTTCTAGGGAGATATCTCAAAACAAAGGACAGAAATGACAATTAACTTGGAAGTGTCCTAGATATCCCCAGCATTATTGACGTAATGATTCCTGTACTTGTCAAATAAATCGAGACCGGCTTTCTTCTGTTGCGGGGTCATCTTCTGCGATGTTTCCCTGATGATATCAGTAGCCAATTTATAACCTGAACGGCTTGCCAGCTTGTACCAGGCATACGCCTCGACGATATCCGTTTGAACGCCTTGGCCGCGACGGTACATATCCCCAAGCATGAATTGTGATGTAGGGGCACCCTTTTCGGCACTTATCCGCCACCAGCGCATGGCCTCTTTATAGTCTTGTTTCCAACCAGGCTCGGAGCCCATTACGGTACCGCCGTAATAGTTTTTCAGCGCCAGCAGGTTTTGTGCAGGCAGGTAGTCTGAATCTGCTGCCATACGCCACCAGTGAGCCGTTTTTTTAGCATCCTGCACATTTTCAGGGCCGTAATCATAAACTTCTCCCAGATAGGTTTGTGATACCGGATCTCCCATCTTGGCGGCTTCGGTACAGGGTACGATGGCGGTTTCATATTCGGCAGCTGCGAAAAGCCGTCCACATTGCTGAATTGGGGTTTCAGCAGAAACCACAGTGGAAAAAAGAAGAGGAAGTAAAACACAGGCAGTATTTTTGTAGATGGAGAGCATGATTATTGCGGACTCAGGATCAGTTGTGAAAAACAGGATTCACCTAAAGATACTGATTCTGTATCAGTTTATCCAGTGGAGTGATTGCCTCGTCTTCGCCAGGGTTAATGAAGTGGTTTGCGATAGGCGGAGCCTGTTTTCCAGACTCCGCCCTTCTGTCATCGGTTTGTCAGTCCGAACCCAGTGACAGCATTGGTCGCAAACGTGACAACAATTTGTCCCCCACACCGGGTACTAGAGTCAGCTGATCCAGAGAGGTGAAACTGCCGTGTTCCTGCCGAAATTTGATGATGGCTTCCGCTTTGGAAGCGCCAATACCCTTGAGCTCGGATGCCAGGGTTTGTGCGTCGGCCTTGTTGATATTGACTACTTCTGCAGTGGCAATAACCGGTAGAGCCAAAAGCATCAAAATCAGTGTTGCCTTACGAATGAATCCTTTCATTGCCTATCTCCTTACAGGAACTTGTCCAGGTTATCTTTAATAGGATGCAATTCCTTACATCCCCACACCCTCATTGCGAGGGTTTGGCTATTCTGTGCCGACAGGGAATTAAAGTCATTAGTGGATTTCTTAAGAACTTGTAGGATTTTTCTTAGTGCGTATAGCCGGGATTAATCGCTCTTTTCTTTATGTCCGCCGAATTCGTAGCGCATGGCGGACAGTAGCCTGTCTCCATAATCAGCCTCTCCACGGGAGGAGAAACGGTTGAACAGGGCAGCGGTGAGTACATGGGCAGGAGCCCCCGATTCGATGGCAGCTATGCTGGTCCAACGCCCTTCGCCGGAGTCGGAGACTCTGCCGGAAAAATCGGTGAGGTCGGGGTTGTCGCCCAGTGCGGCGGCAGTGAGGTCGAGTAGCCAGGAGGAGACAACACTGCCCCGGCGCCAGAGTTCGGCGACCTGCGCAACGTCGATATCGTATTGGAATGTCTCGGGATCCCTCAGTGGGGTGGTCTCTGCATCGGACTCAGCGGACTGCTGCCCAACATTGGCATGGCGCAGGATGTTGAACCCTTCGGCATAGGCAGCCATCAAGCCATACTCGATGCCGTTGTGCACCATTTTGACAAAGTGTCCTGCACCTGCAGGTCCGCAGTGGAGCCACCCCTGTTCTGCCGATCCTGGATTGCCGGAGCGACTGCGGGTGCGGGGAATTTCGCCAACCCCGGGAGCCAGCGATGTGAATACAGTTTGCAGCAGGGAAACCACCTTCTGCTCGCCGCCGATCATCAGACAGTAACCCCGTTCGAGCCCCAGGACTCCGCCGCTGGTGCCGACATCGAGATAGTGGATGCCTCTCTCATGGAGGTGTTTATAACGGGTAATGTCATCCTTGTAGTAAGAGTTGCCGCCATCGATGATGGTGTCACCCTCGTCCAGATAGGCGGAAATCGCCGTTATGGTGTCGTCCACCACACCCGCGGGCACCATGATCCAGACCGCGCGAGGGCGCTCCAGTTTCTGCACCAAATCCTGCCAATCCGTGGCGCCGGTGGCACCCTCCTGTTCCATTTGGGTGACTGCCTCCCGGTTCAGGTCGTAGGCGATACACTCGTGACCATCTTTCATCAGTCGCCGCACCATGTTGGCGCCCATGCGCCCCAAACCGATCATTCCCAGTTGCATCCCGTTCCTCCGATTGTTCGAGTCGACACTTTTTTCTCATTAACATCAGCTTAGTCTAACGCTTTAGATTCTATTCAGATATTTGCAATGACAACTTATAATAGACTTGGCGGATCGCCACAGATTTCGTGGGAAATAATGCTCCTCTTCGAACCATCAGGAAAAAGTACTAAACGATGAAACAGAAAATCCTCACCATGCTTGAACTGCAGGATGCCATGAATACCAAGGTCAATAGCGATTGGCGATCGGCGGGTTACCCCTGGTATCGGGCGATCTGGACCGAATGTGCTGAGATGTTGGACCATTATGGCTGGAAGTGGTGGAAGCATCAGAAGCCGGATATGGAGCAGGTGCATCTGGAGATTGTGGATATCTGGCACTTTGCCTTGAGTGATCTGTTGATACGGCATGATTCGATGGAGGATGCGTTGGAGGCAGCACTCGCTGGGCTTTCCCGACCGGCAGGGGGCGATGATTTTCGTGAATCGATTGAACAGATGGCACAGGAGACGATCCGTACCCAGTCTGCTGACATCACCCTGTTCGCGGCCATGATGGGATTAGGGGAGATGAATTTCGATCAACTGTTCAAGACCTACGTGGGCAAGAATGTGCTCAATTTTTTTCGTCAGGATCATGGTTATAAAGAGGGCAGTTATATAAAGATCTGGAGCGGGCGGGAGGATAACGAACATCTTGCGGAGATACTCTCTGAACTGGATCAGGACAGCGTCTCATTCAGTGAAGATCTCTATCAGCGGTTGGAGCAGGCCTATCCGGTTGAATAGGGTGTTACTCCATGTCGGTGCTTGCAAAATGGACGATAACGACAGCTTTGGGTTGACCTGTGCCAATCGCGGTCTCGAACAGCGTAATTTGGTTTGCATCTGCGGTTGAGTCGAGGGGTAGTTTTATACCCATTCGGCTGATACGCAGGGGTGTGGTGTGCATACGGATGAGTGTATCAGGGTTCTGCAACTGATCGATCAGGGCCTTGAGATAGACTTCCGGATTATTTGGATTCTGTTCCGGGTTCAGTGCTGCGGTCTGCTTCTCCTCTTCACTTAAAACATGCTTCATGAGGGATATCTGTTCTTTTACGTACTTTGTGACGTTTTCGAGCAGTGCCCATTTCAATGTGGTGCGAACAGCCTCTTCGGTCGGCTCCGGCGCCAGAAGCTGATGATCGGAAAAGATGATGGCGGTCTGCTGTACATCTCTCAGTAGCATCTCTCCCCGGGTCTCTGTTCCAAGGATGGTTTTCTCTTTGCATGCCACAAAAAGCAGGGCGAAAGCATCGCTACGGCCAGGGTTATCCTTTGCATTAAAAAAACGGTGAACGGCACGGTTTTGGTTAAAGAGTTGCTGGACCTGCTCTCTATTTTTGAACAGGGCGTTGATCAGATCGTTTTTGTTAAAACTGCGCTGGTTGACAGTGATAGCTTGGGGCAGGGGCGACACCAGATCGTCTATCCTGCGGAGCAGGTTATGGACGGGATTTTGCAGCAGCTTCTGATAGCTGCTCACACCACGCAACTTTGGGTTGGTTCCCTCAACGATGGACTCTATTGCCCTGGCGACTCGTTCTGCATCGGCTCTTTCCTTGAGCCGGTTGGCCTGGCGCTCTTTCAGTAGATGCTGTAGTCGCTTAAATAGTGTCATTCTTTAGGCCAGTATTTTGTTTCGATACCGTCTCCCAGATCGGCCTCAATGAGGCGCCGGCGCACTTCGAGTAACCTCTCTATCAGTTTTGGCTCTTTCTCCTCATAGGCTGCAGCATCCGGTGCACGTTTGACGACCACGCCCAGTAATTCAGTGATGGCATTGCCGATCGAGTTCTGACTGATGGTGACGATCAGTTTTCCGGCGTCGTTTCGGTAGATCAACTGTTTGAATGCTGGCTGCCAGCGAATGGCATTGGCATATTTCGCATCGGTGATGCAGTGATCCCTGACCTTCTTTGCCGTGGCCAGAAAATCATTGTTGAAGAGTAGTGTGTGTTCTATCTGATCCGGGAAATGGGCATCCTTCGGCATCGGTGCATTGCGGGTGGACACCTGGGTGAAAAAAGTGCGATAGAAGTCGATAAAACCTTTGAGGATAACATCGTATTCGCGCCAGAACCGTACATCACCCAGTGCGGCGACACCCCCATCGATTTCCCAGCTCGGAAGTCCTTGAGGATAGCCGGTCAATTCTATCCGGGATGAGTCGTCATCGACGAGTTTCAGGATCTTCATGTCGAGATTTTTGAAGAACTCCCGGTAGACGTCGTGCATATAGGACTCAAAGAGACTGTGCTGACCGCCATCCGTGAGATTCGGGTTGTTGGGGTCGGCCAGCTCTGCGTTTCGTAGCTGGGTCTTGTCGAAGACGATGAAGTGATTGTGCAGCATACGGATGCTGGGGACGCCGGGGGAGGTGAGGGGCCAGGTGGCATCGAGACTCGCCTCTCCCGCCAGGATCAGTGCATCCTTCGGGTCGGGGTACTGCTCCAGCATGTACTCGATGATGATTTGGTTCATCCGGTTCCAGACATGCTTTACGTCGTCTGGCACCTGGGTGCGGCGTACCGGGCGCCCCAGCGGATTGAGAACGCACTTGGAAGTGTTGTAGATGATCGAGGTGTCGAACTCGTTACTGTGTCCCAGTGCCTTACGGTAGAGCAGTAGGTTCTCCGGATTCATCAACAGACCATTATTGTGCATCAGGTCGTTGAGATTTTCCGTGCTGTTGAAAAATTCGTTGGGTTTCATCCCCTCGGGAACGTCCAGGGGAATGGGTCTGAAGGGGGTTACGATCTCTCTGGGGCCGTACTGCATAGTGCCACACCTTGGAAAAATTCAAGTCTCTAGGCTTAATAGTCTCAATAATAGGGGGTTGTGACAATTACCGCACTTAGCTGTTCATCCTGAAGTCCTGTCGTTGTGCGCGGTTCGGCACAAGACGGTGATGTGGGCTAGAATAGCCTCATCCGGAAGAGAGGGCCTGGACATGCTCGATTTTTTTCTTGTTTTGATATTCATGCTGCTCATCGTCTATGTGACTTATTGGATTAAAGATCGGTAATCCTCTATTGTGATTCTCCCATCACTCTTGAGGCAATGAGTACACGCTTGGAATTTATTGACAAAATATCCGACATGCGGGGCTGTTGCAGTACTCTCTTTCCATCTAAAACGACTGATTGAAATATAAGAAACCATGAGCGAAACAAATCAAACCTCACTGACCATGAAGATATTGATGGCCATGCTGGGTGGTGCTGTATTAGGCGTCTTGTTGAACCTGTTTGCCGGCGAAGAGGGGCTGCTGCATACCTACCTGATTGATGGGTTCTTGCTTGTGGTGGGTAAAATCTTTGTGGCATCTCTCAAGATGATGGTGGTGCCGCTGGTGTTCGTATCCTTGGTCGGCGGCGTGACTTCACTGCGTGATATGTCGACCCTGGGGCGCATGAGCGTCAAGGCGATTGCTTTCTACCTCTTTACTACGGCGGCGGCGATCACTATCGCCCTTTCATTGGCAGTGGCTGTCGGCCCGGGGGAGGGTTTTGATGTAGCCGACAAGGCCGTGGAGTTCACCGGTAAGGAGGCACCGGCCCTGACGGATGTGTTCATCAATCTGGTGCCCTCCAACCCCATTGAGGCGATGGCGTCGGGCAACATGCTGCAGATCATCGTTTTTGCCATCCTGTTCGGTATCGCCATTACTTTGGCCGGCGAGCGGGGTAAACATGTGTTGCGCCTCTTCAATGACCTGGATGTCGTCATCATGAAGATGGTAGAGGTCATCATGAAGCTTGCGCCTTATGGTGTATTCGCCTTGCTTGCCCGAACCTTCGCGACCCAGGGGCTTGAGCTGATTCTGCCGCTGGGGGCCTATTTTCTGACGCTGACAGCAGCGCTTGCGATCCATGCGTTGGGCACCTATCCAGTGTTGCTGCGGATATTCGCCGGACTCAACCCGATGTATCTTTTACGCAAGATGCGCGATCCTGCCACGTTTGCTTTTTCCACCGCTTCCTCCGGAGCGACGATCCCGGTGACCATGCGTACCGTGGAGAGGCGTATGGGGGTCGACAACTCTGTGGCCTCGTTCACTGTCCCCCTGGGCGCCACCATTAATATGGACGGTACTGCGATGATGCAGGGGGTGGCGACGGTATTTATCGCCAACGTATATGGTATCGACCTGGGTATTGGTGATTATCTGATGGTTGTGATGACCGCTACCCTGGCCTCGATCGGCACCGCAGCGGTGCCCGGGGTGGGACTCGTCATGCTGACCATGGTGCTCAATCAAGTGGGTTTGCCGGTGGAGGGTATCGCCCTGATCATCGGCATCGACAGACTGCTGGATATGATGCGTACTGCGGTCAATGTGACCGGTGACTGTACTGTCTCATGCATCATCGCGAAGGGCGAAGGGGCACTGGATTTGGCGGTTTACAATGATCCCGATGCAGGTTCGGTGGAGGCCTCCACCGGCGACCTGGCGCACCCTGAACCCACGGAAGCTTAAACTGGGTTATCTCAACTCGGGGACGCCCGATCCGCTACGCTTGATCGGGCCTACCCCCTGAGCTGAACAAACCTGTAGAGGTAGGCCGGTTCAAGCGCAGCGGAACCGGCAACGCTCCGAGCAGAGACCGATTAGAGGAACGAAAGCACTTCCTGCTCGATATCCTCTTTTTCAATCACCGTCTTCTGTGTGATTTCTTTGCCGAAAAGCGCTTCGATGGGTGCCGGAATCGCCGTGTTGGCCTCCTTTGCAATGGATTTGAGTGCATCGAGGTCGTGGGCGTCGACTTCACCTGTAAGGGCATTGGCGATGGTGGGAGAGAACTTGGTCCACTCCGCAGTGGAGTAGACGATGGTCGCCTGCGGCTCCGTCTCGCTGGTCTCATGGGTCTTGAAACAGGTTGCTGTGTGGGGATCCATCAGGTAGCCATCCTGGAATGCAGCCTGGATATAATTTTTTCCCTCGGTATCGTCGCAGTAATCCGCTACAAAGATCTCCTGCAGACGGGCGAGTTCTTCCGTTGTGAGTTCGTAGTGCTTCTCGTTGTCCAGTTGCTGCATCAGGGCTTTGGTGCGTTCCGCTCCGAAGAGATCAAAAAGTATCCGTTCGATGTTGGAGGATTTCAGAATATCCATTGCCGGGGAGGTGGTGGCGACCACTGAACGATCCCGCAGATCGTATTTGCCGTTATTGATGAGCTGGGTCAGGACATTGTTGCTGTTTGAGGCTATGAGGATCTTCTCCACCGGCAGCCCCATCTTCATGGCGTAGTAGCCTCCCAACGCATTGCCGAAATTGCCGCTGGGCACGTCAAGATAGACCTTGTCTCCCAGTGCAACGGCGTCCTGCCTGACCAGTTCTAGGTAGCTGTGGATGTGGTAGATCACCTGGAAGATGATGCGGCCGAAATTCACCGAGTTGGCGGCCGAGAGCAGGGTGTTTTTCTCCTGCAACTTGGCCCTGAAGCTGGTCGAACCAAGCAGTAGTTTCAGCGCATTCTGGGCATCATCAAAATCGCCCTTGATACCGATGACCTTAAGATTGGGCGCATTCTCGGTGACCATCTGCAGCCGCTGGACATCTGAGGTGCCGCCGTCGGGATAGAGGCAGGCAACCTTGACGTTGGGTTTGTTCTTGAAGGTCTCCAGGGCGGCGGGACCTGTGTCACCACTGGTGGCCGCCAGGATCAGATAGTGCTCTCCGCGCTTCTGTGCCAGATCGGAAAGCACTACCCCGAAGGGTTGTAGCGCCATATCTTTAAAAGCGCGGGTCGGCCCGTGGTAAAGCTCGCTGACGAAGAGCCTATCCCCAACCTTGATCACCGGGACAGGATTGCTGTCGTCGTCAAAATCGTCATAGGTCGCAAGCGCCTTGTCGATGACAGCCGGATCGATATCGATCTCAAAGGCCTCCAAAACAGCCCGAGCCAAACTCTTATAGTCGGCATCGAGGTGTTTTTCCAAAAATGGAATGCCCAGTTGAGGTAACGTCTCCGGGACATAGATCCCGCCAAAAGAGGACATGGGGCTGAGGATGGCAGCTGAAAAGCTCACCTCTGCCGGGTGCTGGCCGTCGTTGCCGCGTGTTTCGATGAAGTTCATGGTTAGCCTGGCGCAATGGTCACGAGGGGCAGAATTATACCCGAGGCAGCCATTGGAAATCATCAACTCGGTTTCTGGCGGATTCGGCAGTCGTTTTGATCCAATGGCGGGTGTTTACGGCTACCGGGCATTGTGCAGGAGTGGCGCTGATCCCATTACAACTCTCGGCTTCAGAAATGGAGGGTAGCGGTCGCTATATTCATTGAGTAGGCGCTTATGCCGGATTATGTAGGATAAATGATGAACCCCAGCTTTTTTCGACCCACCCAGCTTATTCTACTGATGTTGGCGGCTTTGCTGTTGTTTGAGCCTGCGTTTGCCAATAAGTTTGAGACCATCGGCAGTGGTGTAGCTGGTTCCTCGCGGATCAAGGCCGAATATATGAGGATTATCGGTTATGTCTCCGGTGGCGTGTTGCTTTTTACCAGCCTGCTCTCTTTCCTTATGGCCAATACAAATGCTCAAAACTTGAATTATGCGCTCTGGAAACAGTCTTCCGGGATGCTGCTTTTTATGGGGTTGGTTATCCTGGGTTTTGCTTTTTTTGCATGATCTCCGTCTATCCTTTTATAGCTTCCAAAGGATGGACGATTCCGGCTGCTGGTTTTCAATACCTTACTTCACGACCAGATGACGATAATCATCAAGGAAGTCTGCAGCGACTTCCTTGATGGCCTGCTGGAACGGGAAACGATCCCGGACTGTCGGGTTGAGGTGGTTTTTGATTTTCTTTTTCTTACGGCCTGTTTCGCAGTCAACAAGATTGAGTCGAAGGTCTGGCCAGTAGGCGGAATCTATATCGGACAAGGCGAATGGAATCTCCAGGTCTGCCAGCAGGAGCCGTTCGGCTCCAATCTGCCGACAGAGCGCCAGGTAGGGCTGATTCGTTTTTTTCAATCTCTGTCGGAGCGTTATTACCTCTTGCTGCTTGATCTCTGCTTCATTGCCAAAAACGTCCTTGGCAATGTTGATCAGTTCTGCCGAGACCTGCCTGCTGTAATCAACGGCTGATTTATCGATGCCCACCCGCCTGTCGGCATCGGCCTGCACCAGTACTGTCAGGCTGGGTTTGGCCGGTGCTTGGATAGGTTGACTGACTGTGCTCGGGGCCAAAACCAGTGTCTCGACAGTTTTGGCGAGTGGTTCTGGTGGTTGCGGTTGAGTGAGTACAGGTGCAGGTATTTTAACTGCAGGTTTAAGGACCTGTTTCTCGGTGATTATTACCGGGGGTTTGGATATCGGTTTCTCGATGACTTTTACCGGTGGCTTGGATATCTGTTGGGTTGCCGCCTGCGGCGCTGGGGGAGCTATTGGTTGTGTGGTTGAAGCAGTGTGAGCGGCTATGGGTTCAGGTTTTGGCTTTGGTAGATTTTTCTGTATTGGCTGAACGGGCGGAATGACACTCTTCTGCTGGGCGATTTCTGGTTTGGCAGGGACACTCTCCTGTTTAGGTAACACCTGGGTGGAAGAGGGCGGCGGGATTGAACTGGCAGTTGTTCCAGGTGGGACCAACTCTGCGGTTTGTTGCGGCAGTATCCTGGGTGCCAGCATCATCACTACCCCCAGGATGATCAGAATCAGAGAGGGGTTATTGACATCAATCTTGATGCCGAAGGCCTCGAAGCGGTTGCTCTGGCTCTTTTCGTCCTCAGAGGCGGTTTTTCCTGTGACGAAGATGAACAGGCCAACGATCAGCAGGCCCAGACCGGCCCAGAAAAGCAGAGTGTCCAGCGGTAGCGGCATCAGGTTCCCTCATTGTTTGATTTCTTCCTGCCACTGATGCTGCTTTTAGTGTGGCCTCACTGAAAATCTAACTCAAAATGAGCATTCGCGCTAGATTAATTCAGAATACGAGGGTACAGCGGGGTAATAAAGTTCCAGTCATCAATCCTCCTCTCGCAGTCCTGCATTTTCCACCAGAGTCACTGCGACATCTTCCAGTTCTTCATCTCCACTCTTATTCAGGAGGTCGGTAAAACCCTTCGAGTCGGGATGATGGGATAATAGCCCCTGCAACAGGTCTTTCGTCGAACGATCGGCATCCTCCATTAGTTCTTTTGCTTGCCCCAAGGCACCTGACAGCTGATCCAGCAGATTATCTATACGATCCAACCCGGATAGTTGAGGGTGCTCTGAGTTATCCAGTTTGCTGACTTCATGGTACTTTGTGGTTGCCACGCTGGTGAGGCTATGACTCATTTCCAGTGAAAAGCCGACAATCTCATCTGTGTTGTATCCCAGGTTCATGCCCTGCTCGAATGCAGCCTGGATGTCACCATCGAAAAATGTCTCACTCACCCCCTGGAGCGCATTGGTGAGATCCGTGATAGCGGTCAACTCCTCGTTGTCCAGGTCACCCTCGACAGAAAAAGAGAGACGACTGTGGAAGCTCTCCGAATGACTTGCGCTGATTGCTGTGTTGTTATCCGACTGATGGAAGGAAATTGCACTCTGTTCTCGTTGACTCTGCCGAAACTTCAAAGTCACAACGTCGCCATCCTGGGTTTGGATTTGTAACTCAAATGCGGATTTCTCGACTTGTCGAAAACCCATAGATGCTTCAATCGTTTGAATGCCATCTGTTGACGTTGGTGCTTTTCTATCCTGCTCCAGACCTTGCATCATCAGTTTCTTGGCTGTTTTGATTCCTGATTTCACAGAATCATTGAGCAGACCCATTCCATCCAGGGCATCCTTCGCATCTTTCAGACCTTGCTTGATGCCGGATTTTGCCTGTTTAAGCAGGGATTCCAGCTGGTCCGGACTAGCGCCGTCGGCTTCAGCTTGTTTCAATCGGTTCTGCACAAATCCCAGTACATTGTTGGCAACAGTTTCTGCGTCGAATGTATTGTTGGAACGATCAACCGGTACGGCCTGACTTGGAGGGCCAAGTATTCCAGAGAGTCTTTGATCGAGCACCTGCTGTACCCGGGTGAATGCATCGGATGGATCAGAATTGCCTTTCACCACATCGACTTGCGGTGGTGTTTTTGGTGTCAGACTGAAATTACCGAAATTTGGCTGGAAATGCCTGAATTGATCAAGTTGATTGAGCGCCACACTGAACATTATTCATCCTCCAGGAAATGAATGCTTATCGTCGGTGTCGGCTTATTGGTCAGTAACTTGAGAAATATTCATGAGTTTCCGGGCCGGTGCCCGAAAATAGAAAACCCTATCATATACCCATGCTAGTATTATGGTTTGATTTGTGGGGCTTCACGGGGATCTGACTAAATGCGGAGTGCAGCGGATTGCAGGGATAAAAAAAGGGGTTACCGATTTAGGTAACCCCTTGATTTTATTTGGTAGGCGCGAGTGGATTCGAACCACCGACCCCCACCATGTCAAGAAGGGCACCGGAGAAGCGTAAAGCATTGATTGTGGCGGCGTGGAAGTAATCCCGCAATATATTGACCAAGCTTCTGGCCGGACGAACGGTGGGCTCGGGTCACAATACCTAATCGGACTTGTTTGTTTTGGCGTCGCGGCGCACGGGATCGCTATTCAAAACCACTTAGCCAACGTTGTAGGACTTGATATGCTCCGTAGAGAAATCCCGAAATCAAGCCAAAAACAATCCATCCAATGGGGCCTTTGTTTAGCAGACCGAAAAGTCCATCGGAAAAGAGACCGTCCGGAGCACTTGACTCAGGCTCATCTTCCTCGTCATCCGCCTCCGGAAGATTCACGACAATTTCGCCCCAGGGAGGTGTTTCACGGGCCTTCCCGATAGCAAAACTCATGATCTCTTCTTTCGGACACGAGCGTAATCCCGGAAAATCATGGCTCCCATCCAGTGTCGTCAACGTATAGGTCCCGTTAAGCCACCCTGCTTTGGAAACGAACGATTCAATGTCGCGGAGATCGAAGGCCGAGTAACTTTCCTTTTCCTTGTCCCAAACGACCAACCGATTGCTGGTCAGAACGAAGTTGGGACGATCTTCATTATCTCCGTCGTACGATATTAAGAACTCGCTAGGCTGGGGGGTGAAATTCGCAATGAAAGTGGCGATAGCCTTATGATTCACGTCCAAACTAAATACGAGGAAGCTGTCGAACGGACGTGATGCAGCTTTTACCGTGCCTGGGAGATGCTCTTCAAGAGTTTTAGACCTCCAGGCGCCCCATGTGGATCGGAAAAACTCTTCAGTTTCTTGGGGCATCCGTTCCATAGTCATGTTCCTGCCTCGTTTTAGAGCGCGGGAGCCGAATACTTGTTTGACAATACATTTCCCAAGGGGGCTGCCCCGCACTCAAATTATGCTCGAATTTTACGATTCGTCGCCAACAAAATATCAATCTAACCCGGATTGTTTTTGAGGGCAACGCTTTTCATTTTTCTTCTCAGGGTAATCGAGTGAACGCTGGATAGAAAAGACTAATCTTTTCTGATTCGACAAGAGCATCGCAACGCAGGAGATGGTTATGTCGAATGAAGGAGAGGGCGGGAGCCTTGATTTTCTGGAGCCTTTTTCGGAATAGGAAGACCCGCGCCAGCGGGTGAAAGTTCTCTATCCCCTGGATGAGGTTCTGCTTTAACGCTTTGCGCCTATGAGCGCAAAGTTGGCGGTTCAAGGTACGGTATTGCCGGGTTACGTGCAGCGGGAATTCGAGGATTGTCTGAAGTGCGGCCGTCTGGAACATGGCTTCCTGTGGATGCGTTGTGACACCTGTCATGCCGAGCATCTCGTTCCCTTCAGTTGCAAGCGGCGCGCTTTCTGCCTCAGTTGCGGGGCACGGCGGATGGTGGAAAGAGCGGCTTATTGGTCGATGGTGTGTTACCCGAACAGCCCATGCGCCAGTGGGTGTTTAGCTTCCCCTTTCCGCAGCGATTCCTGTTTGCTAGCCGCCCTGAGTTCATGGGGCGCGTGTTGGGTATCGTCTACCGGGTGATTGCTACCCATCTGATCAAAAAGGCCGGCCAGAGCCATAAGACTGGTCACACCGGTGCGGTGACGCTGATCCAGCGATTTGGGTCCGTGCTTAATTTGAATATCCACTTCCACATGTTGTTCCTTGATGGGGTCTAGATCGACCGATTCGATAGTATTAATCCCCTCCGTACTCTTAAGAAAGATACCCGCATCAAAGAAAATCGAGGACATAACCGTGGTCTGTCCCCTATTGCTTTCCTGTAGTGCCATCAACCAGTCGAACTCGACGCCCCTGCCAATGCCACTCATCCGGCAGATGTTGTTCAATTTGTTGACCCAGATAACGCGTTAAGCCAGCGACCA
>JAESPE010000064.1 GCA_016756835.1 gamma proteobacterium endosymbiont of Lamellibrachia anaximandri | reverse complement strand
GACTGGACGCCGCGCTCGGATGCCTACTTTGCTTCCCCTCTGGCGCAAGGCACGCCGGGTAAGCAGTGCGGCCTCGCGGCTACCGGGGACTACCAGCCTTCGCTTCGCTCTCCATGGCTGGCAGCGAGAGACTTTTTCCTGCATGGGTTTGTATATCATAGTTATTCTTTCGGCAGGATTTCGGCAGGATTGAGGTTTCTCTTGTTGGAATACATTTGCAATTCGTCGGGAAGCGTATTAGCTTGCATGTGGGAGTCGGCCGGACAGTCGCTGTTTTACCTCGGTGAAGCGGAGGAAAGTCCGGGCTCCATAGGGCAGGGTGCCAGGTAACGCCTGGGAGGCGAAAGCCTACGGAAAGTGCCGCAGAAAATATACCGCCTAAGTCTCTTCGGAGGCCGGTAAGGGTGAAATGGTGTGGTAAGAGCGCACCGCGCTGTCGGTAACGATAGTGGCAAGGTAAACCCCACCCGGAGCAAGACCAAATAGGGGAACATTGGTGCGGCCCGCACTGTTCCCGGGTAGGTTGCTTGAGGTGTGCGGCGACGCGCATCCCAGATGAATGACTGTTCTCGACAGAACCCGGCTTACAGGCCGGCTCCCACTTTTTTCCCCTCTCTTCTCGTTGGTCCGGATCTCCTCCGGTTTTCTTGATATTTCACTTTAGGTTTGAGCTTTAATCCGCTGTATTTCCAGTGGAAATCTGCCGCTTGTTGCGGTGTAACTTCCTCTTGTAACCCCCTGAACACAAAAGACTTTTTCCCTAATTGACCTTGACAGGTCCGGGTGTCGACTCCTAAGATGGATGAAAAGTGGGGTAAAGTGGGTAAAAAGGGAAATTACACCCAAGGGGGAGAGTTTTTTGTTCCGTGGTGTCTCCAAGCTCAATCTGGATGCTAAAGGCCGTATGGCGATACCGACCAGGTATCGCGACAGCCTCGTGGAGACCTGTGCCTCGCAATTAGTGATTACGGTTGATAAAGATCGTTGCCTGCTGATCTATCCTAAACCGGTTTGGCTGGTGTTTGAAGAGAAGCTTAATGATCTCTCTGCCTTCGGTGGATCTGCTCGGAACCTGCAGCGACTCTACATCGGACACGCTCACGAAATCGATATGGATGGCCAGGGACGTATTCTTCTGCCGCTGGAACTCAGGGAATTTGCCGGTCTGGAAAAAAAGGTGGCGTTGGTGGGGCAGGGGAAAAAATTCGAACTTTGGGATGAGGCGGCTTGGAGTCGGCAACGTGATGACTGGCTCGACAAGATCGATGAGGAAGGGCTGGAACTGACAGCTCAGCTGGAATCGATCTCACTCTGATGAATGAAGCATCGAGAGCGAGAGCGCACCGACCGGTACTTCTGGACGAATCGGTGGCAGCACTGGCCATTCGCCCTGATGGCGTCTACATCGATGGTACGTTCGGGCGTGGCGGCCATAGCCGCCAGATTCTGGATGGCTTGGGTGAAGCTGGCCGTCTGATCGGTATCGACAAGGATCCGGAGGCCATAACCCATGCCCAGGCGGTATTTGGTGGAGATGGCCGGTTTGTTATTGAGAGGGGAAGCTTCGCTATGTTGGCGGAGATTGCAGAACAGCAGAGAGTGACCGGTAAGGTCGATGGAATTTTACTCGACCTGGGTGTCTCCTCTCCTCAGCTGGATCAGGCGGAGCGGGGTTTCAGTTTTCTGCAGGAGGGTCCACTCGATATGCGTATGGATCCGGAGGCGGGGTTCAGCGCCGCTGAGTGGCTGATGGGCGCGGAGGCGAAGGAGATTGCAGGTGTGCTTAAAATCTTTGGCGAAGAGCGCCATGCGCGGCGCATCGCCCGTGCGATTGTGGCAGCCCGTCAGGAGCAGCCGATCAGGACCACACGCCAGTTGTCCGAGATCGTCAGTGCGGCCAATCCCGCCTGGGAGAAGGGTAAACATCCGGCGACCCGCTGTTTTCAGGGCATCCGGATCTTTATCAACCGGGAGCTTGAGGATCTGGAGCGTTTTCTGGATCAGGTACTGGAAGTATTGGCCCCGGGCGGGCGGTTGGCAGTGATCAGTTTTCACTCCCTTGAGGACAGAATGATAAAGCGCTTCATGCGCGATCAGGCGAAGGGTGATCGTTTTCCGCCTGGCGTGCCTGTGACCCAGGCCCAGCTGAATCCAAAGTTACGGCTGCTGGGCAAGGCGATCCGGGCCGGCAAGGCAGAGCTGGAGGAAAACCCCCGGTCCCGCAGTGCGGTGCTGCGGGTGGCGGAGCGGCTCGCATGAGCTACTTCAAATTTCTCCCGCTGGCTGGATTGGTATTGGCGGTAGTGCTTTCCGGCGTCAGTGTCGTTTATGCCAAGTATTTGAGCCGCAGGGCATTTGTGGAGTTGCAGGTGCTGCATGCCGAGAGGCGGCAGATCGATGTCGAGTGGGGACGTCTGCAGTTGGAGGAGAGCACGCTGGCGACCCATGCAAAAGTTGAAAAGGCCGCGGACCGGGAGTTGAAAATGCACCGGCCGCGATGGGGTGATGTTGTGGTGATCAGGCGCTGAAGATGTCGGGATCGAAGAAAAAGCGGGGACATGCTGAGAAGATCAAGGTGCCGAGCTACAAAGCTCGTCGCCTTTTTCTGCTTGCTGTGCTGGCTTTTGCCTTCGGTTCTCTGATCTGGCGTTCGGTTGATCGGCAGGTATTCGAGACCGCCTTCCTACAGCAGCAGGGGGAGAAGCGTTATCTGAAACCGATGAAGGTGCGGGCGAGCCGCGGCATGATAACCGACCGGAATGGCGAACCGCTGGCGATCAGTACCCCGGTGAAAAGCATTTTCGCTAACCCGCGCAAACTCAAGGCCGACAGCAAAACAATTGGTGCGATTGCTTCTATCCTGGATTTGAATCCTGACAGGGTACGGCGTCTGCTGGCCAGTGACCGGGGGTTTGTCTATCTCAAGCGGCGCGTCAATCCGGATGTGGCACAGCAGGTGAAGGCGTTGGATCTGGAAGGGATTGGCCTGGAGTCGGAGCACCGGCGCTTCTATCCCAGTGGCGAGGTGATGGCCCATATGGTCGGGCTGACGGGCATTGACGATCAGGGACTGGAGGGGATGGAACTGGCCTACAACGAGTGGCTTTCCGGAGTGAATGGCGCAAAGCGGGTCATCATGGATGGTCGCCGCCGGGTGATCAAAGAGGTGGAGAATATCCAGTCTCCCCGCTCGGGTAACGATCTGGTATTGAGTCTCGACCGGCGCCTGCAGTTTCTCGCTTATCGGGAGCTCAAGAAGGCGGTGAAGACCCACAGAGCGGTTTCCGGTTCAGCGGTAATTCTGGATGCCAAGAGTGGTGAAGTGCTGGCAATGGTCAATCGTCCCGCCTATAACCCGAACGGTCGCCGCAGTAATCGCCGGGGCAGTTTCCGCAATCGCGCAGTGACCGATGTGTTTGAGCCGGGGTCCACGGTAAAGCCTTTTGTGGTGGCCGCAGCATTGGAGCAGGGACGTTTCAAGCCGGACACGCCGATCGATGTGACGCCCGGACTGCTGCGTGTTGGACGTCATCTGGTCAAGGACTCGCACAACTACGGCCGCATCGACGTGGCAACAGTGTTGAGTAAATCGAGCAATGTGGGCGCCAGCAAGATAGCGCTTGCACTTAAGCCGGAGATCCTTTGGAAGCTCTACTCCCGGATTGGCTTTGGTCGTTCTGCCGAAAGCATGTTTCCCGGTGAATCATCAGGTCGCCTGCCTCACTTTTCGGATTGGAGCCAGTTTGAACAGGCCACCCTCTCTTTTGGCTACGGACTTTCAGTCACACCACTGCAACTCGCCGGTGCCTACGCCGTGCTGGCCAATGACGGGGTGAAATTGCCTGTTTCCCTGTTGAAGGTGAGTGAGCTGTCCAAGGGTGAACGGGTTGTACGCCGCTCCACCGCGCGATCAGTGGTTCACATGTTGGAAGCGGTGGTGGCCAAAGGCGGTACCGCACCCTTGGCGGCAATCCCCGGCTACCGCGTGGCGGGCAAGACCGGCACCGCCAAGAAGTCGGTTGCCGGAGGATATGCGGAAGACAAATATCTCTCCCTGTTTGTCGGCATGGCGCCTGCGAGTGATCCACGCCTGGTGATGGCGGTGATGATTAATGAACCAAGGGGTAAGGATTACTATGGCGGCAAGGTGGCCGCACCGGTATTCGCCAAGGTGATGAGCGGTGCATTGCGGCTGCTCAATATCCCACCCGATGCACCACTGGTGGTGACGCCGTTGTTGGCGGGTTCAGAGGGAAGGCACTGATGACCGCACATGTGAACGCACAGGGCATACTACTCTCCGAGCTGCTTGGCGGGTTTGTGGGCG
Source organism: gamma proteobacterium endosymbiont of Lamellibrachia anaximandri (assembly GCA_016756835.1). Taxonomy (GTDB): domain Bacteria; phylum Pseudomonadota; class Gammaproteobacteria; order Chromatiales; family Chromatiaceae; genus QGON01. The sequence continues at coordinate 18,494 of JAESPE010000064.1, read as the reverse complement.
TGACCCCGAAAGAGGACAGGGTGGTCACAAATATCAGCCTGGACAGTCGCTTTATAGAGGAAGGCGGACTCTTTCTTGCCTGTTTGGGGGATAGTGTCCATGGTCTCGATTTTGCCGACCAGGCGATAGGGCAGGGTGCAGCCGCCATCGTTTGGGAACCGGACGGTGTGGTGAACGAGCGCAAAGCGGAGAGACTGGCGGCAGAGGTGGATATCCCACTTTTGCGGGTTGAGAATCTGGCGCGACAGGCAAGCCTGCTGGCGGCACGCTTTTATGGTTATCCCAGCCGTTCCATGACGGTGATCGGGATTACCGGTACCAACGGCAAGACCAGTGTCAGCCATCTGCTGGCGCAGGCGCTGGAACCGGATACACCCACCGGCATCATAGGCACCTTGGGGGCGGGTTTTGTCGGCGCGTTGATTGATACCGGTTTTACCACCCCGGATGCGGTGACCCTGCAGTCACTGCTGGCGCAGTTGAAAACCGAAGGGGCAAAAGCTTTGGTGATGGAGGTCTCCTCCCATGCGCTGGCTCAGGACCGGGCAGCTGCGATCCATTTTGATATCGCCGTATTTACCAACATCAGCCGGGACCACTTCGATTTCCACGGCACCATGTCGAACTACTTTGCCGCCAAGCAGCGGCTGTTCCACATGTCTGACCTGTGCTGCGCGGTGATCAATCTCGATGACCCCTTCGGCCCTGAATTGCTCGATTCTCTGGCGGCTGATGTGGATGCGGTGGTCTATTCGGTGAGTCCGGAGGCCTGTCCGCCGGATGGTATCAGTGGCTGGATTAGGGCGGAGGTCATCCTGCCCACTGCCGACGGCATGGAGATCCACTTCTCCAGCCAGTGGGGCAGGGGCGTGTTGCATACCTCCCTGATGGGCAGGTTCAATGCCAGTAATCTGCTCGCTGCTCTCTCGGTACTGCTCTACAAAGGCTGGACGCTGGAGCAGGCTTTGGTAAAACTCTCAGCGGCTACAACAGTAGAGGGCCGCCTGGAGCGCTTCGGCAATGATGATCGCCCCTGTGTGGTGGTGGATTTTGCTCATACGCCGGATGCCCTGGAAAATGTTCTGCTTGCGGTACGCAGTCACTGCGCCAGCCGCATGACTATCGTTTTTGGCTGTGGTGGGGATCGCGATAGAGGCAAGCGGCCGCAGATGGGACGTATTGCCGAACAGTATGCAGATAGCATTATTGTTACTGACGATAACCCTCGTGGTGAGGAGAGTCGCGCCATCATCGATCAGATACTGGCTGGGATGGAGCGTCCCGAGCAGGCCAGGGTCGAGGCCAATCGGGCAGAGGCGATCCGTCTGGCGGTGCTCGGTGCCGGGGCGGAGGATCTGGTGCTGGTGGCCGGCAAGGGTCACGAGACCTATCAGCAGATAGGGGATCGGAAGTTGCCGTTCAGTGACCGGGAGCAGGTTGTCCAGGCGCTGGACGATTGGCGGGATGGAGGTAACTGACGATGCTGCTCTATCTGACCGATTGGCTTTCGCAATATGACACGGCATTCAATGTCTTTCAGTATCTGACCCTGCGCACCATTCTCGGGGTGCTCACCGCGCTGCTGATCTCGCTGTTGGTCGGTCCGGTGATGATCCGCCGGCTCAGTTTCCATCAGATCGGACAGACCGTGCGGGACGATGGTCCGGAGACCCACTTCTCCAAGGCCGGTACGCCCACCATGGGTGGAGCGCTGATCCTGGTAGGGATAGCCGTCGCCACCCTGCTTTGGTCCGACCTGGGCAATCGCTATGTCTGGATCGTGCTGTCGGTGACCTTGCTGTTTGGCGTCATCGGCCTGGTGGACGACTACAAGAAACTGGTACTCCAGGATCCACGCGGACTCGCCTCCCGCTGGAAATATTTCTGGCAGTCGGTGGTGGGCCTCGGGGCCGCCGGCGTTCTCTACTTTAGCGCGCAGAGTCCGGTGGAGACGCAACTGCTGATCCCCTATCTAAAGAATGTGGCGCTGGATATCGGCCCCTGGTACATCCTGCTGACCTACTTGGTCATTGTGGGTTCATCAAATGCCGTGAATCTCACCGACGGTCTGGATGGTCTGGCAATACTGCCGACGGTGATGGTGGGCGGGGCGCTGGGTCTGTTTGCCTACCTAACCGGGCACGTTGACTTCGCTGCCTATCTGAAAATCCCCTATATCCCAGGGTTGGGCGAACTGATCATCTTCTGCGGCGCCCTGGTTGGCGCCGGGCTGGGATTTCTCTGGTTCAACACCTATCCGGCTCAGGTCTTTATGGGAGATGTGGGCGCACTGGCCCTCGGTGCTGCGCTGGGAGTGGTTGCGGTTGCGGTACGCCAGGAGCTGGTGCTGTTCATCATGGGTGGTGTCTTCGTCATGGAGACGATCTCCGTGGTGCTGCAGGTCGCCTCGTTCAAACTTACCGGGCGGCGTATCTTCATGATGGCGCCCTTGCACCACCATTTTGAATTGAAGGGCTGGCCCGAACCCCGGGTCATTGTGCGTTTCTGGATCATCACCGTCATCCTGGTGTTGGTCGGATTGGCGAGTCTGAAGATCAGATGAGGGACGGAATGCAGGTCATGGCGCAGCAAGCAGGAAAAATCCTGATTGTCGGTCTGGGCAAGACCGGGCTCTCCTGCGCCCGTTATCTTATGCGGCAGGGCGTGCCTGTTGCAGTGACCGATAGCCGTGAGCACCCGCCCGGGTTGCAGGATCTGACCGATGAGATGCCGGATGTGGCGCTGTTTCTCGGTAGTTTTCAGCCTGAGGTATTCCTGGCAGCGGAGCAGCTGGTGGTCAGTCCCGGCCTGTCGTTGCAGGAACCTCTGATCCAGGAAGCCCAGCGGCGGGGTGTTGAAATCGTCGGTGACATCGAACTTTTCTGCAGAGAGGCACAAGCCCCTATCGTTGCCATTACCGGCTCGAACGGTAAGAGCACGGTCACCACGCTGTTGGGTGAGATGGCCCGTGCCGCCGGGTTGAAAGTTGCCGTTGGCGGCAATATTGGAGAGCCGGCGTTGGATCTGCTGGATGAAGCAGTGGATCTCTATATTCTTGAACTGTCGAGTTTTCAGTTGGAGACGACTCAGTCCCTGAAGGCCGATGTGGCAGTGGTGCTGAATATCTCCGCAGACCATATGGATCGTTACGCCTCACTCGATGAGTATGCGAAAACCAAGGCGGTGGTTTACCAGGGCGCCAGGGTTGGCCTGGTCAATCGGGATGATTCGCAGGTCGTTTCCATGAGCGGTGCTGCCGGCGCTGAGTCGGGATTTACCCTTGAGGTGCCACAGAAAGACGATTTCGGCATTTGCGAGAACGCAGAGGCCCGTTGGTTGTGTCGTGGAACCACCCCCCTGTTGCCTGTGAGAGAACTGAAGATCCCAGGTTTGCACAACCAGGCAAATGCGCTGGCCGCCTTGGCGTTGGGTGCGGCGGCTGATCTACCCATGCAGCCGATGTTGGCTGCCCTGCGGGGATTTTTCGGCCTGCCTCACCGTACCCAGTTTGTCGCGGAAAAAAAGAGGGTACGCTGGTACAACGACTCCAAAGGTACCAATGTCGGTGCGACTATCGCTGCACTGGAGGGTCTCCAGCCCCGGAGCGGAGAGAGCCGTAGCGTGCTGATCGCCGGAGGCGACTGCAAAGGGGCGGATTTCTCCGAGTTGGCGCCGGTAGTTGAACGCACCGCCCGGGCAGTGATCCTGATCGGACGGGATGCCCGGGTTATCGAACAGGTTCTTTCCGGCAGAATTGTTGTGGAGTGTGCGGAGAGCCTTGAAGCGGCAGTGAGCCGGGCAGCGGAATTGGCAAAACCTGGAGACCGGGTGCTGCTCTCACCGGCGTGCGCCAGTTTTGATATGTTCCGCAATTTTGAAGCCCGTGGTGAAGCCTTCATTCAGGCGGTTGAGGGGCTGATGTCATGAATACGATGGCAAGGTCTCAGGCGAGCATGGGCGGTAAAGAGGGCGTTCTCTCGCCACCGGTTATTGACTACTGGCTGATGGGGGCTGCACTGATCCTGCTCATGTTTGGTCTGGTGATGGTGGCCTCCTCTTCCATGTATGCCGGTGAGCGTATCGCCGGATCACCTTTCTTCTTCGTGATCCGCCACACCATTGCGCTCTGTATCGGTCTTGCCGGTGCCATGGTGCTGTTCCGCGTACCTGTCTCATCCTGGGAGAAGGCCGGGCCGGTACTGGTGTTCGTCGGTTTGGTGATGCTGGTTTTGGTGTTGATACCGAATATCGGTAAAGAGGCAAATCATGCGCGGCGCTGGATTCCTCTTGGGGTCTTCAACCTGCAGAGCTCTGAGTTCGTGAAGCTGTTCATGGTGATCTATATCGCCGGTTATCTGGTGCGTCGGCAGAATGAGGTTACCAGTTCATTGTGGGGTTTTGCCAAGCCGATGATACTGGTGCTCCTGACCAGTCTGCTGATCATGCTGGAACCCGATTTCGGCACCACGGTGGTGCTCTTCGCCACGGTCTTGGGCATGCTCTTTCTGGGAGGAGTCGTGTTATGGCAGTTCACTATTCTGCTGACATCCTCTGCCCTGGCTGGTGGCGCACTGATCTACTTTTCAGACTACCGTTGGCGGCGGATCACTGCTTTCATCAACCCCTGGGATGACCAACGGGATAGCGATTACCAACTGGTGCAGGCGTTGATCGCCTTCGGGCGTGGTGAAGTGACCGGTGTAGGTCTCGGCAACGGCATACAGAAACAGTTCTATCTGCCCGAGGCGCATACCGACTTCATCATGGCGGTGATCGGGGAGGAGTTCGGTCTGATCGGGACCTTGGCAGTGATTTTCCTGTTTGCCTTCATTACCTGGCGCGCCTTTCAGATCGGTACCCGGGCGATGGCCCGGGAGAGACGTTTTTCCGCTTATGTCGCCTACGGTTTCGGTATTTGGATCGGCCTTCAGTCGTTCATCAATATCGGGGTGAACGTGGGTTTGCTTCCCACCAAGGGTTTGACCCTGCCTTTTATAAGCTACGGCGGCAACAGCATTATTGTCACCTGTCTGGTGATCGCCGTGCTGCTGCGCATCGACCATGAACTGCGGATTCAGAGTGACGGCGTAAAGTCGGGAGGCCGATCATGGAGCCGCGTGTGATGGTGATGGCAGGTGGCACAGGTGGACATGTCTTTCCGGCACTGGCGGTGGCTGACTGGTTGATGGCTGAGGGTATTGATGTCTTCTGGCTGGGTACGCGGCGGGGAATGGAGGCGAAACTGATCCCGCAGCAGGGCATTCCGATGGAGTGGATCGAGGTCCGTGGCGTTCGCGGCACGGGGCTGCTGCGCCGGTTGGCAGCGCCTTTTGTGGTTTTGAAGGCACTCTGGCAGGCGTTGCGGATACTGCGCAGAAACCGCCCGAGCCTGGTGCTGGGCATGGGGGGATTTGTCTCCGGCCCCGGTGGCCTGATGGCACGCTTGTTGGGTATTCCACTGGTGATTCAGGAGCAGAATGCAATCCCGGGTTTTACCAACCGTCTTCTCTCCCGCTTTGCGACTCGGGTATTCGAAGCGTTCCCCGGTAGTTTTGACGCGATCAGGAGAGCGGTTGAGTCGGGCAACCCGGTGCGCCCGGAGATCGCTGAACTGCCGGAACCTGCAACGCGGTTCGAGGGCCGGGCCGGGCCGTTACATCTTCTGGTGCTGGGCGGATCCCTGGGTGCCCAGGCATTGAATGAGACGGTGCCGGCCGCACTGGCTCGTCTGCCGGTTGGACAAAGGCCCGAGGTGCGCCATCAGGCGGGCGAACGGAGCTATGACACTGCAGTCTCCGCTTATGAAGATCATGGAGTAGACGCGGATATCAGCGCCTTTGAGCACGACATGGCGGGTGCCTATGGTTGGGCCGACCTGGTGATCTGCCGGGCCGGTGCGCTTACCGTTTCGGAGCTGGCGGTAACCGGGTTGGGTGCGATTCTGGTCCCCTTTCCCCATGCGGTCGACGATCATCAGACCCACAATGCAGCCTATCTGGTGGATGCGGGTGCCGCCCTGCTGGTCCCCCAGGCATCCCTGGATGCGGCGTCTCTGGCGGTCAGGCTGAAAGACCTGCTGGGTGATCGGAAAACGTTATTGAAGATGGCTATCTCTGCGCGCCGCCTGGCACGCCCAGATGCCGCTGAAGTGGTTGGTCGGGCCTGCCTGGAGATGATTGAAAGATGAGTGACAAGAATCGCCGCCGCCACGCCCCCGACAGCATGGGCCGCATGCGCCGCATCCATTTTGTGGGTATCGGCGGTGCCGGTATGAGTGGTATCGCTGAGGTGATGGTGAATCTGGATTACGCGGTTTCCGGATCCGATCAGCGTGAAAGCGCGGTGACCCGGCGGTTGGCTGGATTGGGTGCGCAGATATTCATCGGTCATGCTGCGGAACAGGTCAAGGATTGTGATGCCGTAGTGATCTCCAGCGCCGTGAAAGCAGACAATCCGGAAGTACAGGCTGCCAGAGAGTGGCGTATCCCGGTGGTACCGCGGGCGGAGATGCTGGCGGAGATCATGCGTTTCCACTACGGCATCGCGGTGGCAGGCACCCACGGCAAGACCACCACCACCAGCCTGGTGGCCAGTGTGCTGGGAGAGGCGGGGCTGGACCCCACATTCGTGATCGGTGGACGTCTCAACAGCGCCGGCGCCAATGCACAATTGGGAGAGGGAGACTACCTGGTGGCGGAGGCGGATGAGAGCGATGCATCATTCCTCTATCTGCAGCCCATGCTGGCGGTGGTGACCAATATCGATGCCGATCATATGAGCACCTACGGTGGCGATTTCGACCGTCTTCGCGGGGCCTTTCTGGAGTTTCTGCACCACCTGCCTTTCTATGGCCTGGCAGTGCTCTGTATCGATGATGCCGAAGTCCGAGGTCTGTTGCCTGAGATCACCCGGCGGGTGCGTACCTACGGATTCTCCGAAGATGCTGATGTACGGGCGGTGAAGGTCACCCAAGAGGGGGCGATCACCAGTTTCGGATTGGAGTGTGAGGGCTGGAATCAGGACCTGCGGGTCACCCTCAATATGCCGGGACGCCACAATGTGTTGAACGCCCTTGCCGCGATTACCGTAGCGCTGGAGCTGGGTGTCGAAGAGGCCAGCATCCAGCGGGCGTTACAGAATTTTCAGGGGATCGGCCGACGCTTTCAGACCAGTGGTGACTGTCTGGTGGGCAATCGACGGGTAATGTTCGTCGATGACTATGCACACCACCCCAGCGAGATAGCCGCAACCCTGGCGGCAGTACGGGCCGGTTGGCCGGAACGGCGCCTGGTGTTGTCCTTTCAGCCCCATCGCTACACCCGCACCCAGGAGCAGTTCGAGGATTTTGTGCAGGTGCTCTCGCAGGCCGACGTGCTGCTGCTTACCGAGGTCTATGCGGCAGGGGAAGCGCCTATTCAAGGTGCGGACGGGCGTGCGTTGAGCCGTGCCGTGCGTGTACGTGGGCAGGTTGATCCGGTATTTGTCGAGCCGCTGGAGGAGTTGCCGGAGGTCCTGGCCGGACTGCTGCAGGAGGGAGACATAGTCCTCACCCTCGGCGCGGGCAGCATTGGAGCCATCGCTGCAGATTTGCCGAAAAGACTGTGTGAGGGAGCGGTCGGATGAATAAATTGTTCGATATGAGTCGGCTCCATCAGGGTTGTGGGGAGGCCTTGAATTCCGCGCACCTCCAGCTGTGTTTCGGCTCGTCGCAAGACAATGAGAAAGATGGGCTGCAGCCGACCGCGCGGAATCGAAATCTGCTTTCGGCTCATCGACCCGATGATCAAAGGTATGGAGGGGAGACCCGGAAATGATGCCTGCGCTGGACGAAAAATCGCTGCGGGGTGAACTGCTGTTCAACGAGCCCCTGTCCGGTCATACGACTTGGCGGGTAGGCGGTCCGGCGCGTCGTTTCTACCGTCCTGCGGACAGTGCGGATCTGGTGCGGTTTCTACAGCAATTGGAGGCGGATGAACCGCTGCTGTGGCTGGGTCTGGGTAGCAACCTCCTGGTACGTGACGGTGGCTTTCCCGGCACGGTGATTGCCACTCAGGGTCGGCTCAACAGGCTGGAATGGCAGGACGGGACACGGCTCTACGCAGAGGCGGGCGTCTCCTGTGCCAAGGTGGCGCGCACCGCGGCGCGGGCGGGTCTTTGCGGGGCCGAGTTTCTGGCGGGTATCCCCGGCACGCTCGGCGGTGCCCTGGCGATGAATGCCGGTGCCTTTGGCGGTGAGATCTGGGATCAGGTGAAACAGGTGGAGACCCTGAACCGTTACGGGGAGGTGCGGAAACGCACTCCGGATGACTTCGATATCGGTTATCGCAGCGTAAAGGGTACAGCAGGGGAGTGGTTCCTCTCCGCCGAATTGCAGCTGCAGTCGGGGGATGTGAATGCGTCTCAGCAGGTGATTCGGACGCTGTTGGAGCGGCGTGCGGCGACTCAGCCCACGAGCCTGCCGAGTTGTGGCTCCGTATTCAGAAATCCGACGGGCAACCATGCGGCAAAACTGATTGAGTCAGCGGGTCTCAAGGGGACGCGGATTGGCGGTGCACAGGTCTCTGAAAAGCACGCTAATTTCATCATCAACACAGGCGATGCCACAGCGGCGGATATCGAGGCCTTGATAAAAAAGGTGCAATCCGAAGTTGAACAGCATAGCGGTGTGCTGTTGCTGCCGGAAGTCCACCGGGTTGGAGAGGCGCGGTGAAGCGACAGCAGAAAAAAGCGCCGCTCAGCCGGTGGAAAAAGGGGTTGGTTCTTCTGCAGGTGTGGGGGTTTGCACTCCTGTTGTCCGTACTGGGTGGAGTTGGCGCAGCCTGGGGGGTTGCCCAGCTGCAGGATCCAAAAGTGATGCCGCTGCGTGTGATTGGGATCGATGGAGAGATATCACATCTCGATCCGAAGCTGCTGAAACAGACAGTTGTCAAAGCCATTCGCGGCAGCTTCTTTAGTGTCGACCTAGAATTGATCCGCGCCGAAGTGGAAGGATTGTCTTGGGTGGCAAGTGCAAGTGTGCGGCGGGTCTGGCCCGATACTTTGCGGGTCTATGTGGTGGAGCAGGTGGCGCTGGCACGTTGGGGTAAGAGGGCATTGGTCAACCGGCAGGGGGAGATCTTTCGTCCCCGGCGGCTGCCGAAACTGCCTGGTCTGGTGATGCTGGAAGGTCCGGAGAGCAGCGCTGCAGCCATCAGTCGCGATTTTCTGCGCTTCGAGACGTTGCTGGAGACGGTGGAACTGGACCTGAGACATGTCTTGGTTGATGCCCGTCAGGCGTGGCGGCTAAAGACCCGTCAGGGTCTGACATTGAATTTGGGAAGACGTGACATCGCTTCACGGTTGGCGCGTTTTGTACGGCTCTACCCGGGGTTGGGGGATGGTAAAGAGGGGCAGTTACAAGAAGTGGATCTGCGTTATACCAACGGATTTACGGCACGCTGGAAGGCGTTGCCGAAACAAGAATTATCAACAGACAATCCGGCTCAGCAGAGCGGGAAAGACCGGATTGCAGGACTCTGAATGACCAAGAAAAGTGAAAAGAATCTGATTATTGGCCTGGATATAGGTACCTCCAAGGTGGTGGCTATCGTGGGAGAGGTCAAGACCGGTGATGAGATAGAGATCATCGGTATCGGCTCCCACCGCTCACGGGGGTTGAAGAAAGGGGTCGTGGTGAATATCGAGTCCACCGTCCAGTCGATTCAGCGGGCGGTGGAAGAGGCTGAGTTGATGGCGGGCTGCGAGATCCACTCGGTCTTTGCCGGTATCGCCGGCAGCCACATCAGCAGCCTCAACTCTCACGGCATCGTGGCGATCCGTGACAAAGAGGTCACCCAGAGTGATGTTGAGCGGGTAATCGATGCGGCCAGAGCAGTGGCGATCCCGGCGGATCAGAAGATCCTGCATATCCTGCCCCAGGAATTCATCATCGATGAGCAGGAGGGGATCCGCGATCCCATCGGTATGTCGGGTGTGCGCCTCGAATCACGGGTGCATATGGTCACCGGTGCCGTCAGCGCGGCGCAGAACATTATTAAATGTGTACGACGCTGCGGTCTGGAGGTCGATGACCTGATCCTGGAACAACTGGCGTCCAGTTACTCGGTACTAAGCGAGGACGAAAAGGAGCTGGGAGTCTGCCTGGTGGATATCGGCGGCGGCACTACTGATATAGCGGTCTTCACCGGTGGGGCGATTCGCCATACTGCGGTAATTCCCATCGCCGGGGATCAGGTGACCAATGATATTGCGGTGGCGTTACGTACACCGACCCAGCACGCGGAAGAGATCAAGATCAAATATGCCTGCGCCCTGACTCAGCTGGCCACCAACGATGAGACCATCGAGGTGCCCAGTATCGGTGACCGGCCACCGCGCAGGCTTTCGCGTCAGACCCTGGCGGAGGTGGTTGAACCCCGTTACGAGGAGTTGATGACACTGATTCAGGCAGAACTGCGACGTAGCGGTTTTGAGGATGTGATTGCGGGCGGGGTGGTGCTGACCGGCGGAAGTTCCAAAATGGAAGGGGTGATCGAGTTGGCGGAAGAGGTGTTTCACATGCCGGTCAGACTCGGGGTGCCGCAATACGTCACCGGGCTGGCCGACGTGGTGCGCAACCCGATCTACTCTACCGGCGTCGGGTTGCTGCTGTTCGGTAACACAAACCGGAGTCGCGGCGTGGCGGATCTCTCCCATGACGGGGGAATGAAAGCGATCTGGGAACGGATGAAGAATTGGTTTCAAGGTAATTTTTAACTTTATGTAGTGCAGGCTGTTGGCAGACAGACAGGCGGACAAAAGAGGAGATAGGCAATGTTTGAATTAATGGATACACACAGTCAAAACGCTGTGATAAAAGTGGTTGGCGTAGGCGGTGGCGGCGGCAACGCGGTGAACCACATGCTGACGGGCGAGATCGAGGGCGTTGATTTCATCTGTGCGAATACCGATGCACAGGCACTGCGCAATAGTGAGGTGCGTACACTGCTGCAACTGGGTTCCGACATCACCAAAGGTCTTGGTGCAGGCGCAGATCCTGAGGTAGGCCGACAGGCTGCCCATGAGGATCACGACCGGATCCACGAGGTGCTGGACGGGGCCGACATGGTCTTTATTACTGCCGGCATGGGTGGTGGCACAGGTACCGGCGCAGCGCCGGTGGTTGCCCAAGTGGCCAAGGAGTTGGGCATACTGACGGTGGCAGTAGTGACGAAACCCTTTAGCTTCGAGGGCAGCAAGCGCATGAAGATTGCCGAAGCGGGCATGGCCGAACTGTCGAAGAGTGTCGACTCCCTGATCACCATTCCCAATGAGAAGTTGTTGGCGGTGCTGGGCAAGGAGATGAGTCTGCTGAACGCCTTCAAGGCGGCTAACGATGTGTTGCTGAACGCGGTACAGGGCATTGCAGAGCTGATTACCCGTCCCGGTCTGATCAATGTGGACTTCGCCGATGTGAAGACCGTGATGTCGGAGATGGGCGCGGCAATGATGGGCTCAGGCGAGGCATCGGGCGAGAACCGGGCGCGTGAGGCGGCGGAGAAGGCGATTCGCAGTCCGCTGCTGGAAGACATCAACCTGTCAGGCGCAAAAGGTATTCTGGTCAATATCACTGCGGGTCTGAATCTCTCCATCGGTGAGTTCGACGAGGTGGGTAACACTGTGCGGGAGTTCGCTGATGAAGACGCCACTGTGGTGGTGGGAACGGTCATCGACGGCGATATGCAGGAGGAGATGCGGGTGACCGTGGTCGCCACCGGACTGGGTGATCTGTCTGTGGCGGAATTACCGAAACCGGCTCGTCAGGCCGACGCGGGGCTGGAACTGGTGGCTGCGGATATCGTTAATCCAGGCCCGAATGACTATAGAGATCTGGATCGTCCGACGGTTGTTCGCAAGGGCCTGGCGGCCAAACCTGCCGCCGAAGCGCCGGCAAAGACCAGTCTCGACTACCTCGATATCCCGGCATTCCTGCGTCGTCAGGCCGATTGAACTTTGTGGAATAACCGCGTTCAGAGTGTTGGAGTTTCAGGGTGGTGCAGCGTGCCGGGATCGGAATCTAATTTGGCTCCGATCCCTCATGTTCAAAGAATGCGACGGCCTTTTTGTCGGATAATTTGACATGTGATAACATTCCGGCGCTCATATATGGTCAATTTCTCAAGGGAGCGAAAACGGCAATGATTCGGCAACGCACACTGAAAAATGTGATTCGCGCCACTGGCGTCGGATTGCATACAGGCCAAAAGGTCTATCTGACCCTGAGGCCTGCTGCGCCGGATACAGGTATCGTGTTTCGCCGGGTTGACCTGGATCCGGCAGTCGAAATCCGTGCCTGTCCGGAAAATGTCGGTGACACACGTCTCTCTACGACCCTGATGCAGCACGGTGTCAGGATCTCGACGGTGGAACATCTGCTTTCGGCCCTGGCCGGGCTCGGTATCGATAATGCCTATGTCGATGTCAGTGCCCCCGAAGTGCCGATCATGGACGGCAGTGCCGGACCCTTCGTGTTCCTCCTCCAGTCTGCCGGAGTGGAGGAACAGAATGCAGCCAAGCGCTTCATCAAGATCAAACGCAAGGTCGTAGTGGAGGATGGAGACAAACGCGCCAGTTTTGAGCCTTTTGACGGATTCAAGGTGAGCTTCGCCATCGACTTCGATCACCCGGCATTTGAGCAGCGGGCGCAGTATGCCAGCGTCGACTTCTCCTCCACCTCCTTCGTCAGAGAGGTGAGCCGCGCCCGGACCTTCGGCTTCCTGCGTGATATCGAGATGCTGCGTCAGCGGGAACTTGCCCTCGGCGGCAGCATGGATAACGCGGTGGTCGTGGATGACTACCGGGTGCTGAACGAAGATGGCCTGCGTTACGAAGACGAGTTCGTCAAACACAAAATCCTCGACGCCATCGGCGACCTCTACCTGCTCGGCCACAGCCTGATCGGTGCCTTCAGCGGCCACAAGTCAGGACATGCCCTCAACAACCGCCTGTTACGGGAGCTGATGCAGGACACGGAGGCCTGGGAAGAAGTCACCTTCGACGAGACCGAAAAGGCGCCTATCTCCTATATGAAGCCTGTTCAGGTGACCTGACCCGATCTCTGAATATTGCCGAAACAAGGCTGCATCTGCGCTGGATATGGCTTTTCTGTCCGGCCATTGTGAGTCTGCTTAATAGCTTGAACCACTGTTGGCAGTGAAGTCGTTGCCTTAACAACCGCAATTGTAACTATCTGCTCAATAGTGAAGGTGGCTAGCTGCTATTCAAAACGTAGGCTCGATCAAGCGTAGCGGATCGGGCGCTATTGAGTTGGCAGAATGAAAAAGTTGCCGTCTCCGTTACGCTTGAACCAGCCTGCACTGACCAATATTCAGGTTTTTTTCTGGTCCTTGATTGTTTTGGCCGAAAGGCATTTGTTTTCAGGATAGACTTGAAGACCGATATTTGTTTGCAACACATCGAGTTCCGTGTCTTTCATTAGACTATAAATATCTGGCATTCCCAGTGGTTTTGTATGCGAGTTGCGGAGCTTGTGTAGTCCGCGGAAGCCCAGCGTGTAATCGGTACGCCCTGGTGTTCTGCAGATAGTAAAAACGTTCTTAATTTTTTCGCCTTCTGAATTGTTTCCCAAAGCACGTTGTTCCAGGTCAGATGCTTCCCAATTCTTGATGATTTGTTTCTCGAAGTTCAAATCGCCGTGCTCCAGCTTTCGATCCTCCATTAGACGGACTTGGACAGATACGTTGCAGGCATCGGATGGTGTGGCGGCCTCCATACAGCTTGGAGTCAGAATAAGTTCAGTTCGATCCACCTGGAAATCCTCGAAAATCACTCTTTGTATCAGGAAGATTTCTTCTAGGCGCTTGAGGTCAGCTTCGCCGGAAAAAAATAAGATGACATCCCCCCAGCCCTCGCTTAAAAACATGCGGTCTTCTGAAAGGAGGAGCGGACCTAATTGTTCCAGGTATAGTCCATCGGTTTGGCTGGATGGCGTGCTGGTGTTGGCTTTAGCGTATAGCAGCCTGCTTACCAAGTCCAGGCGTGCTTGGCGGCGGGTGAGAACGATGGATAACGCTGCGATAAATGGAGTCTCATTATCTGGCCAGTCTTCATTGTCGTCCATACGAATGGGAATCGCCTGCTCGCGTCTGACGAAAAAAGTCGGGAAGGTTTCCTCATCTGGTTGGATAGGATAGACGGGATTATTGACATCGTTAGGAAAGTGGGGAAGTGAGCAGCGGCACATCGGGCGGGTAGGTTGCAGGGAAAGGAAGTCGTAGCGACCGATAACTGCCCATATTTGCTTGTCCTTGTGGCCACAGGATCCTTGCTTTACCGGCCAATGATAGATCGCCTTTTCACCCATGCGATTAAACAGGGTACTGAGTGGTACGCTCCGTGACTGGTCGGCGTCATAAGAGCCGGCAACAGAAATACGGCTAATATTATAATAGCGTGGCTCAAATGAATTTGATGGCCGATCATCAGGGGTGCATGCAGCGGCGCTTTTCTTGGTTGGCGCAAATCGCTTGAGAAGAAAATTGAATACTTTATCTCGATTTGGTGAGCTGGATACTCCTGCCATTTTTAGATAGCTGCTCAATGGTAGCAGCCAGTGCGGGGTGTCTGAGCTGCCAATGATTTTTTGCAGTTGGTTGGTTTTATGTGCCAATAGTTTTTCGATAATACGTTTTTGATGCTCGAAACGTTGGGCGTTTTTAATTTCTTCGGAGGAGAAGCTGAAATTGAGGTAAGCGAACAACAGTTGCTTGGCCGCGAATGTTTCCAAGAGTGAACCGCCTTTCGGGAATAGCCATTCGAGCCTTTCATCACGGAACTCCCGGCGTTTAGCTGCGCTTTTGCATAAATCTTCCCAAAGGTAAGTGTTGTACATCTCCTTAACCTTTGTTTGCACCTGTTTGGCAATATCCTTTCGTTCTTTTGGTTCTTTTACATCTTTACCTAGCCAATCAGAGAGTTTGTGGATGAGGTCCTGGTCGGCGGCGGGGTGAGATTTTGGGGAATTTACTACGCCTTCGACCTGTTGTGCCAGAACTGTGAGGTGTTGATAGCCCGAACGAGATTGCCAATATCGGAACTCCAGTGCCAGCTGGTACAACTCCCGACCAAGAGCTGTGTTGCAGTGCATCTGTTTCAACCAGTCATCCCGTTCGAATTCACTCTTCGAGTGAACAAAATCCATGCTGCGGAGCAGGGCGCACTGCCAGGGAATATCGTAGAGGTGCTGAAATAATGGACGACCCGCAATCACTGGGTCTTCATCGTCTTTGCCTGCAGTGGTGGATTGCTTGCCGCCAAAATAGATGTCATCGAATTTTTCTGCCAAGTAACTGAACTGTTTGCCCCTATGAGCTTTTAAGGGATGTGCGTCCGTTGTCTTTAGTACCAGAATGCGTTGAAACAAGGTGTCGCGCAGGGGTTTCGCAATGCGCCAGGTGAAGCGGGGATATAGCCAGGGGCCTAGAGTGTCGCCCTCTCCAAAATCTTGGGAGCGCTGTTTACGCCAGTTACGCACATCGATGGCTGCATCAGAGTCCTCTGCAAGCCTGGACATGCGGTCAGCTAATGTGCGCCAGAAGCCTCCAGAGCGCTTTTCATTTGTGCTTATCTTGTCAAGGTAAGTGAGCATATCGTCCACGATCTCCTCCACCCCCTGGACTAGCAGATTGTCCAGCGGGGTGGGAGGAGTATTGTGGTGTACGGCCTTGAGCCAGGCGCAAGAAACGCGTAGTCGGTAGTACCACTCCCGATCGCGGTCGAACAGGCCTCCGTTGTCCTCGAGCCTGTGCGCAAGCTCCAATTCGTAGCGCCCACCGGGCGCGTCGAAAAGAACTTCCAGTCCGTTACCTGCGATCTCCAGAAACAGCGCCAACAGATAGGCATGCCCTTCGACAGAGGCTCCCAGCAGATCTGCGGTGATCTCTTTTAATGTGTATTGAGGAAGGTGGCGGGGGTTAACATGTGGCTTGTCCTGCCGGACGCCAAATGATTCAAGTGCATGGGACAGCAGACGCAGGAGGCGGGCGAAGGGATCGGTGGCCGCTGAAAGCGCTTCAGTGGAGCATTGCCCATAGCGACGGTGAATTGCGATGTGTGCGACTTCATGGGCGATCACGCTTTGCAGGTCAGGCCGTTCCGGCATCCAGTAGGACGTGTTTATGAAGGCCGTATCAGATGAGCCTTTCTGTTCATGTGTACGAGGCACTTCATCTTGATATATGTGAGAGTGAGAAGTGAAATCGTGGGTCCATCGGTGCATTATTCTGCCATCGGACTTTGGTGGCGGGGCGCTTGGCTGCTGAAAGTCCAGTAGCATGTTAATCTGACGAAAAAGATCACGAGTCTGGTCAGCGAGGAACCCGCTGTATATGCCCTGCTCACGCCGTCTGGCCAAGCTGGGGCGTGGGTGTTCCTGAAGCCCTACGTCAAGCGCTTTTTCGTACTGGGCTTGTAAGTCGCCCAGCCGTTCGACAGCCTCCCGGGCACGCGCCATGACTCCCGCTCTGACCACCATAAAACGTGCGAGCTCTTCCCTGGGTGAGGCATGATTGCGATTTCCAGGGATCCTCAGCCCTTTAATATCAAAGGCGGAAATTGCCCACCAGCATAAAATTAGCTTGTCTCGAAGAATGTTTCTTTTTAATCCCTGCAATGCCTGTAGATTGTAGTAGTGTCGCTTCTGGTCAAGACTCCACTGTCCTCCTTGCCAGACTTCTTCCACTCGTTTACTGATCGCTTCTCCTATCGATTTTCGTGTGCCGGTATCTGCATATGCGGTGGCAAGGTCTTCTATTTTAAGAGAGTTGTCTTTAAGGGTGCGATTTTCATCCGGTGTTACGCCGGAGTCTTCATTGTTAGGTGAGTTAACCTCAAGACCGGGAGAGGGATAGCGTGGTATCCAGGCATTTGCACAATCACTGGCGGAAAAACCGGGTTCGCACAGTAGTTGTAGCCAAGTCTCATTTATGGTTTTAGTGGATAGCTTGTGGTAATGCCCCCAGAGATATCGCTCCTCGAATCTGAGATTGCGGTACAGTACCGGCTCCCTGAGGCTGTGGATTATATTTACCTGGGTGTGTCTGATCTCCAGAAGCAGGGTATCAAGCCGCTCCATTGCATCAATCCACGCAAGAAAACCTAACACCTCCCTGGGCTTTGCGTCGGGGCTGGTTTGGCCAGTAGGGTTATCAGTGCTTTCGCGTGAACTGGAAAAAAACACAGTGTGATTCCTTGTCTTAGTCTTAGAATTTATAGCGCAAGAGAAAAAAAGTCAGGCTGGGTATTAGATTTAATCCGATGGTGGCTAGTACCAGTTTTACACGGATGGACGGAAGGCTTTCTCCCAAGTGGCCCGGTTTGAGTTTTTTGGCGAGGAAAGGTAGACGGTGTACATCCTCGGTGCGGAACTCAGCATAAAAAGGGAATTTACAGGTTTGGATCCAAAGGAAGTAAGTGGCATAGAGTGTCCAGCAAATGACCAGAAGCCCGACTCCATCCAACTTTAGCTCAGTATCGCTCGGGCCAATCAGTACTAGTGCAAAGGCCAAGAGTAGAAATATCTGACCGGTCACTATCGGTGCGCACCACCAGATGAGCCAGCGAATAAAACCAATATCACACCATAGGTCGGTTGCACGGTTCGAATGAAAGAAGTCATTCACTCCCTTGCGCAGGTAGGCTTCTTGGGTACTACCTGAAGGGCGCCACACTGATGGGTCTGACCGCGCACTAAAAGAGGGGATGAGCGCCCTCAACATAGCCAAATGCCGCATAAGCCATGAACGGAATTGATTTTGGAGACCATTGCCTGGTTTGCAGAAGTCTTTTTGAATGGCAACTTGGTAAAGAGGGTCGACTTCGTCGGGCCAGGTTTCCCAGTACTTGCCGAGTACAGGGCTTCGAAAAATGACGTAGATGATCCATGGGGCTACTGGAACCGACCAAAAGAAGGCACCGATGCCAATAAGAAAACTGTCGCTTAAACAAAGAAAGCCGAGGCCAAAGAGAAGACCTTGTGCAAGATAATGTGTGCGGATGCGGTCTGGCCAGAGATACAGTGCGTAGTCACTATCGGAATGCGTGTTTGGTTGCGATGCATCCAGTTTGGCATTGGAAATAAATGAACCTGGTTGGCGAAGGTTTAGTTGGCTCGGGGGTGCCATGCAGAGCATGAAAGGGGCATTGCTTCTTAACTTCAGGCTAGCAAGGATGCGGAAGCGTAGCTTACGCCACCGGTCGTAAAGGGCATTGCTTATTAACTTCAGGTTAGCAAGGATGTGGAAGTGCAGTTTACGCCACTGGTCGTAAAGATCGTCTAGATTCTTGCGACGAAAATAGTGTCTTATGCGGGCCAGGAATGCTCTCATTTCTACGAAATAACCGACGCTGCCAGCCATGGAGAGCGAAGCGAAGGCTGGTAGTCCCCGGTAGCCGCGAGGCCGCACTGCTTACCCGGCGTGCCTTGCGCCAGAGGGGAA
>JAESPE010000063.1 GCA_016756835.1 gamma proteobacterium endosymbiont of Lamellibrachia anaximandri | reverse complement strand
TGACCGGGACGGCCGGGGCACAAACAGGCTGTCGAAGGCCGAGTCGATTTTGGGGACTGGGATGTCCCAAAATCTTTCACGAGGTCGAAGACTCACTTGGCCACTCAATCGGCCTACCAGGTGATTGTCGATGTGTTGGAAAACACCGGCTTTCCACCATTGGATAATTGGTGGAGCCGGTTCAAGGGTAACTGGTTTCAATTTTCCGATACCAATGCCAGAGACAATGCAAATGCGCCACCTCCCGCCTGTTGCAATAAACCACCCAAGTAGCAGGATGGGTGATGTTTCTCTGTTTGCATTTGTCAGGTAAGTCGACCGCGAGTCGATAGGGATGGAATAGACTTGTGACTGGTCATGATATCTGATCAAATCCAGCACACTGCGGTGGAACCATTCGGCAACCGTCGTGTCTTTAATTGAACATATGAAAACCTTGGGAAGTAAGAAGCTTTAAGATGTCATTTGTCCGCAACAACAGTCTGCGATTGACCACCTGGATGCTGGTGGTGGTATTGCTGTTGTCTTGGGGGCAGGGTGTCTTGGCGGCTTTCGGGCAGCACTCCATGCCGATGGGAGAGGACTCCCATAGGGTCATGAGTGATGATCAGCATTGCCAGATGCCCAAGATGGCGGACACACTATGTCGTTGTGACACCGCTCATCTCAATCTGCAGCAGGTTCTGCCGCAGCGTGATTCCAATCTCCTGGTCTTCGAACGCATCGATCAGCCGGTTCTGGTCTCCAAAGATCTGGTGAACCTGCTTCCTGTAAGGGGGCCACCCCGCGATGAGATTCTGTTCTCCCTCTCGGCCCCGCCTGTTCCAATTCCCCCACGCCTGAGTTTCTGCTGCCTGCGTATCTGATACCTCCTGTTGTCTGACGATCGTTTCAGCAGGCAGCATCCCGTTTCCACCCCCCTGATGTTTTAGCGTCCGCCAGGACGGCTCGAACCTGCTTGGTGTGAGGAACCTCTTGCTGCCAATCCGAAATCAAACAGCAGGTTTCCATCAATGCTCTCTTTTTCACAACGCCAGGTGCGTGCCGCCTTTCTCTTTGTGTGCGGTATGGTCTGGCAGAACAGCCAGGCGGCCGCTACCTTGTCGATCGACCAGGCGGTGAGCTTGGCCCTACAGGGTAATCCGGGTCTCGCTGAGATAGAGGCCAGGGCAGAGGCCGCTGCCCAGCGGTCGAGTCAGGTCGGCGCCTTGCCTGATCCGGTGCTGTCCTTCAATGCCGCCAATCTTCCCCTGGACAGTTTTGATCTGACTCAGGAAGCCATGACCCAATTTCAGGTCGGCATCAGCCAGAAACTGCCCTGGTCCGGCAAGCTTGAGCTGCGTGCCGAGGCGGCGCGCTTGGCGGCCTTGGGCAAGCAGGATAAAGCCCGCGAGGCTCGGTTGATGCTGGCCCGCGATGTGAGGCGCAGCTGGTGGAATATCTTCTATCTGGATCGTGCCCTGGCAACGGTAGAGGATAACCAGCAGAGGTTGCGTTCTTTCGTTCAGGTGGTGCAGGTCAAATACCGGGTGGGTGAGGGACTTCAGCAGGATGTGCTGCTGGCGCAAGTGGAGCTTTCAGGCCAGCTGGAACGGGCGGTACGCCTGCGGGGCATGCGCCGTAGTGAGGCGGCCCGCCTGCAAGCCCTGATGGCCCATTCAGGCGGCTCATCAGTGGAGCTGGAGCCAATAGATACTCCTGAGCTGGCGGGTCTGGAGGGTGCTGATGCGTGGCTGCAGCAGGCCCTGGTTGAGCGTCCCCTGCTGAGTATGAAACAGCATTCGCTGGATGCCTCCGATCGGCGACTGGAGCTGGCGCGTAAAGGGAGCTATCCCGATTTCACCCTCAAAGGGGCCTACGGCCTGCGCGGTGGGAACAATCCGGACGGCTCATCCCGCAGCGATTTTCTCTCCATCGGTGTCAGCCTCAACCTGCCGATCTATCAGGGCAATAAGCAGGATCGGGAGGTGGATCAGCGCAACAGTGAACGGATGGAGGCCCGCTACGCCCTGGATGATGCCCGGTATGAGATCCGCGAACAGGTGGAGCGGGCGCTGGCGGACTATGAACAGGGCCGGGAGCAGGCCCGTCTGCTGCGCAACGGGATCATCCCCCAGACCGAACAGGCGGTGGCCTCCATGCTTGCCGGTTATCAGGTGGACAAGGTGGATTTCCTCACCCTGGTTCGCACCCAGATCAAATTGAACAACTTTCGTATCGCCTACTGGAAGGCCCTGAGTCAGGCCAAACAGGCCGAGGCACGTTTGCTGGCTGCGGTCGGCGGGGGAGAAGAATCATGAATAAATACCCGATAGGTTTGACTGCCGCACTACTGGTTGGCATCGGCACCGGTGTCTGGCTGAACGGTTACCCGCCGCAGATACCCTGGACAGTGCCAGGAGTGGAGACTGCGGTTGCCGCGCCGGTTAAGGCGGAGGGGAAGAAACCCCTGTTCTGGCGCAATCCGATGAACCCGGCCATCACCTCACCGGTGTTCACCAAAGATGAGATGGGTATGGACTACTTGCCGGTCTATGCCGATGCGCCAAAAGCAGAACGCAAGGTGCTCTTCTGGCGCAATCCCATGAACCCCGCCATCACCTCCCCGGTCTTCACCAAGGACGAGATGGGTATGGACTACCTGCCGGTTTATGCGGATGACGGCGGGGCAGCGGATGAACCGGCCGGCACGGTGAAGATCGACCCGGTGACGGTGCAGAATATCGGTGTGCGTACCGTCAAAGCCAAGCGTCAGGCCTTTTCGCGCTCGGTGCGGGCGCTGGGCAGGGTGATCGCCGATGAGACTCGCATCACCCGTCTGCACCCCAAGACCGAGGGGTGGATCGAGAAACTCTTCATCAACAAGACAGGGGAGCCGGTTAAGAAGGATGACATCCTCTTCTCCATCTACTCCCCCAAGCTGGTCAGCAGTCAGCATGAGTATCTGCTGGCGTTGCGCAATCTGAAGACATTGGGTGAGAGTGAGTATGCCGATATTCGGGAGGGCGCCAGGCAGATGGCGGAGATCTCCCGTGAGCGGCTGCAGTTGCTGGATGTGCCGGAACACCAGATCCGGGAGTTGGAGCAGAGCGGTAAGGCGTTCAAGGCGCTGCATGTCCACTCCCCTTTCGACGGTATCGTGATGAAGCTGAGTGTGAGCGAGGGGGAGTACGTGACCCCCAAGAGCGAACTCTACCGTCTTGCCGATCTCACCAAGGTATGGGTGCAGGTCGATGTCTATGAACATGAGCTGCCCTGGGTGCGTATCGGCGATAAGGCGCAGCTGACCCTGAAGAGTATGCCGGGCCGGATCTTTGAGGGCACCGTCTCCTATATCTATCCCTATGCGGAGGCGAGGACCCGGACCATCAAGGTGCGTCTGGAGCTGGATAACCCACAACTGGCCCTGAAGCCGGATATGTTCGCCGACGTGACCCTCAATACCGGACTGCAGAAGGATGCGGTGGTGGTGCCGGATTCAGCGATTGTGCGTTCCGGTGAACGGGAGCAGGTCTTCGTGGTGCGCGCACCGGGCAAGTTCGAGCCGCGTACGGTGACCTTGGGTCAGAACAGCAAAGGCTGGGTGCAGGTGCTAGATGGGGTGAAGGCCGGTGAGGAGGTGGTGGCCTCTGCCCTGTTCCTGATCGATTCCGAATCCAAGCTGCGGGAGGCCACCGCCAAGATGCTGGAGGCGGCCAAAACCGATCAGTCTGTCGGTGGGGCGGACATGGATATGCAGGAGATGTCCATGGATGCACCTGACATGTCGATGGATGAGATGCGCCTCGATAGCAGCGGTTCCGATGCGATGGATATGAGTGGCTTTAGCCTGGATGCGGGGAGCAAGCCATGATCGAGTGGGTCATCAACGGTTCCCTGCGTAATCGCTTCCTGATCATCATCAGTAGCCTGCTGTTGCTGGCGGCGGGCATATGGGCGGTGAAACAGACCCCGCTGGATGCCATCCCGGATCTGTCGGATGTGCAGGTGATCGTCTTCACCGAGTTTCCGGGCCAGGCCCCCAAGGTGGTGGAGGAGCAGGTCACCTATCCGCTGACCAGCGCCATGCTTTCGGTACCCTACGCCAAGACGGTGCGGGGCTACTCCTTCTTCGGCCTCTCCTTCGTCTACATCATCTTCGAGGATGGGACCGACCTCTACTGGGCCCGTTCCCGGGTGCTGGAGCAGCTCAACTACGTCACCAGCCGGCTGCCTGCTGGGATCAACCCCACACTGGGGCCGGATGCCACCGGGGTCGGCTGGGTCTACGAATACGCCTTGGTGGACCGCAGCGGCAACCAGGACCTCTCCCAGCTGCGCTCGATCCAGGACTGGTATCTGCGCTACCCCCTGCAGACGGTGCCCGGGGTGGCGGAGGTGGCCAGCATCGGTGGTTTCGTAAAGCAATACCAGGTGGAAGTGGACCCTAACGCCATGGCCGCCTACGGCATCACCCTGGACAAGGTGAAACACGCAATCAAGCGCTCCAACAACGACGTGGGTGGGCGGTTGGTGGAGATGACCGAGACCGAGTACATGGTGCGAGCCCGTGGCTATATCAAGAGCCTGGATGACCTGCGGGAGATACCGGTGGCGGTGGATGGCAGGGGGACCCCGGTGCGCTTGCGGGACATCGCTCAGGTGCAGCTGGGACCGGAGCTGCGCCGTGGCGTGGGGGAATTGAACGGTGAGGGTGAGACAGTCGGCGGTGTGGTGGTGATGCGCTTTGGTGAAAACGCCCTGACCACGATTCAGCGGGTAAAGGAGAAACTGGACGACTTGAAGGCGGGGCTGCCGGACGGGGTGGAGATCGTGCCGGTCTATGACCGCTCCGATCTGATTCAGCGGGCGGTGGACAATCTGCAGCACAAGCTGTTGGAGGAGTCGATCGTAGTCTCTCTGGTCTGCATCATCTTCCTGCTGCACGCCCGCTCCGCCCTGGTGGCGATCCTCACTCTGCCGGTGGGTATTCTGATGGCCTTCATAGTGATGCAGATCCAGGGCATCAACGCCAACATCATGTCCCTCGGCGGTATTGCCATCGCCATCGGTGCGATGGTGGACGGTGCCATCGTCATGATCGAAAACGCCCACAAACATCTGGAACAGATGGCCCACAGATTGGGCCGTAAGCTGAGTGATCGGGAGCGCTGGCAGGCCATCGGCAACTCTGCCCGGGAGGTGGGACCAGCGCTCTTTTTCTCACTGCTCATCATCACTGTCTCCTTCCTGCCTGTCTTTACCCTGCAGGCCCAGGAGGGACGGCTGTTCAGTCCCCTGGCCTTCACCAAGACCTACGCCATGGCCGCCTCGGCGATCCTGGCGGTGACCCTGGTGCCGGTGATGATGGGCTTTTTCATCCGCGGCAAGATCATCTCGGAGGCGAAAAACCCCATCAATCGCCTGATCCATCTGCTGCATCGTCCGCTCTTGTCGCTGGCGATCCGGCTGCGCTGGCTGACCCTGGCCGGGGCAGTTGCACTGCTGGGTTTCACCCTGCAGCCGTTGCAGCAACTGGGCAGTGAGTTCATGCCGCCCCTGGATGAGGGGGACATCCTCTACATGCCTACCACCTATCCGGGCATCTCCATCACCAAGGCCAAGGAGCTGTTGCAACAGACCGACAAGATCATCCACACCTTTCCGGAGGTGGCGACGGTCTACGGCAAGGTGGGGAGGGCCGAGACCGCTACCGACCCGGCGCCCTTGGCGATGCTGGAGACCACGATTCGGCTAAAGCCGCGAGAAGAGTGGCCCGATCCCACCAAGACGACCAAAGAACTGATGAACGAGATGGATGGCGCGATCAAGTTTCCGGGGCTGTCCAACAGCTGGACCATGCCGATCAAGACCCGTATCGACATGCTCTCCACCGGCATCAAGACCCCCATCGGCATCAAGGTCAGTGGACCGGATCTAGGGGTGCTGGAGTCCCTGTCGAAAGAGATCGAGCGGGTCATGAAGACGGTGCCCGATACGGTCTCCGCCTTCGGTGACAGGGCGGTTGGGGGTTACTACCTCGACTTCGACATCGACCGCAAAGAGGCGGCACGCTACGGACTCACCGTGGGCGATGTGCAGGATGTGATCCAATCCGCCATCGGTGGCATGAACGTCTCCCGCACGGTGGAGGGGCTGGAGCGCTATCCGATCAACGTGCGTTACCCGAGAGAGCTGCGTGATGATCCGGCGCGGCTCAAGCGGGTGCTGATTCCCACTCCCGGCGGTGAATCCATTCCTCTGGCCCTGGTAGCCGAGATCCATCTGCGTCGGGGGCCGCCAGTGATCAAGAGTGAGGACGCCCGGCCCAACGCCTGGATCTATGTCGATATCAGTACCTCGGATATTGGCGGATATGTGGCAGTGGCCAAGAAGACCGTGAGTGAGCAGGTGAAGATTCCTCCGGGTTATGCCCTGGTCTGGTCAGGGCAGTTTGAATATATGGAGCGGGCGGAAGAGCGGCTGCGCATCGTGGTGCCGGCGACGCTGTTGATCATCTTCCTGCTGCTCTTCTTCAACTTCGGCAATCTCAGTTCGCCGCTGGTGGTGATGCTCTCCATCCCCTTCGGGTTGATCGGTGGTATCTGGCTAGTCTACTGGTACGGATTCAACCTGTCGGTGGCGGTGGTGGTGGGGTTCATCGCCCTGGCCGGGGTGGCGGCGGAGATTGGTGTGCTGGTGCTGACTTTCATCGATCAGGCCGTGGCGGAAGCGCGCCACCAGAGAACCAGTCACGGTGAGGCCGGCTGTCTGACCAAAACCGAACTGATGGATGCGGTGCTCCAGGGTACGGCAGAGCGGGTGCGTCCCATTGCAATGACCGCCACCGCCATCATTGCCGGCCTGCTGCCGATCCTCTGGAGCACCGGCACCGGTTCCGAGGTGATGCAGCGCATCGCCGCACCAATGGTGGGGGGCATGGTGAGTGTCACCGTGCTCTGCATGCTGGTGCTGCCGGTGATCTATGGCCTGGTGCTGCAGTTCAAGGAACGGTTCTATTCAAGCGGAACCGTCGAGGAAGCGGAGGAGCTACTGAAAAACAGCGAAGCCTGATTCTTTCAATTTTTTTATCAACATGAGTGGAGATACAACATGAAAACAGTCCTGAAGAGCCTGACCTTTGCCATCCTCAGCAGCGTTGCCGCAGTTGGCTATGCCGAGATGGGCCACACCATGGACCATAGTAGCCATGACGCCATGGCAGCCCAGCCGAAGATGTTCCTGGAGAAGACCCAGATCGACGGCTACACCGTCAGCTTTCATGTTATGCAGGCCAAAGAGGGTATGCAGCATGGTGGCAGTCACAACCTGATGATCAAGGTGGAGCAGGGTGGCCGTGTTTTGAATGACATCACTGCCAACTCCAAAGTGGCCAGCCCCGATGGCAAGGAGAGCAGCAAGATGCTGATGAAGATGGGGGATTGGTATATGGCCGGTTATGACCTGGCGTCAGCGGGAAAATATCAGTTGATGGTGCTGTTCAAGACAGCTGACGGGCAGAAGCATTTTGGTGGGATCCACTATATGCCTTAATAACCGGAATAGCTGTCGGAAAAGGGGGTGCTCTAGAGCGCCACCTTTTTCCAGATCTGCAATTTCACAACCGAAGCTGGGCAATATCAATAAAATCATGAGGGCAGAGAGCAATGATTAAGAATAGATCAAGTAGGCAATTTCTGACCATATGTTTGGTTGGATGCGTAATGGGTGCCGTTGCGATCAGCTCTGCTGTCCGTGCGGATTCCGACAGGTTGATGGCAGACAGAGCGATCATTGCAGAAGAGGTCAGAAAAGAGTTGCGACGGTTGATCGATGAAGAGGGCTTCATGGATCGGGTCATAGAGCAAGGCATCGAATCCTATATCGAGAAGAAGCGTGTAGCGGCGGCAGAAGGCAAGCGTCGCAAAAGCGCGGAACATGCAAGAAATCTTCGTCCGGTTTCACCGCAACGGGATCATATCTATGGCAATCCCAATGCGCCAGTCAGTCTCGTTGAGTACTCGGATTTCGAATGCCCGTTCTGTAAGCGGTATCACCCGAACGTAAAAAAGCTGATCGAACAGAATAGGGGCAAGGTCAACTGGGTTTACCGGCATTTTCCTCTTGAGTTTCACAACCCCGGTGCACAGAAACAGGCCGAGGCAACAGAGTGTGCAGCGGAACTGGGAGGAAATGATGCATTTTGGCGCTACTCCGCTCTGATCTATCAACGCACTACTTCCAATGGCAGGGGGTTCCCAATTGATCGTCTGGTGCCGCTGGCTGAAGAGATCGGCCTGGATGGCAAGACATTCAGGAGTTGCCTCGATAGTGGAAGGATGATCACCCGAGTCAGAGAAGATTATCAAGATGGTGTTAAAGCCGGGATCTCCGGTACGCCCGGAACGATCTTTCTCAATCATGTTAGCGGTGATGTTTTTGCTACTGCCGGCGCTTTGCCGGTTTCCAGCTTGCAGACTGCAGTAGACCGTTTGTTGTCAGAGCAGAAAGCGAAAAAGCAGTAGCCGGTTATCATTCCATCCTACATACACAGAATTATGAAATTTAATGTATGAAGCTGCAGTTCTATCTGGTCTTGATCCTTCCACTGGTCCTTGTTGCCTGTGAGGGGATGGATCCCGAAGAACGTCGCAAAGCCATGCATCTGCCTCCTGTTGGTTTCAAAGGTAATCCACAACAGGGACGGGTGCTGTTCAATCAATATTGTGTCACGTGTCATGGACTGAGTGGACGGGGAACACAGCAAGGTCCACCGCTGGTCCAGCAGATTTATCGACCTGCCCACCATGCTGATCTTACGTTTCATTTTGCTGTGAGGGATGGGGTTAGATCACACCACTGGAACTTCGGTGACATGAAACCTCTGCCGGATGTCACCCCGGAGACAACAGAACACATCATCGCCTTTATTCGACGTGAACAACACAAGGCGGGTATTAAATGATTATTGAAAATAGATGAGAAGCATAAAGCTGAGTTGAGCAGCTCGTCTGCTCAAACAAAACTTATACCCGCTATGCATTTGTTGCCGGAAAAGGATTGCTTCGCATGCGAGGCGCCGAGTCTATGTGGACACCGGTCAATAACAAGTTTGGTGCACAGGTATTGACCCAGCTATCAGCAACCGCAGATGAACCGAGCAGGCTCGTCGGTCTTAATCAATATGGCAAAATCATTGCTTCGAGTGACGGGGGAGTCAATTGGCATCGCCTTGGTGGCAGTAACAAACCACTGACCAAATCCGGCAGGCAAGGACAAAAACTCTTTACGGAACATTGTCAAAGTTGCCATGGTGTGGACGGGGTAGGTGAAACCTATACGCTGGAAGCCTTGACCAACAAGAATTACATCATGGCTCCTGCTCTGAATGGGTCAGCCCATGCCTGGCATCACACCGATGAAGCCTTGGTCAAGACGATCCTTGACGGCTCTCAGCGAACAGAGCGTATGCCGGCCTGGAAAACAAAGGGGCTGGATGAAAAGGATGCGGAGGATCTGGTCGACTATATAAAAAGCCTGTGGGACAAACGGGCCTTGGAGTGCCAGGGACCTAAACATATGCAATGCATGTGATGGGGGCAGTGACGTTACAACAGAATTCCTGTTACCTGAAGGCTGTTGTCTCTACCGGCCTGGAGTTTTTGGGACCTTGCCGGTTAAGAATAGGCTGCATGAAAAGAAAGAAGTTTTCCGTGTGAGCGGAATTAGCGTCAGCCCCAGATTGTCATAATTATTATCTAAGCGGCAATTCGGAAAAGAGCGGTTATCGTGCCAATTTCGTGCTTGAGTGGCATCTTTGATTCTCCCGAGAGGCGACTGAAAACATGAAGAAATATCTGTTATGAACAGGCGGGATGCAGGAGCAAATGATGTCGGCATCACCTGGCTGACCCTGTTTGTTACCACCGGTACACTGGTCTGCTGTGTCCTGCCGATCCTCCTGGTTACCATGGGACTGGGGGCTACGGTCGTGGCACTGACCAGTGCATTGCCCTTTCTGGTCACCTTGAGCCAGCACAAAGCATGGGTGTTTGCACTCTCTGGTCTCATGCTGGGTCTCTCCGGATGGCTGCTTTATCGCTCTGGACGCAGTTGTCCCAGTGATCCTCAACTGGGTGGACTCTGCAAAAAAAACCAGATCTGGAACCGGCGTATCTACTGGTCTTCCGTCACTATCTGGGGCATCGGTTTTATTGCCGCTTATCTCGCCCTGCCGCTACGCATCTGGCTCGATATTTGAATCTTTTTCCAAATCAACAGGAGGAAGCTCCCATGAGGCATTTTATTTCACTGCTAACCAGTCTGCTACTCTTCGCTTTTTCATCGGGTTGGGCCGGTGCGCCGCAGGTGGTCGAGATCGAGGTGACGGGGATGACCTGTCCGTTCTGTGTCTATGGCACGGAGAAGAAGCTGAACAAGCTCCAGGGTGTTGAGTCCGCCGACATGAGTCTGAAAAACAAGCGGGCGCGCATCGTCATGAAGCAGGGTGAATCTGCTGATCTTGAGGTGATCCGCAAGGCCATTGTCGATGCCGGCTTTACCCCAGGAGAAGTCATCTTTCAACCAGACGGGTCTGCAAAATGATCATTGATAAGACCTTTGTGACGGGGCTGGTGTTGATTGTTCTGACCAACGATGCCAGCGCAATGGGCATTCGCTCATTCGTCGCGCTGCCGATAGAGGCGGGTGGCACGGTTGTGCGTTTTGTGGATGAGCACAATGGTGATACCGGTGCAAACAGTCTGACCGGCAATTTGGCATATGGGTTCAGTGCAAAGCAGACCCTGTTTCTGGGAGTGCCCTATCGCCTCTCTTCCGGCAACGGTGACCGTCTGGGTGATCTGAGTCTCCTCTACCGGCACACTGTCTGGCAGGATGACACGATGCAAGGTACCAGCCGGCTTGGCCTGTTTGGTGGAGTAATCCTGCCCACCGATAGTGCCCGGGATGGGAGCCTGTCGCTGGGTGCGGTGGCAACCTTCTATCGTCAACGCCATGAGTGGGACCTGGATGCGCTCTGGATTGAAGGGCTGGATGATGCCCCCGACCGGGCGCGTTATGATATCGCCTGGCAATACCGCCTCAGCCCGGCTGAACATGCGGAGTGGGGTATCGGTAGTGAATGGGATCTCGACCTGGAACTGGGCGGGCGCTGGGAACAGGGCAGAGAGATGGTGCACCAGGCCACGGTTGGATTGCAGTCGATCCACAAATGCTGGGTGCTGGAGGGGGCGTTGGTTCAGGATCTGAACGGGCCAAATGATACCCGATATATTTTGAGCGTCCGGTTTCATTTCTGACGAGAGTCGCCGATCCATCGGACAGCATCCGGCCCCGATTGTGTCTCCGAAGCAGCTTTCCGATCACAAATGATGCGGTTCGCACGCCCGGCTCTGGCTTCCTGCTTCGCTCTACCTCCTGCATCCATGCAGTCGTCACGGGCATCCTGCACATTTTCTCCATATCCACCCTGAGCTGAATAGTTAAAATTATTCTTTGCAATATCGACTTGTGTAGATATACTCTATATCTTCTTGTGTAGATATAGAGCTGATTCGATATGTTGCCCACACTGCTTTTCAAGGCGCTCTCCGATCCTACCCGTCTTCGTTGCCTATCCCTGCTGGTCATTCATGAAGAACTTTGCGTCTGTGAATTGACCCAAGCACTGGGACTTCCCCAACCCAAGGTCTCCCACCATCTCGCGGGTCTGCGCAAGGCGGAACTGGTCAGTGATCGCAAGGTTGGGCTATGGATCTACTACCGTCTCAACCCGGAGGTTCCAACCTGGGTGGAGGCGGTGATCCGTAAGACGGCGGAAGGAATACGGGATGAAGAGCCTTTTTCCAGTGACACCGTTGCCTTGGCGGGGATGCCCAACCGTCCCAGTGGTGTATGTAGCGCCTGATTTTTACAAGATCCAGAGGAAACGATTATGAAAAACATCAAGGTACTGGGCTCCGGCTGCAAAAACTGCGAGACCACCGCCAATCTGATCCGAATTGCCGCAGAACAGGCAGGTGCGGAGATCGAACTCGAAAAGATTACCGACATGACGGAGATCATGGGCTACGGCGTGATGTCCACCCCTGGTGTGGTGGTCGATGGCAAGGTGGTTCATGCCGGTGGCCTGCCGGGTCCAGATCTGGTCCGTCAATGGATCGCTGAATAGACTACCTTAAGGAGAGATAGAGATGACTGTAAGAATTGGCATCAACGGTTTTGGTCGCATGGGTCGGCTGGGTCTGCGGGCAGGTTGGGGAAGGGACGAGTTTGATATTGTCCGCGTCAATGAGATTGCCACAGATGCGGAGGGTTCAGCGCACCTGCTCAAGTTTGATTCGGTGCACGGCACCTGGGATCTTGAAACCGCGTCGGATGATGAAGTGATGATCGTCGATGGCAAGCCGTTGGCCTACTCATCAAATACGCAAATTGGGGATACCGATTGGTCGGATTGTGACATCGTCATCGAGGCCACCGGTAAACACCATAAAAAGCCGGACTCCCTGAATGCCTATTTCGAACAGGGTGTGAAGAAGGTGATCGTGGCCGCACCCACTGAAGGTGCGCTTAACATAGTCTACGGAATTAATGACGATCTATATGACCCAGCGGTGAATCATCTACTGACTGCCGCTTCCTGTACCACCAATTGTCTGGCGCCGGTGGTCAAGGTAATGCATGAGCGGATCGGCATCAAACACGGCTGTATGACCACCATCCACGACATTACCAATACCCAGACCATCGTCGATAAGGGCCACAAGGATCTGCGCCGGGCGCGGGCCTGCGGTCAGTCGCTCATTCCCACCTCGACGGGGTCGGCCAAGGCGATCACCCGGATATTTCCCGAGCTGACCGGCAAGCTTAATGGCCACGCCGTGCGGGTGCCGCTGCTCAACGCTTCACTCACAGATTTTGTCTTCGAGGCCAGTCGTCCGGTAACGGTTGAAGAGGTTAACGGCTACTTCAAAGAGGCTGCCGAGGGGGAACTGGAGGGTATTCTGGGCTATGAGGAGCGGCCGCTGGTTTCTGTCGACTATCTCAACGATTCGCGGTCCTCCATCGTCGACGCGCTCTCCACCATGGTGATCAATGGTACTCAAGTCAAGATCTATGCCTGGTATGACAACGAGTGGGGTTATGTGGAACGGATGATGGATATTGCCGGCAAGGTGGCCAGCTCCCTATGATTTTTTGCGGCTCTGATCAGGGATTGCGGGAGGATAGAGACATGCATGACAAGAGACTGGTCGTCGAATGGCGACATATTGAGAAAGCGGGAAATACCTGTGTCCGCTGCACCGATACAGGTGTAGCTTTGGATATGCTAATCGAACGGCTCGCAAAAGAGTGTCAGCCATCGGGCTGGGATATCAGATTGGAGGAGACACTGCTGGAAATGGACGAGATCGATCAGTCCAATCTCATTCTCATCAATGGACGACCTATCGAATCAATCCTTCCCGAGGCCAGTTCGGGTAAGAGTCACTGCAATTCCTGCTGTGAATTCACTGGCCAGCTGACGGATTGTAGAACCGTGACCTTTTGCGGAGAAACCTATGAGGCACTGCCGGAGACTCTGATTCGCGAGGCTGTCTGTCGCGTTGCCGCCTGCTGTTAACTCCCCTCATGACAAATACCGACAATGGATAATAATCTCAGAAACTACCTGACAGTCACCGGCGGCTATTGGGCCTTTACCATCACCGACGGTGCCATCCGCATGCTGGTGGTACTCTACTTCCACCTGCTGGGCTACTCGCCCTTCGAGGTGGCGATGTTGTTTCTCTTCTATGAGTTCTTCGGCATTGTCACCAACCTGGTGGGAGGGTGGTTGGGAGCACGCATCGGCCTGAATCTCACCATGCATATCGGTATGGGGATGCAGGTGGTGGCACTGATGGCGCTCACTGTGCCGGATGCCTGGCTCTCTGTACCTTTTGTGATGGCTGCCCAGGCGTTGTCCGGCATCGCAAAAGATCTGAACAAGATGTCGGCCAAGGCCAGTGTGAAAACCTTAAGCGGTGGTGGCGGCGAGTCGAAGCTGTTCAAGTATGTTGCCGTGCTTACCGGCTCCAAGAACGCCCTCAAGGGGGCGGGGTTCTTTATCGGTGCGGCCCTGTTGGAGTGGATCGGTTTTCGGACAGCGCTGGCGGTGCTGGCGGGTATGTTGCTGGTAGTGCTGGTGGTAACAGCCGTGTTATTGCCCTCCGGTGTGGGCAAGATGAAATCCAAGCCAAAGTTCACCCAGGTATTCTCCAAGGTTCCGGCGATAAACTGGCTGTCGGCGGCCCGCTTCTTCCTGTTCGGTTCCCGTGATGTCTGGTTTGTGGTGGGCCTGCCGGTGTTCCTCTATGACGTGCTGAAGTGGGAGTTCTCCTGGGTGGGTGGTTTCCTGGCGCTGTGGGTGATCGGCTACGGTTTCGTGCAGGCTGCCGCACCAAGACTGGTACGGCACACTCATCACGGTCAGGGGCCAGGCGGCAGTACTGCGCGCAACTCTGCTTTTCTGCTTGTGTTTATCCCCGCAGGCTTAGCTCTGGCGTTGGGGCAGGGATGGGATTCGCAAGTGGTGCTGATCCTCGGTCTGATTCTTTTCGGTATCGTCTTTGCCATCAACTCAGCGGTGCACTCGTATTTGATTCTTGCCTATTCCGATTTCGACAAGGTCTCGATGAACGTCGGTTTCTACTATATGGCGAATGCAGGCGGCCGGCTGGTGGGTACAATGCTCTCCGGTTGGGCCTACCAGACGCAGGGGCTGGTGGGGTGTCTCTGGTGGTCGGCCGGGTTCTTGTTGGTGGCTGCGCTGCTTTCGTTTCGCCTTCCCGATGTACCCCAGGTGAAGGAAGAAACTGTGGATGTTTGAGATCCTGGCAAACATGCTGATCTATCAAGGCATGGGTCTCGATTCGCTATCATCCACTGGCGCGGCGTTGCACTTCTTCGTCATGGACCTGGCCAAGATATTTGCACTTCTGGTTATTGTCATCTATCTCATGGGACTGCTGCGGGCACTGCTGTCCCCGGAGCGGGTCCGCAGATTTGTGCGTGGCCGTCCGGATTGGCAGGCGCGGGGGTTCGCTGTCTCCCTCGGTGCGGTGACGCCATTCTGTTCCTGTTCTTCGGTGCCGCTGTTCATCGGTTTTGTGGAGGCGGGAATACCTTTGGGCGTCACCTTCTCCTTTCTTATCGCCAGCCCGATGATCAACGAAGTTGCCGCAGTAATCCTGGTTGGCATCCTCGGTTGGAAACTGGCGGCGCTCTACGTAATGGCGGGGTTGTCGGTTGCCTGGTTCGGCGGTTTGGCGATGCAGGTATTCAGGCCGGAACGTTGGGTCGAGGATTATGTCTGGAAGATCCACATGGGAGAGGCTGACCTACCCGAGCCGGACAGATCCTTCGCCGGCCGACATCGCTATGCGGTAGCGGAGGTGAAGGAGATTGTCGGGCGAATCTGGAAGTGGGTGGTACTGGGGATAGGCGTGGGTGCCCTGTTCCACGGGTTTGTGCCTGAACAGTGGGTTGGTGAATATCTGGGAGGCGATGACTGGTACTCGGTACCGGCGGCCGTGGTGTTGGGCATCCCCCTCTATTCAAACGCCACCGGGGTGATTCCGGTGGCCGAGGCGATGCTCACAAAGGGGGTTGCCGTGGGCACGACGCTTGCCCTGATGATGAGCGTGGCGGCACTATCGCTGCCCGAGATGCTGATCTTGCGCAAGGTCATCAAGTGGCAGGCGCTGGCCCTGTTTGCCGCTGTGTTGGCCGTGGCATTCACTCTGGTTGGCTGGGGCTTCAACTTCCTCGCCTGATGTTTATTGCGATTTCTTCACCTGTTTTCTATTGGTGGTCGCACCGGACTCAGAGATGGATCTCCCGTTTTCTGTGATCGGGTTATCCAACGATTTCCCAAGCATTCTTCCAAGCAACGCTTTGGATTTTGCGGCAATAGAAGCCTTGGAAAGCCGCCGCTCACGTAACAGAAGACTCTGCATCAGGAATCTATCTTGGTAGAGGGTGTTGGCGGCAGAAGGGCTGAAAGGGGTGTTCAACGAAATACGGGCTATGTGTCCCAGATTGATGCCCCGGCCATCGTCGAGCAGGATCAGGTGTGGGGCAATCCCTTTTGTGGGGTCAGGCCGTGGGAAATCGACAACACCCAGCAATTCAAAGGCAGTATCCGAAAGGCGGATGCCCATGTTGATATCACCGGGTTTGAGTTCGACGAGATAGACCTTTTTGCCTATCGCGTTCTTCAATTCCTCGACCTGTTGCGTATAGGCGGGCGAGGGCCAAAGCCGGTCTTGTGCATCATCCGTCCCGGCGGCAGCTTTGGTGATTTCGCAATACTGATCTTTCATCTCTTTGGGTTTGATTCCCCGCAGCTTAACAATCCCATCCGTTTGCGGTGGGGTGGTTCATTCACTCGCAATCATCAGATGTTGATAACGGATCTTCCGCAAACGCCTTTGGCGTGATCTCGATCCTGATTGAAAGGTCGGTCTCTTTTACTGCCACGCCTCTGGTCCAGACAACGGCATACTCATTTTTGAAAGCGCCAATGTTGAAAATACCCGGTTTGACGGAAAAACGGAATGCACCTTTCCTGTTGGTATCCACACTGTCCAGGACGACATTGTTGCTCGCGTCGGTCAGCATTATCTCTACATCGGCAACAGTTTCTTCATCATCCATCACCACGCCGGACAGGGACAATCCCAGAGCCGGACTCAGCCAAAACAGCAACAAGAGTAGAAAAAAAGGTGTTCGATGGAGCAGGGTGGACATGGATGTCACTCCTCCAGGTTGTCCGCCAGTGACTTGCGTCGACTGGATTGCAGGATTCTGTCGCGAATTCGGATCAGGTCACCATCCAGTGCCGGTTGACCATGCCACCATTGATAATCAGGGGATTGGTGACCGATACCAAGAAGGACGTTTTTCCGATGGTGGTTCAGACTTTGCCGTAGTTTCGACAAGGCATCTGTTTGGTCGTCAACAGCGGAGACGATCAATGACTCACCCTCCGCCAGCTTGAGGTCGGCGATTTCAAGCTGACGTTTTCCATTGGCAAACTGTTCTCGAATGTAGCGGGGGCTGTGACAACCGGCGCAGATCCATTGCCGTACTTCAGGACCGCGACCAGGTGCCATGGTATCACCATGGTCACCGTTATGGAGGTGACAGTAACTGCAACCGGGAGTCCGGTAATTTCCGCGTTGCAGGGGTTGCCGCCAATCCTGCCTGGCCTCTTCGAGACGTGTGATGATGCCGTGTTTGGAGGTAGAGTAACTGTGGCTTGCGGCGCCTTTATGGCATCCGGTACAGATTTGGTCTTTTCTCGCTTTTACGGCTGACTCTTTGTGATTTTCACCATGACAGCTGTGGCAGCCGACGCCGGAAGTGACTGAGTGAGAACCTTCGCGCCACTGCCTGATCAGGTTTGGATCCCGTTCTGTGTGGCAGGTGATGCACTCAGTCTCTGTATAGGGGCCTGGCGGAACAGGTTCGTCCGCCAAGGCAGGATGAGCTGCCAGGAGAGTCAGAAACCAAGCGATAGTCCTTCGCATCAGTTGTGCTCCCGATTGTAGTCGGTGTAGGTACCCTTCATCCAGAGATCCCCTGATGGTTTGGTTGTGATCCCTGCTTTTTTCTCCGCCTGGGAGAGTTCGCGCAACTCGTTGGCCTGGGTCTCGATGCGATCCAGTGACGCCGCCATTTTCCGGTGTCCGGTCTCAACGCCTGCCGGGTTGCCGTGGGCGGCAGATTTGTACGCCCCCAAGTTGTCGAAATACCACATCTCGAAGTAGTCGCGCTCGATGGCGGAGACGTTGTAGAAGACCGATGCCTGACCCTCGAAGAAGCCGATACGCTCTCTGGGCCAGAGACTGTCCAGCCAGTCCATAGGGTAGGGTGGTCGTTCTCCGGCGGGGGGTTGAAGCAACTTTTCGCTGCGTAGATTCTTTAAGATGGCCTCCGCTGCATAGAGTTTCTGCCAGGCTTGTTTGCGCTCCTGATCCAGTTCGGTCAACCACTGTCTGGACTCTTCCTCCTGGTGACAATCCATGCAGAGTTTGATCCACTCTTTGCGCAGCACCTGATTCTTGGAGGTGTGAGGATTGACCTCTCGCAGGCCGAATTTCCACAGGGACTTGTGGGCCACTTGGTGACGACCGTTCTCCATGTGGCAGTAGGCGCAGGTGGGCGCTTTGTAGTTGCCCATGATCAAAGGTTTTGACCAATCCCAGTCGTTGCCTTCAGCCAGATAGAGTTTGCCGTGGGCGGAGGCGAAGTAGGTCTCGTCATCCGGGTGAGGTGGGCCGGAATGGCAGGTTATACAGGCCTCCGGGCGGCGTGCTTCGGCGGCATCGAAGCGGTGCCGGCTATGGCAGGAGTCACACTTGGTGGCTGCCGAATGGCACTGGATACAGGATTGGACCTCGGCCGTGGGTTTGTCCACGAAGTGCTTGGCGTCCACCGCCCGTTCCATCGCCAACACGTGGCTTGGAAATCCGTAGCGGGCCTCATCCTGGAACTCGCCATGCTGTTTTTCATGGCACTTGGCGCAGATGTCAGGGGTGGGCATGCGTAGTTGTTGATGGTCATTGCCATGACAATCGCTACAGTAGACAGGTTCTTCGCTCTGGGCATGGCGGCTGGCGCGCCAGTCGTTGACTATGCCGGGGGTGATCCCCTCGTGGCATTGGACGCACAGTTTGCCTTCAAATACGCCCTGAACCGAATCCGGTGACTGGTAGAAGTTATCCGGGTCCCAATACCCCTGCACCGGATCGGGTGTCCAGTGGCGTGAGTAGAGGCCTGAGCCTGTTCCCCCTTTGCTCCAGTGTACATAGGCAAAGCCTGCGGAGAGGGCCAGCAGGGCTATGACCAGCGGGATGATGATTCGATTACGCATGATGACTATGCCTCCACCAGCGGAACAGACCCAACCCCATCGGCAACAAAAAGGGGACCAGGACCCAGAGGCGCGTCAGCCAGTGGCCGCTCTCTCCAGGGGGCGGTTTTGCTCCGACCTCTTCAATCTGACCCTGCCCGGTGGCATTGGATTCCAGGTAGGCCAGCAGACGCGCCTGTTGCTCTCTCTGCATGATCTCCACGTGGCCCATCAATCCGCCGAATCGGTGTGAGACATCCATCAGCAGAAACATCTTGGCTGTCACCTTGCGCCACTCGGCTGCCGTGTGGCGATCCGGTCCCGGCAGATTGTGGCATTGGGTGCAGTATTGATGCAGCAACGCTGCGCCAGGGGATTGTGGATCGGGGAGTGATTCAGCGGTGAGGCCGGGCGGCAGCTTGTCTTTATGTACCTCGCACAGATCTATACCCGCTGTCGGGTGGCTGGCCAGAGCGGGTAGTGGCAGGCAGAGGATCGATATAAAGCTGAGTTGAGCAGCTTGTCTGCTCAAACGAAACTTATACCCGGAGGGTGCAAGAAGAACTTCGGACTTCATCTCTGCCTCCGTATGTGAAGTGTCGTCATTGCGAGGGAGCATCGCGACCGCGGCAATCTCCTGGGTAGTACTCCGTAGTGGGAGATTGCTTCGTCGTCCCTCCTCGCAATGACGGGTTTCATTCAGCGACTTCCCAATATGCCCTCAGCCGCAGTGAGACCTGCAGCCATGGCGTTGACCGCCAGATTGGGACCAAGCGTATTATCGCCACCCGCCCAGATCCTGGAGTGAGTGGTGCGGCCCTGGGCATCGACACAGATACGCCCGTCTGGCTCAGTGAGAATGCCAAAGCCCCCAAGCCAGGCTGGTGGGTCGGCTAGTTGGCCCAGGGCGAGAATGACGCTGTCGGCGTCAACGACTGCCGTTCCCTCCGATGTTCCGAAGCGCATCCCATGAACCTTGATCGCACCTTTGCATTCGAGTGGGATGTGTTGGAACAGGAATCTGGCTCCCTCCTCGCTGGCCAGCGTGGCCTCTTTGGGAGATGCGCGCAGGCACTCCTCCGGGCCGCGATAGGCGACGCTTACCTCGGCACCCAGGCGCAGCGCGGAACGGGCGCAGTCCATAGCCGTATCACCACCGCCGATAACCAGGACCCGTTGGCCGGCCAGTGACTCTCTCTCGCCGGCATTGATTCTATCCAGCCAGCCAAGCGCCTGTTCAACACCGCTGAGGGTCTCTCCAGGCAATGCGATGGAGCGTGATTTTTGTGCCCCCAGTCCAAGAAAGATGGCGTCATTCTCTGCGAGCAGGCGAGTCAACATGACACCGTCCACCGCTATGCCGAGAGTGAAGTGGATGCCGGCCTGTTCCAGCAGGGTCTGTCGACGCACCAGCAGGGTCTTGTCCAGCTTGAATGATGGAACGCCTGTCTGCAGCAGGCCGCCGATCTTCTCCGAGCGATCAAATATGGTGACTTCCACCCCCGCACGATTCAGGCGTTCCGCACAGCTCAGCCCGGCAGGGCCTGCACCGATGATGGCCACTTTGTGTCCAGTTCGCTGCGCCGGTTTGAGCGGTCGCCAGCCTGCATCCAACGCCCGCTCGGCCAGGGTTCGCTCGACTGCGCCGATGGTGACTGCGCCTTCCATTTTTCCACGGGTGCAGGCGCCTTCGCATAGACGATGCTGTGGGCAGATCCTGCCGCACACTTCGGGCAGCGGTGAGGTCACATGGGCCAGATCCCCGGCGGCTTTCCAATCTTCATGGGCGGCGGCCGCCAGCCAGTCAGGAATGAAATTGCCCAGCGGACAGGCGTTGCGGCAGCCGGGAACGCCGCAATCAAGACAGCGTTCAGCCTGAAGTTGCAGGGCTTTTAAAGAGAGAGGTTCTTCCGCTTCGCTCCAGTCGTTCAGACGCACAGAAGCGGGGCGATGGGAGGGTTCTGTTCGCGGTATTGATGTCTGCGATTTTCGCTTCAGCAGATGACTGGCATCCTGCCGCAGAGCGGGTCTGAACAGGTTGCGCACGTCATGAATCGCCAGTGCATCGGTGGGGCAGGAGATGACGCAGCGGGCACAGCCCATGCAGTCCTCGATCCCCGTGACCTCGCCGCTTGCCTTGCCTTGCCGCCACACAGGTATGCCCATGTCGCAGGCCTGCTCGCAGCGTTGGCAGTCGATGCACTTTTCAGTCTCCATCTCGATGCCGTAGAAACCAGCGTGATTGAGCAGGCCAAAGGTGGCGCCGAAGGGGCAGAGGTAGCGGCAGTAGAAACGATTGCCGGTGATCGGGGTGATGAAGAAGGTGCCGAAATAGGTGAGCCCCACCACCATTGCGAACATGCCGACCAGGGTTGCGGTCCAGGCATTGGGTGGGAATTGGGTGGCCACCATCACCCCCACATACCAGATGAAGAAAAACCATTTGCTATGGCGTAGCCGCCAGGCCCAATCGCTGCGCAGGGTGAAGCGGCGGAAGGGAAAGCCGACTGTCTCCCGAACCCCCACACAGGGGCAGCCGAAGCCGCAGATGATGCGTCGCCCGAAGAGGAAGACCAATACCAATGTAAGAAAGAAGGTGAGGGTGCCCGGTGTGTGCAGGGCGGGAAACACCGGTTGGCTCCAGACGTAACCGGCATAAGACTCAAACATCGGCATGAGCCAGGGGATCAGCCACCAGAAGCCGGTGACCACCGTTACCAGAATGATCAGACGCTTGCGGGTATAGGGGTTCTTTTCAGCGCGGATGCGCCAGAGGCCAAAGGCAAGGATAATGGCATATTCGGTATAGCGGTTGAGCCAGATAGGGCTCTCGAACAGATAGAGCCAGGACTCGTTGAGCCAGCCAACGAAGGCCAGGGTGAAAGCGGCCATGGAGAGCGCCATGACCCACCAGCGATAACGCCCCGGCAGGGTGTCCTGATATGCCGCAGCGTTGGGCCGGGCACTGTATGCCAGGAGGGATTGTTGTGGGCTGGTTGGACTCATTGGTCAGCTAAAATACCAAAACTTTATCCGCCGCCAGGGTGCGTTCCGCCAGTTCCTTCATGGTGCTGCGCCGGGCGTCTTGCACGATCTCATCGTCTGCAAATCCACGGGCATCCATGCAGGCGCCACAGAGCAGGACCTCGCCTTTACGCAGAACAGAGTTGAGCATCAGTTCGATGTTGTAGAAGCCCTGAGGCGTCTTCTGCCCACGTTTTGCGCAGACCACCGCATCGGCCATCAGAAATACCGTGACCTTCGTACACCCCCCGGGTATAAGTTTCGTTTGAGCAGACAAGCTGCTCAACTCAGCTTTATACCGCAAGGGCATAAGTTTCGTTTGAGCAGACGAGCTGCTCAACTCAGCTTTATCTGTCTTGCTCAGCGCCATGGCCAGGCGCAGACCGTTATAGCTGCGTTCTGTGCCGTAGGGTGGGTCATTCAAGATGATCAGGGTATTCATGATCTACTCCTGTACAAAGTGTGGTTCTACATGGCGCTCTTCCTGGTTCCACTGAGTCATGCCGCCAGTCACTACATGCACATCGGCAAAGCCCTGATTACCGAGTATTCGGGCGGCCTTTTTGGATCGGCGATCCGTGGTGCAGATCAAGGCAATTGGTTTTTCCAGATAGGGGGATAGTTCAGTTAGGCGCGATTCAAGTGCTTCCAGTGGGATATTCCGGGAGCCCGCGATGTGCCCCAGTTCACCCTGATAATCATTGGCGCTACGCACATCCAGCAGAAGCAGTTCGTCGTTTTTGTTCAACCGTTTATTCAACTCGTCGATACCCAGGGTGGGACCCTGCCTGAGGCGACCGATGATTCGCGGCAGGAAGGCCACTACCGCCAGCAGCGCCAGCGCTAACATCGCCTTCCGCTGCCAGCCATGGAGAGCGAAGCGAAGGCTGGTAGTCCCCGGTAGCCGCGAGGCCGCACTGCTTACCCGGCGTGCCTTGCGCCAGAGGGGAAGCAAAGTAGGCATCCGAGCGCGGCGT
>JAESPE010000062.1 GCA_016756835.1 gamma proteobacterium endosymbiont of Lamellibrachia anaximandri | reverse complement strand
TCGCGTAGTGCCAGTGACCGGGACGGCCGGGGCACAAACAGGCTGTCGAAGGCCGAGTCGATTTTGGGGACTGGGATGTCCCAAAATCTTTCACGAGGTCGAAGACTCACTTGTGATCATTTGTGGTCCGGGAGCTATGTATTACTGTGGAAGCCACCGCAACTCAACGAGACTGTTCTGGCTGTAGGTGCGCGCGGTCAGGATGTTATATGGCTTAATGACATACTTGACCGGGATGAAGGGATCTACGGGATCCAGACACAGGGCAAACGAAACGACAGATTTGACCAGACTCTTGTTGAAAGGGTGGTCAGGTTTCAACAAAAACACGGTTTGACGCCAGATGGAATCGTAGGTGAGCAGACCCTTATTCAATTACAGTCCGCATCCGGAGATCCTGACGTGCCACTTCTGATGCAGTCGAAGGGATAGGGTGGGCGATATGTCATATATATTAAACGCATTGGATCAGGCAGACAGAGAGAGAAACAAAGGTGGTGACGCTGAACGAACGCCAATGTCCGGCAGCCCAAAGGCAAACTTCAAGCCGACATGGCTTATTGCCGCGATGGGCCTACTGGTACTGGGCGGGGTTGTCGCGCTGCTTGCCCTTAACGATATCAATGCCCCTGTCCCTGCTGCACAAATGAGTGAAACGCAGACGGTCAGGCATCTGCCGCCTAAAAAGGAATTGCCGAAGAAACACCTTTCCACACAACAGCGGGGTACCCCTTTGCTGGTCTCGATAAAAAAGGGGGGGCAGCAACAAGAGGCGCCAAGCAAACCTAATGTAATGAGCAGCCCTGAAATAAGCGTGATGGATTTCAACGAGGTTAAGGCGACGAATAAAAGTGACGTTCTGACAACAAGTGTTTCGTCGCCGGTAACAGTCAATCGACAGAGCAATCCGTCCGATACCTCCACTGATCGGAAAATAGTGGAAGTCAGCGATGGTGTTGAGGGCGGTGATCCAGACTCCGGGTCAGCTAAACGCTTGAGTAGTGGGGTCGGTGGGCCGACCGATCAGCAGATCCCCGTAAGCCTACCTTTCGTACAGCCACCGCCGACGATGTTAGTGAATGCAGAGCCTCCCTCATCTGAGATCGTGGCAAAAAAGTCAGACAGTGAAATTCCTTTGATCTTTGAATTGCCCTATACAAAAAGGCTGTCGATACCCAATATCACAATCAACGTGCATGTCTACAATTCCAATGCAGACAAACGCTTTGCCATTATCAATATGCGTAAGTATCGGGAGGGGGATCAGTTGCAGGGCAGCAGTGTAAAGCTGTCCCAGGTGACGCCGCATGGCATAGTTATTGATTATGGAAATGGTTTGGCGCGGATTGATAAGGATGTGGTCTATCGGAAGTCTACTTAGTTTGGTTGATGTTTCATCTCTTTTTGCTTGATTCGTCTTTATAAAACCGGGAAATATTTATCCCCTTAAAACCAGGGGTTTCAGGGCGCTGACTGCTTGATCCCGGAAGTCTGACGGACTGCCATTTCTTGCCTAATTCAGGATTTGGGTCCATGTTAAATTCACTGTTCTCTGAAATATTAGGTAACTTATGCCATGACGCGACTTCTTTTAGTGGAAGATGATGAGCTCCTTGGAGACGGTATTTGTAAGGTCCTCTCTCGAAGGGGGGATCAGTTGGAATGGGTTCGTGATGGACGCTCTGCGCTCACCGCGATATCTGAGACGGATCCCGATGTGGTGCTGCTCGATATCAATCTTCCCGATATCTCAGGCTTCGACATTCTGAAAATTGTTCGGTCAGCGGAAAATGATGTGCCGATACTGGTCCTTACCGCTCGCAGTAGCGTCTCCAACCGGGTGTTTGCACTCGATAGCGGTGCTGATGACTACCTGGTAAAACCCTTTGATACCGATGAGTTATGTGCCCGCGTCCGTGCGCTTCGACGCCGCTCTGCCAGTCAAAACGAAGGTCGGCTGCGTTGTGGTGAGCTGGTGATGGACACATTGGCGTTGACTTTGACGTTTGCAGGAGACCCCGTCAATTTATCGATACGGGAGTTTAGCTTGTTGCGGACGCTTATGGAGAATCGGGGGAGAGTAATGTCGCGTCATCAGTTGGAAGAGGAACTCTACGGATGGGATGTAGAAGTGGCGAGTAACACCATCGAAGTCCATATTCACAACCTGCGCAAGAAGTTGACCGGCTGCATTATTCGTACGGTACGTGGTGTCGGCTACATTATAGAAAAATGAAACACTCTCTACGGTTTCGTCTGCTCTTCTTTGTCCTGACCAGTTTTATTATTGGTTGGTTGACGATTTCCGGGTTTACCTGGTGGCGTGCCACGGCTGAGGCTGACGCCCTGTTTGATGAACAGCTTTTTCAACTCGCCACGTTGCTGGCTGTCGTGACTTCACATGAGGCCGAAGAGCAGGATCTCGACGAGTTTGCGGAGGACTTGCAGATAAACGGTTATAGCGACCCGCCGGTGTTCCAGGTGTGGTCCTCCAATGGCCAACTGCTGGTACATGGCCCAAATGCCCCCAGGGAACCTTTGTCACTCAATTTCGAAACCGGGTACAGCAATGAGATGATGAAAGGGCGTCAATGGCGTGTCTATACCCGTTATACGAGTGATAAACAGCATCGAATCCAGGTGGCGCAGGAGAGCGCCAGTCGGGAAGTCAGAATGCTCGGTTTTGTTGTGAATATCCTATCCCCCTTACTGCTGGCTCTACCGATGATCGGGGTTCTTTGGTGGGTTGTCGTACGGGC
Organism: gamma proteobacterium endosymbiont of Lamellibrachia anaximandri; assembly: GCA_016756835.1. GTDB lineage: Bacteria > Pseudomonadota > Gammaproteobacteria > Chromatiales > Chromatiaceae > QGON01. The sequence goes on along the minus strand of JAESPE010000062.1, from coordinate 20,220 downwards.
ATTGAATCCCCTGGATAGGCTGGTTCATCAAATAGGCGCGCGCAGTGCCACCAATCTTGAAGCAATCGACACTGCGATAGTGCCTGTTGAAGCGAAGGTGTTGGTGGATGCCATCAACGATCTGTTCCAGAAGCTGCAATTATCCATCGAACGCTACAACAGGTTTACCGCCGATGCCGCCCATGAACTGCGAACCCCACTCGCGGGTTCAGTGGTTCAAATCCAAGCGGCACTTGAAAGTAGTGATGAAGGTGAACGGAAACATTCGTTAAATCAGGCATTGAAAGGCCTGTCAAAACTCCATCGCCTGGTGGAACAGTTGTTGGTGTTTTCTCGTATGGAGCCGGATGTGGCAATGTTGGAATTTGCCTTCTTGGATTTGAAGAAGCTATCGGTTGAGGTGGTATCGGAATATGCTCCCGGCTACCTTGAAAAGGGCGTTTCCCTTGAACTGGACGCCCCTAATCCGGTGAAACTCAAGGGTAATTGGGAGTTGCTTGCCACTGCCTTGAGAAATCTTTTGGATAACGCAGTCCGTGTTACCCCTGCCGGCGGAGTGATTAAGGTTAGTCTCCTGGCCGATGATGATTATGTCTCCCTTGTGGTAATAGATGCTGGGCCAGGTATTGCAGATCACAACAAGGCGTTGGTTTTCGGTCGGTTTCACCGCCTCATTGGCACTACTGGTCAGGGTAGTGGCCTTGGTCTGTCGATTGTTCATAGCGCGGTGAGACTGCACGGCGGGGCAGTCACATTGGAAGATGGTGAAGATGGAAAGGGACTCCAGGTTGTGATTAAAATTCCTATTAGGCAATCCATTCCGCTCCAGGCCGAATAATTGTGAAATAATTCCCAAAACCTTAAGCAATTCTTAAGATTCACTGGCTACCTTGGTATACAGAGTCAGCGGTCGATCTCAGCGACCGAAGACGACTGATTACATTTACCAGGGGTAATAGCCAATATGTTTACAAACTACGTGCGAGTTCTAGTTAGCGCCGGAGTTGTCTTGTGTATTTCACTACCGGGAATCTCCTCAGCAGGTAGTGACGGATTCAAAATCGAAGAAGCCAAATGGGATAGTGAGAAATCCCGTCTGAATGTAAAAGGCAAGGGAATGGGGGACAAAACAGTCACCCTGATGTATGCATCTGACCAGACCGTGATCAATAGCAAGACTATTGATGACGATGAATGGAAATTCAAAGAGTACGATCTGGCTGTGGTTCCCTGCAGTGTGCGGGCAGCTCAATCAGATGGGATGGTTGCCGAGAAGCGAGTCAAGTACGCCCCCCATGATTGCGATTCAGGTGATACCGGTGGCGGAACGCCTCCCCCGGTTGTGATACCACCACCGGTTGGGACCGAGGTCTCGATCAACTCCACAAGCCAGAATGGAACCCCCGGCATTCCGGTAGCCGAGCAACCTCTGGTCAACCAGAATGGCTACAAGATCTTCGCCATCAACGATCTGGGAATGCACTGTGGTGACCTGGATACCCGAGTATCCAGTATTCTGCCCCCCTTCAATGTACTGCATGCCACGGTTATCCAACAAGGCAATGACCCGAAAGTCATGCTGCCTGCTGATGGCGTCAGTGTTGTCTATTCGGCAGCCTCAAACCCGCTTGATCCTATCCTTAGCGGTGAGAACTCAGCCGGTTCAGGTCCTGTTGCCTCCAGTATGTTGCCTGATGGCAGTGTATATAAAACCAACTTCTGGGAAGGCGCGCTAGCGGCTTACGATGCCTTCTACCCGCAGGGAATCCTGCCGGCCTTCTATCCGCCAGGTGCCAATATCCTGGATCTGGGCCTGCCCATGCCGAATGTGGAGCAGCTCTATCTGGGTGATGGCAACTTGACAGCGGATCAACAGTCCATGCCCGGTCGCCATGGCGCATATGCGGACAATCTCACCGAGCTGTTCGAAGCCTTTGTGATGGATCAGCCCTTCTTTACCAACCCTGCCTTTAAATTCGGTTATGTAAAGGAAGGGGTGAACTGGTATGAAGCGCCTGGCATACCTTTGACTGCCTATGATGATTACGGCCGTGAAAATCCCTGGCCGCTGTTTCGGGTTCAGGCAATCGATGCAGGCGGAACTGTTCTGGCATCCAACGATACGGTTGTTCCCATCTCCGGTGAGGCCAATTGTGGTTCCTGTCACAACGCGCCTGAGAATGGCGGAAATGGTGAGGCAACCAGGAATCTGACAAAAGTAGCTATAGCAGAGTTTGATGATCCACTATTTGATGCAGTACCCCTGGATGTTAGTCTGGAGTATGCCGCAGACCTCAACCTGGTTCGTCTGCATGACCAGAAGCACGGTACCGATCTGGAGAACTCCCAGCCGGTGGTCTGCCAGACCTGCCACTACACGCCGGCGCTTGATCTTGCGCAGCTAGGTCCGCTCGGACCTGAGAATGATGGACCGCTGGTACTCAACGGCGTGACCGTATCGGACTCTCTCGCCAACGGACGTGATCAAATCAAACACAAATCCATGTCCAATGTAATGCACAGTCATCACGGTACCGTTACCGATGCCAATGGCGACAAGCTGTTCCCCGATATGCCGCCAGCCATCAAGAACGATCTTGGCATAGTCGAGAACTTCCAACAGCGTCGGGATGCTTTGGAAGCCACCTGCTACCAGTGTCACCCTGGCCGGCGCACCGACTGTCTGCGTGGCGCTATGTCCAATGGCGGCATGCTCTGTCAGGACTGCCACGGCAACATGGAACAGGTGGGTAACGACTTCACCAGAGGTGTCTCTCCCGCCACGCCGGGTGAGTTCGAGTTGGGTGGTGGTTTCTATAAAACGCCGGAGCTGGCTGCAGAGGATGTAGGCAAAAGCCAGCCACGTGTTCCCTGGGCCAATGAACCCGGTTGCGGTTCCTGCCATACCGGTGATGCCATGGATAGTCTGTCAGGTACTGTCGGCACGGTGGTCAACAATGTTGATGCCGATGCGAATGTGGACGGTATCCGTCTGTTTCAGGCCTTCCGCAGTGACGATGCCAAGGCCACCCCGATTGTTCCCACCAACAAGCGTTTTGCAGAGAACGTGATCGAGGCGAATAATCCCGCAGTGTCTGGTCCTGATGATTCTCGTATCGGTAACCCAATGCTTTACCGGGTCAGCACCGGCCACGAAGGTATCTTCTGCGAGGCTTGCCACGGCGCCACTCATGGTATCTGGCCGAACAAGAACCCAGATGCCAACGATAATGTTGCTGCCGTACAGTTGCAGGGGCACACCGGCACGGTTTCTGAATGCAGCACCTGTCACACAGGTGACCTTGGCAATACACTTGAAGGACCACATGGCATGCACCCGGTTGGAGATACTTCGTTCTCTAATGGTGGGCATGAAAGCCTGGCCGAGAAAAATCCCGACGCCTGCCGTGCCTGTCATGGTGTGAACGGCGAGGGAACGGTACTCGCCCGTGCGGCGACAGACCGCACCTTGTCCAACGAGGGCGAGTCGATCACGCTTGCCAGAGGAGAGCCGGTGACCTGCACGCACTGTCATGAAAATGAACTGTAATAAATAAACAGTCTCTTCAGCCCAATCCCCTTTACCCGCGTTGCTTTGCACGCGGGTTTTTCTTTGGGCGCTGTTTTTTTTGTTAAAGTTTTCAGCCCTCCTGCCGTTATGAAAGTACGGCGCGTCTGCCCAACCCTCCCTTCTATCGACTCAACCCTACCACTCAAAGCTACTGTTTTTCCTTGTGTTTTGATTGGAAGACTGTATTTATTCCCGTCGATACCCTAGCTACAGGGTAGGGGTTCACCTGCCCGCTGTCTGCATTTTTTCCTGCTTTGAACTGGGGAATCGTGCAGTCAATCATTCTTAGTTCAGCCGGTAGCCACCGGGCCTTGATCACTCTAAATTTTCCATCGTAGTCCAACAAAAATCTTTTTTACGGGAGATGCGCCGTTATGGCGTGGGGAATGATCCTGATTTCAGGGTCTTTCATAGCTCGGAGAGTGAAAGTTATGAGCAATAATATGAGAAAAGGCAAAACAGGGGTTTTTAACTTCGCCATTGCCTTGTCTATGTTGGCCGTTTCGGCGGCCCATTCAGGGCAAGTCACACTAAATGTGCAGGATCAAAGCGGAGCGCCTGTGAATGGCTTCCGCTGGTTGATTCAAGAAGACACAACCTACGCGGTAACGCCTGATGTGAGCACTGGCGATATGCTCTCGCTGGGCTTTCATCGCAGTAACCATCCACCAGCCATCAATTCGGTGACTGGTGCGGGGTTGAGCGGTTATTCTGACACCGCCCAGGCCGTGGTTGCGGATGTTGAGGACAATAAGAGCTATTATATCTCTGTCCTGCCGTTCTCAGGGCACAGTCTCTCCGGTGATTCGGTCTCTATTGATGCCACAGGCACGGATCAGCAGACCGTCACTGTTACGGTTCAGCAGCAGCCGATTCCCACCGCGCAGATTTCGTTCTATCTCTTCCATGACCACTACCCGGTCAACGGTAACCCCGATCTACCCCAGGAGATTAATCCTCCGGTAGGGAATGCGGGCCATGTGGACTGGAGCGGCTTCTCGCTCTTCCTGGAAGAGCCAGCCGGTAAGTATGGTCATAATGGCGGTCAGGTCATCCAGGATGCATTCGCCAACCCGTTGGGTACGACCTATGATCGGACCTGCGATATCAATGGGAATCCAGACCTCAATCCGCTGACCAACTTTGTCTGCATGGCTGGTGGCGCACCCGTGGTGGCTGTGCTGGGTGACGGTACCCTGCACCCCGATCAGGACGGCTTCCTCACGGTGAAGAATCTGGCGCCGGGCAAGTACGGCACCATCATGATTCCGCCAACTGGTTCCAATTGGCAGCAGACCACGACCATTGAAGGTACCAAGGTTATCGATGCCTGGGTCAAGGCCAACGAGCCACCGCTGTTCGTTGAATTTGGTCTGCCTGGTCCGCACGTCTTCGTGGGTTTTACCAAGGCGAGCAGTGAGTACGTCGTGGGGCAAGCGGGTGGGTTCCCACCCCTGCAGCCGCCGCTGCCGGGTGAACAGACCGCAAATATCTTAGGTAAGGTGACTGATCAGCACATGTCACGTCCGCCTAATTTCACCTTTTTCAGTGGGCGCGATTTTCCGGCCTGCTGGGTGGCTTTGAATAGCATGGTTAACGGCGTTTTGGGCAAAGGTCTTTATGCTGCCCCCTGTGCTGCAGATTCAACCTTTGAGATTGCTAATCTCGCGCCGGGCAGCTACCAGCTTGCAATATGGGACGCCAATATGACGGTGGTATTCGCCCAGACGGCGTTTTCTGTCGATACGACCGGTGGTACCTGTAACGGTGGTCTATCCTGCAACTTTGGCGACGTCTCCGTTTTCAACTGGTTTGGCCGTCTGAACACCGCTGTCTTCAGCGATTCCGATCAGGATGGTTTCTGGGATCCGACTGAGGCGGGCATCGGCCCTGAGAGTCAGGATGTCACCATCCGCTGGCGCGATGGCACCGTCTATCAGAACTTCGCCACAGACAACGGCGGCGAGGCGCCTTTCGATACGGTCTTCCCCTTCTTCCACTGGTTGGTGGCGGAAGCGAGTTTCGCAAACAAGAAGGCGACCGGTGCCACCTTCGTGGTTGACGCCGGCGGTCCGGTTCTGCCCGATAATGGCTGGACCTACCCCTCCTTCGATCAACTTACTCCACAGCCGCAGTGCGTGGCCGGCGTCAGCTATGATCCTGTCACCGGAACCTGTCCTGCAGGGAGTGAAGAAAATAATCCGAATACCGGTAACAACCTTTCCCGCACGGATACAGGTGTGGTGCTGACCCAGGCCTTCCAGCAATTTCTGGGACAGACCAGCGTGATGCAGTTCGGCAAGGCCGACTACAAAACTTTTGAGTTCCCGAGCATTGCGAACGGCTTCACCACGACTTTCGTGGGTGAAAACGGTGGCATCTCCGGTATGGTCCACTACGCGGTCACTCGCGCTGAGGATGATCCCCGGTTTACCGCTGTAGAGACTTGGGAGCCCGGTATTCCCCGGGTTCAGTTGAACCTCTACGCCGATGGCGACATCGACTGTTTTCCGCTGAATAATTTTCCTGCTGATGACTGCGATATTGACTGGGATGGCGATGGCGTATTCGATGCAGACGACAACTTGATCGATGACGTCAATATGAACGGCTTGGTCGATCTGGCGGATGCAGACAACTATCCACAGGGTAACTTCCCCGGTCCCGAGGACATCGACCGGAATGGCAATTCCACATTCGACCTGGGCGATGCGCTCAATGTGGGCTACTCCGACAGTTGGGATGACAGCCTGCCGACAGGTTGCCAGGGTGAATCGTTCACTTTCTTTACTGACCCGGCAGACCCGGCCACCGGTACGACCCCTGACTGCTACGATGGTCTGCGCAATTTTAACCAGATCCGTCCCGGTGTGTTTGACGGTGGCTGGGCCTTCGAAGGATATGACAATGGCTCTTTGCCGGTTGCAATCCAGACCAAGCTCACCGCCTTCTATAACACTCCGGCGGTTGCCTCGGCTGGCTTCACGGGCATGCTGCCTGGTGACTATATCGTGGAGGCGAATACCCCTGCAGGTTATAAGCTCGTAAAGGAGGAGGACCGCAACGTCGACTTTGGCGAAGTGTTCGTGCCTTCTGCACAGGCATTGGCAGTTACCTGCGTGGGTGATGATCGTGTAGTACCGCAACACTTCTCCATGCTGACTAAGGATGGCAGTGGTGATACGGCAATGTTGGTCGATCCTGCAGTGAACGACCCGGCACCGTTTGCGGGTACGACGCGTCCGCTCTGCGATCGCAAGAAGATAGCGCTCTCGTCCGGTCAGAATGCGGCTACCGAGTTTCATATGTTCACTGATGTGCCGATTGCGGCCAACATCTCCGGTATGATTCTCAACGACCTGGCCAACGAGTTCGATCCGAATTCACCGACCTTCGGCGAGAAGTTTGCACCGCCGTGGACGCCTGTCGCATTCTACGACTGGAACGGTGTTCAGGTTAGCCGGGTCTATGCCGATCAGTTTGGCCGCTATGACACGGTGGTTCCCTCCACCTTCAGCGCCAATCTGCCGCAGCCCAGTGGTATGTCGCCCAATATGCTGGTCGCATGCATGAACGATGCGGGACCTGTCCCGAATCCGCTTATCGGTACGGTAGATGTCAGTGGTGATATCACTGGTGTTCCAGGGCAGATCATCACTGTGGGCGACGTACCTGCAGAGGTGATAGATCCCTTCTTTGATTCCCAGTACAGCCAGTTCTGTTACACCTTCCAGTACATGCCGGGTTCCTCTACCTACCTGGATACACCGGTACTGCCTGTAGCCGCATTCGCCGGCCCCGGCAAGTTCCCGCTGGATTGCAAGAGTCCTGATCTCACACCGACAGTTGCGTCTGTCAGGCGGCATCTGGGTGACGGTGGTGGTGGTCCCTTTGCACTGGCGGATCAGACGATCATCATCAAATCGATGGGCAGGATGTTGGTGCCAAATCCCGATTGGGACGGTACTGGCAACATTCCGAAAAACATCGAGCGTGACTACAGGTTTGGTGCAGGCCAGGGCCGAGTCTTCCTGGAAGATGACGCTGGTATCCGTACCGAACTGACGGTGGGCCTCTGGAGACAAAACCGGATCGAAGCCGATGTCACAGCGACAGATCCACTGGTCGCAATCCCACACGGTGCCTACCAGGTTGTTGTGGTTGGTATGGACGGTACTGAATCGCCTGTCGGTGTAACCCTTACGGTTGGCATCGAAGAGGGCTGGGGTGCACGAAACAACTGGACCCTGGGTAAATGGACCGATGCTGGCACCAACTACACCAAGCGGCTCAAATACGCCTATGAGGTGCGTTCAGTTGATTCTGCCGCTGTAGCCGGTCCTCTGGTCCATAACACTATTCAGGATGCAATCGATGCAGCTAACCTAGGGGATCTGATCCTGGTCACTCCTGGTGTCTACGACGAAATGGTGATGATGTGGAAGCCCGTCAAACTCCAGGGTTGGGGTGCTGGAGACGTGGTTATCAACGCTCGCCAGGTGCCGACCGAGAAAATCATCGATTGGCGCACCCGGGCCAAGGCCTTGGTCGACAACGGTTTTATCGATCCATTGCCCGGGCAGATCGTTGCCAACATTCCATTCGCAGCACTGGCGGAGAATATCTTCCCCACCAGTGAGGGTGCAGGCATATTCGTTGCCGGCCTGGCGTCTTCGGCTACTTGCCTGGAGGATACTGACAGGTCGACCTTCTGCCATAACCGCAATAAAGGCTCTCGCGTCGATGGCTTCACCATCGTTGGCGCCAGTAGCGGTGGTTCCATTGTGGTCAACGGCAATGCCAGTTTCATGGATGTGAGCAACAACCGGATCACCGCCAACTCTGGTTTCTTCGGTGGCGGTGTCCGCATCGGCCATCCTCAACTGAGTCACGAGATCGTCAGTGTGAACGACCCGGCCTATACAGGTTTGGCCAACGCTGATATTGGTGACTTCGTCTACGATGATGCCCACAACGATGATATCCGTGTCCACCACAACCAGATCTCTACCAATGGTGGTTTTGGCGGCGCTGGTGGCGGTGTCTCCCTGAATACAGGTGCCGATAACTATCGGGTCCAGAAGAACTGGATCTGCGGCAACTTCACGCAGGGTGACGGCGGCGGTATCGGCCACTTGGGTTTTTCTGACAATGGTTTGATCGAGGATAACGATATTCTCTTCAATGAGTCGTTTGCCCAGGCCGGTCCCAGGACTGGTGGCGGCATCGCCATCCTCGGCCAGGCGGCACTTGTGCCTGAGACCTTTACCGGTGAGCTTCTCACCCCCGGTACCGGCAATGTGACTGTGGATTCCAACCGGATTCGCGGCAACCTGGCTGGCGCGGGTGACGGCGGTGGTATCAGTGCGGCCCTGGTCAATGGTCATGATGTGGCACGCTACCCTGACCGTAAAGGCAAGTGGAGCCAGGTGCGGATCTACAACAACATGATCGCTAACAACGTGGCTGGCGCCGCCGGTGGTGGTGTCTCTTTGCAGGACGTGTTGAAGGCCGATATTCGTGCCAACACCGTTGCCAACAACGACAGTACAGCGACTGCGGCGATCCTGACCTTTGCGCCTGGAAACGTCAATCAGTCCGTTCCGATGCCGGCAGGTATCGTTTCGCGGACCCACAGTGCTGAGTTGGCCAATGTGATGAGCGGCCATGTGGATCCGTTGGTTCTTCCCGGTGGTGCAACCAGTGACTGGATTACCTTTTCAGACGCTAAGTTGAAAAACAACATCGTCCATCACAACCGCTCGTTCTACTGGCTGAACCAGGATCCTGCAGCAAACCCGCCGACGAACTTCGGAATCTTCCCCGCTCCCTGCGATCCAGCAGTGGGGGGGCCTGACTGCGACGTGGCCAATGTGGATCTCTACAGCGTTGATCTGGGAGTGCTCGATGGTCTGGTTACCCGTCTCGATCTGCAGTTGGAGCCTAAGAACTCACTGCTGACCGATACCGCGGGTTATGCCACCACCAATGTCATGGGTGATCCCGCCTTTGTGATGGGATATGTCAACATCGCCCGTGACCAAACCCTGGTGCTGCAGGAGACGACGGTTCTCCAGACAGCAGGTGCCTTCGATGAGGGTGGCAACTGGCTGCAGGTAAGCTACGGGCCACTGACGATAACTGCGGGTGACTACCACATCACCCCGGCGTCGGTGGGTATCGACAACGGTGCCAATGTACCGCTCCAGCTGGAGATCGACTTTGACAATGAGCCTCGACCGGATGGAGGAAACAACGATATAGGTGCGGACGAACTGCAGTAGTTAAGCGCTTCCGTGGCCCTCGCATGAGGGTCACGGATACGTGAAAGCAATTCGAAATAACAATGGCAGTTACATATTCATAAGGAGTAACGCCGATGAAAATCTTCAAAATAAAATTGCTGCCCGCGGCCCTATTGTTGGCTTTGTCAGGTGGCGTGGGAACAGTTAACGCAGCGGTCTTCGTGCAGTGCCCTGGAGACGATAATGGAAACGCGGTATGGGACGAGGAGGAGGTCCAGCCAGCAGCGAACACCAAGTGTATGCATCTGATCGCCGGTGACAGCTTTGCCGTAATGTCGGATGACAATCCTCTTTATATCTTCGGTTATGGAGATCAGACCGGTACACTGGCGTCGGAAGTGATCAAGGAGGGTATCCTTGATGCGGAGTGGCCAGGCCCCACCGTCGAACTTGAGCAGAATGACGAGTTCTATCTCTCATTGACCAATGTCGGCACGGTGATTCGCCCCGACCTGTTTGATCCCCATACCATCCACTTTCATGGTTTTCCCAATGCCTCGGCAGTGTTCGACGGGGTGCCGGAGGTCTCGGTCTCCATCAATATGGGCGCCACGCTGACCTACTACTATAACGTGGTGGAGCCTGGCACCTATATCTATCACTGCCATGTGGAGGCGACCGAGCACATGGAGATGGGCATGTTGGCCAACCTCTATGTACATCCTCTTCAGGATGTGACGGGTTGTGTGGATGCCCTGGGTGTGCCCAATGGCAACTGCTCAGTGGCCACGCGCAAGGGCGGTACCGATCCGGGTGCGCCCACGGGTTACACATACAATGACGGTGATGGTACTACCGCCTGGGATGTAGAACAGCCGCTCCAGGTGTCCGCCTTCGACAGCGAGTTCCACGATGCCAGTCTCTTTGTTCAGCCGCTGCCTTTTGCAGCGCTCAAGGGCGACTATCCGCAGATCAACGGCCGCGGTTATCCCGATACGATCAATCCTGGGATTCTGCCGCCACCAGCGGATAACTGGGCCTCGATAGTCGGTGCTGATGGTGAGATTCATCCTGCGGGTAAGGTCACCGGTAATCCGGGTGAGACACTCAACAATGATACCCCGGTTCAGTTGATATCCTCCAATTCGACCGTAACCGCAGGTCAGACCCTGCTGCTACGGCTCTCCAATGTGGGTCTCGATCGCTTCTATACCCTGACCGCCCCCGGATTGACGATGAAGATTGTCGGTACCGGTGCGCGGCATATGCGTAACGCAGCGGGAGATAAGAACCTCTACCGTGAGGTTGCCTCGGTCAACTTTGGAGGTGGTGAGACTCATGATGTGTTGGTCGATACCACTGGCGTAGCACCGGGCACCTACTTTCTTCATGCCACAGAACTGCATCAGATGAGCAATCTGACGCAGTTGGACGGCGGAATGATGACTGAGATTGTCGTGCAATAGCGTCAAGCCGGAAGACGATCAAAGGAGATAAGCAAAATGATAAAGATAAGACAAAAAACCGTCCGCCTGCTCAGCATGCTATTGCTGGGTATGGCGATGACGACGATCGTGTCCCAATCCATGGCGGCGGGTCACGACATTCGGGGAATTAAACCTCAGGGGGGGACTACCTTCAATCTCTATGCCTTTCCCTTCAACATGAATCTGCCGGATGGCTCCAGCATGCATATGTGGGGCTTCGGAGACATGAATGGAGGGGCCAATGCCAGCCACCCGGAGGGTAACGGCTACAGCCTGCCACAATATCCGGCGCCGACCTTGATCGTAAATGAGGGCGACACCATCACTATCAATGTGACCAACTTCGGCGTTCCCGAGCCGGTCTCGATGGTGATTGCCGGGCACAAAGCCAATGCGGTGGGTGGTACCCCTGGACTGGTGACCCGTCAGGCCGGACTCAATGATACGGTCGCCTATACCTTTACAGCGAGTAAAGCAGGTACCTATCTCTACCACAGTATGGGCGGCATCAATCCCGGCCTGCACTCTGAGATGGGTTTGGTGGGTGCGCTGATCGTCCGGCCGACCGGTTTCGATTCTGCCGGCAACCGGATCGCTTATGGCGCCACGACAGAGTATGAGCAGGAGTTTCTTTACCTGCTGAGCGAGATGGACCCTGACATCCATGTGCAGATGGAACGGGGTCACTACAACCACTTCACCAACGCTGATCGCCACGCTGCCATCTGGTTTGTCAATGGCCGGGTCTTTCCTGATCTGTTCCAGGGTGACTACAATCCACTCTTCCCTCACCAGCCCTACCAGTCATTGTCCCTCTCCCATGCAGGCGACAGGGTGCTGGTGCGTGCGGTCAATACGGGGCACGACAGCCATCCGTTCCACTTCCACGGCGAGAATCTGCGTTTCATCGCCAGAGATGGACGACTGTTGTCTTCGGATGGTGGTGTAACACCGGATCTGGGGCGTTCTGATAATACCCTCAATTCCGCGCCGAAACAGACCGTTGACATGATCTGGACCTGGACGGGCAAGGATCTCAACTGGGATATCTACGGCCCGGTCGCCACCAATGGATGTACTGACAGCGATCACGACATGCTGGATGACGCCACTGGCGCGGCTTGCCATGATGACATCTGCAACGATGGAGACGGAGACGGTTTTGACGATGTCAATCACGAGTACTGCGCCGATCACGGCAAGGCCATCCCGGTATCGCTTCCCGGCGTGCAGGATCTGACCTTGGGCGGTTGGTGGAGCGGTAGCCCATTCCTCGGTGATACCGGCGACTTGCCTCCTGGTAAGGGTGGTCTCAATCCCTTTGGCGGCTACTTTCTGGTTTGGCACTCACATGCCGAGAAGGAGTTGACCACCTGGGATATTTTTCCTGGTGGCAGCCTGAGCACGATGGTGGTTGTACCGCCTTACGTGCCGATCCAGTGACGGGGAGGGATAACAATGAAAAGGTCAATAAAAATGAAGACGTATTTCAAGATGGGGGCTCTGGCCAGTGCCATGGTCCTCGCCACTGGGAATGTCTACGCACTGGATGTCTATTTGGCAGCCAAAGTCTATACAAGGACAATGCCGGGTGAGACAACGCCTATTACAGTGTGGGGCTATACCGCTGATCCAGGTGGTCTCTGCTACAACGAAACCTTTGACGTGGATCGCCTTGCATGCGTGAATGGCTTGGCGGATCCTTCCAACGACCCGACGTCGGCTGACCGGAGAATTGATCTCCCTGCTGCCGACAGTACCCTGAATATCCATCTCTCCAATGGTCTGCCGGATCCGACATCCATTATGATTCAGGGACAGAAACTGCCGGTCTCCACCGGAGGCATGGGACCGACCTGGAATGATAATTCCACGGGTTCAAGAACTAACCTGACCCAACGGGTACGCTCATTTGGTCGGGAAGCCGGGGCTGCAGGCGGCAAACAGCTCTATTCCTGGAGTGGCGCCAACGCCATTGCCCGCACCGGCACCTACATCTACCACAGCGGCACCCATCCTCAAGAGCAGGTCTACATGGGGCTTTTCGGTGCGATGACCCGTGATACTTCGTTGGGAGAAGCCTATGACGGCGTTGCTTATGATAATGAGGTGATGCTCTTCTATAGTGATATCGATCCAGAGCACAATGCTGCCGTCACTGCCGGGACTCATCTGACATCGATCGCTTATCATCCACGCTGGTTTCTCATCAACGGTGAACCCTACGAGAGTGGCGTGACGCCAGATATAGCTGCCGGCTTTGAAGGTGATCGAATACTGCTACGCATGTTGAGTGCGGCCGCCGAGACTCACGTACCGACCCTGCAGGGTCTCCATGCAAATATCCACGCGGAGGATGGCCTGCAGTACAACTACCAGGATGTGGCAACCGGCGTACCCGGTTACGCTCCCCGTGAGCAATACTCTGTGCAGGTGCCGCCCCTCAAGACAAAGGACGCCATTATTACCCCCGGTGCAGGACGTTACGCCGTTTATGACGGCAACGGTTACATGACCAATCCTACTGATCCTGCTGACGCAACCGTAGGTGACGGTCTTGGTGGCATGCTGCGTTTCCTCGCAGTGAGCGGTCCGGCGGTGAACAATCCGCCGACTGCAAATGCCGATTCGGCCTCCACGACGGTTGATGTTCCGGTGGTAATTACGGTGCTGGACAACGATATCGATCCTGATGGGGATGCTCTGAGTATTCTCGGAGTTTCTCCGCCAAGCAATGGTTCGGTCGCGATCATCTCCAGCGTGTTTGGAAGCGCCACGGTGCCTAATTCGGCTGTTGAATATACGCCGGGTCCTGGTTATATAGGTCCGGATGGTTTTACCTATACCGTGAGTGACGGCGTCAATATTGTTGCTGGCGTACAGGTTTCGGTGGATGTACTCCCACCCAATGCCGCACCTGTAGTCACCGGTGAAAATGTTACCGCTGTCATGGGTACGCCGCTGATCATCGACGTCCTGGCAAATGACACTGATGGAGATGGAGATGTGCTCAGCGTAGCTGCTGTTTCCGCACCGACATCCGGTCAGGCAACCACGTCGACCGATAACACGACTGTAACCTATACTGCGCAAGCCGGCTTTGTTGGCGCCAGCGACAGTTTTACTTACGACGTGGATGACGGCAACGGAAACGTAGTGCCCGGTACGGTCACTGTCACCGTTCTGGCGGTGCCACCCAATGGTCCGCCTGTTGGAGCGAACGACGCCTATAGCATCGACGAGGATGCAATCCTCGATGTGGCAGCACCAGGCGTACTCGGCAACGATACCGATCCCGATCCCGATGGTGATGCTTTGACCGCGCAACTGGTAGCCGGGTCTGGACCCGTCAATGGACGCGCCGGTACCTTCATCCTCAATGCAAATGGTTCATTCCATTATGAACCGGGTGTGGACTTCTTCGGCGCTGACTCCTTCCAGTACGAAGTGGTGGATGCCATAGGTAACGTTACTGGTCCGGTAACCGTGGACATTACTGTCAACTCGATCAACGATGCACCGGTTGCTGGTGATGTCACTATCTACCTGACTGAGATGACTTCATTTGTCGCCGATGCCGAGTCTGTGATAGCACGTACCTATGGGATTACTGCTGCCAACGGTCTTGAGTCCAATGCACAAGATGTGGACTCGCTGCCAAATCCCGGCATCACACCAGTGCTTGATACACTGCCCAACCGCGGGTCCGTGTTGAATCTGATAGATGATGGTTCATTCGATTATCAGATCATTCAAGGCAACGCCAGAATCGGTACCTTTGCCACCTTCACCTATCATGTGAACGATGGTGCGGCCGACAGCAACGTTGCCAATGCCACTATCATTCGCGAGGTAGCGACCCGGAAGGCGAATTACCTCCAACGTGGTGGTGCCGGATTGGATCGCTGGAGAGTTAAAGGCGCGACGATTCCTGCTCATGTAGGCAAAACAGCTGAGGCCAGACTGAATGGTCCTGGCGGAGCACTGATCGGAACCGCAGTGGTTGGCGGAGACGGTAAGTTCAACATCAACGTCAACAATACCACCCTGGTAGCCAGTCCTGGTGATACCGTTACCTTGAAGGTACTTGGGGCGGGAACCGAAAACGCTGTTCACATCGGTTATCCGGTCTTCTTCCCACTATAAGGAGCATGCCCCCGCCGTAAGGCGGGGGTGCGTATAACCTGCAAATATGGCTGGAACAATAGTCCAATCAATCCATGAGATTTTTATCATGAGTAAGAAAGAGGAGTCGGAAATGCCACAATCTTCCATATCGGCGGAATCCCCGGAGTCGAATGAATTTAAGGATGATGGCGGATCTGCTGCGTTGATTCTTATGGTGTTGGCTCTGGCCATATTTGTCTTGGTTCTTCTGTACAACCTTCCCGGTTTGGCTGAAGCCGGCACGTTGTCCTCCGGGCAACAGACGGGTGATGCCGGAGTGGTGAAGGCAAACAACAATGCGGTGGTGATAAAGGAGAGGAAAATTGAGTGGAAGCCACCTGTTGCACCGGTAGTTGTACAACCACAGATCATCGATGAAAAGCAGTCAAAGATGCTGGAAGAGCGCTGGGGAGTTCGTCTTATCAGCCTCAACCTGAGTGCGGGCGGATACATGATGGATTTCCGTTTCCGTGTGTTGGATGCGGAGAAGTCAATTCTACTTTTCGATCATCGTATCAAGCCTCATATCATCACCGATCGTACCAACATCAAACTGCCGGTTCCGATGGCGGCAAAAGTCGGGGCATTTCGTCCAACCAACCGCGGTAAGAATATCAAGCCTGATCGCAACTACTACATCATGTTCGGCAATCCTGATCGTCATGTTAAATCTGGCGAGACGGTAGCCATCGTGATTGGTGACTTTCGCGTTGATGGAGTTAGCGTCAATTGATGTACGTTCTCTGTAAATGTGTTGTAAAGAGAAAAAGGAATAGCGACGCCAATGGGAGGCGCGAGTAAGCATGCGATACAAGTATGCGCAAATGGAATGGGCAACAAATAAATCTTTTTAATAAAAGAGTGTTGCCATTGACTGTACGGCGGGGTTGAAGCTTTTGCTTCTTCTCCGCGCAGTTTTTTTCGGATAGCCGTGAAGTTATTAAGGCACCGGATAAATAACAAGATACCGGCAGAGTGCCAGTTGGGACTCTGTAAGAAGCGCACCAAATTGCGGCGGTGCATGAATTTATACTAAGTGTCCATCTCCGTTTAGATCCAGTTGCGGAAGTGTGGGGTGAAAAGCGTGAGGATTCGATCGTGATTGGCCAAAGAATAATTTTCACTCTGCTGGGAACAGCTTTTTTACTAGGTGCATCCAATGCCCAGGCAGCAGTAACCACCTATACCAACGAAGCAGCTTACCTCGCGGACCTGGCAAGCCTGGGTTACGAAGTTGCCAACGAAGGGTTTGATAGTCCTGACTGGTTGGCGACTGAAACCTTTCCTGTGCCAAGCCTCACTAACAACGGACTGACCTGGGCTGAGAGTAACGGAAGCACAAACTTCCTGATGACAACGACTAGTGGTCTTGACGGGTCTGCTTTGCGCACCTTCGATGCCCTCACCGCTGGTCATACGGACCCAGACGGCTTCTACCTGAAGACAGATACTGCGACGACTCTCAACAACCTCCATGGCTTTGGTGCCTGGTACAAGGGCAGCCAGAACGGCAGTAAGGTGACTTTCACTACCAACGGTGGAGGCGTCGGTTTTACCGGTGAAGAGGCGACAGTGCTGACGACCTGGAAATTTCTGGGTTTTATCGACGATGCCGGGTTCACAACACTTGATGTCCGGGTTATAGACGATCCCGCCAACACTGATGTACGTCTTATCTTTGCCGACACCGCATCTATCGGTGCCCCTGTGGGAACCTTCCCTGCAGGTACACTGGATTTGAGTGCATCAAACTACGCAGTTAACGAAAATGACGGCACCGTTAACATAACAGTAAACCGCACGGGGGGGAGTTTCGGTGCGATAACCGTTGACTATGCCACATCAAACGGGACTGCAACCTCAGGGAATGACTATCAGGCGATCAATAATTCTCTGGCGTTTGCCGAAAACGAATACAGCAAAGTCATTACCGTAAACCTGCTTGACGATACAGTTTACGAAGGCAGCGAGAGTTTCACGATTACCCTCTCCAATCCAGGAGGGGGGGCGGCACTTGGCACCACGACGACCGCTTCCATAGATATCACCGATAACGAACCCCCACCCAGTCCGGGTACTCTTGCATTGAGTACCGCCACGGAGAGCGTTGTTGAGAATGCAGCTGGTGGTATCACACTGACAGTAAGTCGCACCGGCGGAAGTTTCGGGACTGTGACCGTGGACTATGCAACCGCTAACGGTACTGCCACTTCGCCGGGTGATTACACTGCAGTCAGCGGCACGCTGACCTTCCTCGACGGCGAGTTGAGTAAGACGATCCCGCTGACCCTGACCAATGATGCGACCTGGGAGCCGAGTGAAGCCTTCACCGTCACCCTGAGCAATGTGGTGGATGCCACCCTTGGCGCCCAGACCAGCACCACGGTCACCATCACCGATGACGATACCCGCAATGCGGGCACCCTTGCCCTGAGTACTGCAACGGAGAGTGTTGTTGAGAATGCGGCTGGCGGCATTACACTGACAGTAAGCCGCACCGGTGGTTCGGATGGTACCGTATCGGTTGACTATGCGACGGCGGACGGCAGCGCGTTGCAACCGGGTGACTACACCCAGGCTACCGGCACACTGACCTTCCTCGACGGGGAACTGAGCCAGACGATCCCGCTGACCCTGACTGATGATGCGACCTGGGAACCGGATGAAGACTTTACCGTTACCCTGAGCAATGTGGTGGATGCCACCCTGGGTGCCCAGACCAGCACCACGGTCACCATCACCGATGACCAAGTTCGCAGTCCAGGCACCCTGGCATTGAGTACTGCGACAGAGAGCGTTGTTGAGAATACCGCTGGCGGCATTACACTGACAGTAAGCCGCACCGGTGGTTCGGATGGTACCGTATCGGTTGACTATGCGACGGCGGACGGCAGCGCGTTACAACCGGGTGACTACACCCAAGCTACCGGTACGTTGACCTTCCTCGACGGCGAGTTGAACAAGACGATCCCACTGACCCTGACTGATGATGCGACCTGGGAACCGGATGAAGACTTTACCGTTACCCTGAGCAATGTGGTGGATGCCACCCTGGGACAGGCCACTACGACCGTAACCATCATCGATGACGATACCCGCAATGCGGGCACCCTGGCCCTGAGCGCCGCCACTGCCACCCTGTCGGAGAGTGGTCCCGCGATCACCTTGACGGTCGATCGGACCGGTGGTTCAGATGGCACGGTAACGGTCGACTATGCCACAGCGGATGTCACTGCCAATGCGCCGGGCGACTACACGGCCATCAACGGTACGCTGACCTTCCTGCATGGTGAACTGAGCAAGAGCCTGACGTTGACCCCGACCAGTGACACCGTCTGGGAGCCAAGTGAAGACTTCACGCTCACCCTGAGCAATGTGGTGGATGCGAGCCTGGGTCTGTCTGCTGCCACCATTACCATCGCCGATGACGATACACGGGCTGCGGGCACCCTGGCCCTGAGTGCCGCCACTGCCACCCTGTCAGAAAGTGGTCCCGCGATCACCTTGACGGTCGATCGTACCGGCGGTTCAGATGGCACGGTAACAGTTGACTATGCCACAGCGGATGTCACTGCCAATGCGCCGGGTGACTACACGGCCATCAACGGTACGCTGACCTTCCTCAATGGAGAACTGAGCAAGACCCTGACCTTGACCCCGGCCAATGACACGATCTGGGAACCGAGTGAGACGTTTACCCTGACCCTCTCCAACCCGGTTGATGCCACCCTGGGCTTGGCCACTGCGACAGTGACCATCGACGATGACGATCCACGCAATGCGGGCACCCTTGCCCTGAGCAGTGCAACGGAGAGTGTTGCTGAGAATGCGGCGGGTGGACTGACCCTGACGGTGAACCGCACCGGCGGTTCTGATGGCACCGTAACGGTTGACTACGCCACAGCGGACGGCAGCGCACTGCAGCCGGGTGACTACACCCAGGCTACCGGCACACTGACCTTCCTCGACGGGGAACTGAGCCAGACAATCCCGCTGACCCTGACCAACGACACGACCTGGGAGCCGAGTGAAGCCTTCACGGTGACCCTGAGCAATGTGGTGGATGCCGCCTTGGGACAGGCCACTACGACCGTAACCATCACCGATGACGACACCCGCAATGCGGGCACCCTGGCCCTGAGCAGTGCCACGGAGAGCGTTGCGGAGAATGCGGCGGGTGGACTGACCCTGACGGTGAACCGCACCGGCGGTTCTGATGGCACCGTAACGGTTGACTACGTCACAGCGGACGGCAGCGCACTGCAGCCGGGTGACTACACCCAAGCTACCGGTACGTTGACCTTCCTCGACGGCGAGTTGAACAAGACGATCCCGCTGACCCTGACCAACGACACTGTTTGGGAGCCGAGCGAAGATTTTACGGTGACCCTGAGCAATGTGGTGGATGCCGCCCTTGGCGCCCAGACCAGCACCACGGTCACCATCACCGATGACGACGTCCGCAATGCGGGCACCCTGGATCTGAGCAATGCGACTGTCACCTTGTCTGAGGGCGGTCCCGCGATCACGGTGACGGTAGATCGCACCGGCGGTTCGGACGGCACGGTAACGGTCGACTACGCCACAGCGGATGTCACTGCCAATGCGCCGGGTGACTACACGGCCATCAACGGCACACTGACCTTCCTCAATGGTGAACTGAGCAAGAGCCTGACCTTGAGCCCAACCAGTGACACGATCTGGGAACCGAGTGAGACGTTTACCCTGACCCTCTCCAACCCGGTTGATG